>JAFXRI010000078.1 GCA_017526445.1 Ruminococcus sp. | reverse complement strand
TGCATAAATTTGACGCAGGCGGGCGAGCGAAGACCAATTCGCTTTTCGCCCGGCAAGGAAAATTTGTGTGCTATGACGGAAAATATGCAAGCAGATGACGTGCAGAGGCGCAAGCCGCGGGTTGTGCGGTGTTGCCTTAATATATGGTCCGGAGCTGACGTTTTCTTCTGACGTCGGAGTATCATCAAGGATCCGCAGCATTACAAAACATTATTTTTCACAGGAGATGTTTATATGTCAGACAGCCGCAAGTATGCGATCTACAGCCGCAAATCCAAATTCACCGGAAAGGGTGAGAGCATCAGCAACCAGGTTGAGATATGCCGCAGTGAGCTTATTAGCAGACACGGTGTCAGAGAAGAAGACATCGTCGTTTTTGAGGACGAGGGCTATACCGGTGCCAATACCAGGCGTCCCCGGTTCCAGGAGATGATGCGCCGCTGCCGCGAGGGAGAATTCCGCTCCGTCATCTGCTACCGTCTTGACCGCATCAGCCGGAACACTGCGGATTTCGTCCGCACGTACGAAGAACTGAAAGAACACAGTGTCTGCTTCCTTTCCGTCAACGACAATATCGATGACACCACCCCAATGGGCAAGGCTATGATGATGATCTCTTCGGTCTTTGCTCAGCTGGAGCGTGACATCATCGCTGAGCGTATCATTGACAATATGCAGGAGCTCGCCAAGATGGGCCGCTGGCTGGGCGGAAATCCTCCTACAGGCTACCGCAGCACCGACACCGTCGGCAGCGTTTCCGTTGACGGCAAGGAACGCAAAGCCAGAAAGCTGGAGCAGATCCCCGAGGAGATCGGGCTCGTCAGACTGATATTCGCCAAATTCCTCGAACTGTGCTCTCTGACCGCCGTACAGTCGTTCCTGCTCAATGAGAACATCGTTACCCGCCGGGGCAACGACTTCAACCGCTTCGCCATAAAAAACATACTACAAAATCCCGTATATGCGATAAACGACAGGGATGCCTACCTCTATTTCACCGGGAAGGGTATGCAGGTATTTGCCGGGGAGGCCGACTTCGACGGCAAACAAGGCGTCATTTCCTATAACAAGACTCGTCAGCAGGCAGGCAAGGCGAACCGTATGCGGGATCCCTCCGAGTGGATAATCGCCGTCGGTAAGCATAAAGGCGTTATCAGCGGCAGGGACTGGTCCTCCGTCCAGGATCTGCTGTCAGTAAACAAGGATAAGTCCTTCCGCAGGCCCAGGAGCAATGTGGCCCTGCTTTCAGGAAGACTCTTCTGTGCTGGCTGCGGCAGCTATATGCGTCCCAAGCTCTCCGACCGCGTGAACAAGGAAGGCGAACGCATCTACGACTACCTCTGCGAACTGAAAGAAAACAGCAAAGGCGGCAGATGCGTTATGAAGCGCATAAGCGGCAACAGGCTCGACAAGCTGATCTGCGGAGAGATAAAGGCTCTCGGCAGCGACAGTCTGATGCTGGTCAAAAGACTGCGCTCATATGAAAATAAAGTATCCGATACCTTGGGGGACTATCAGTCTGAGATCGACAGGCTCGTCAAACAAAAGCAGAAGCTCTCCGCCGAGTGCGGGAAACTGGTCACGGTGCTGGCCTCTGCCGGACAAAGCGCTGCTTCAAAGGATATACTCGAACAGATCAACTCCCGCCGCGAAGAGGAAGCTGACCTGGACAGGCGCATAGCCGAATACAGACAGCTGATCTCCCGGGCCGGCAGCAGCGGGGAAAACTTCTCTGCCCTTGCCGATATGCTCGCAGACTATGCATCGGCGTTTGACAGCCTGGATCTCGAAAAGAAGCGCAGCCTTATACGCTGTCTTGTGGACCGCGTAGAATGGGACGGCGAGAATGTCAGTATATACTTCGCCGGCTCCCGAAGCAGGAGCAATGAGGATAGTGATATAAGTCCGCTGCGTGATGATCGCAAATGAGATACTTATGCACTTCCGCTCCCTGAAAAAGACCGCCGGGGAGGTCCATTTTGACGAGCCTATCGAGACCGACAAGAACGGCAACACTCTCTCGCTGATAGACGTTATCGCCGATGACAGCTGCATCCACGAGGAGGTGGAGTTCCTCGTCTCGTCACAGAAGCTCTATGAACTGATAGACCGCCTGCTCAGCGACCGTGAGCGCGAGATCATGATACTCCGCTACGGTCTTTACGGCAAGCGCCCCCTGACTCAGAGGGAGACCGCTGCCCTGCTCGGCATATCCCGGTCCTACGTATCCCGCATCGAAAAGGCCGCGATCGAGAAGCTGCGGGAAAGCTTCTGACATACCCAAAGGCACATCCCCTGTCCCGGAGATGTGCCTTTCCTTGTCCAAGAACGCAGCTCACCGTCCTCATCATTCCTGATAAATGACCGGCTTGGTATTGGAATTTATTTACATGTTTCAGCGATACTGCAAAATTTGTCTTAATAAGCCAATTCATTATACATACTTTTAATTTTTTTACACTTTTGTTCTTTTTTGCCCTCCGATTTGCGTCAATGTTTACAAATTATTGTTTACAGCGTGTAAAGATTATGGTATAATATATAAAAATCGGGAGGTGAGCGCATTGCCTGACGCTTTCTACAAGACCCTGACCGAGTTCATCGAGACTGTCAAGGGATTAAATGACAAAATTGAATACACAGCCTACAGAGACCGCACCCTTGCCGGCCTGACCAAAGTCTGCGGTCCCTCGGAGCAGGAGCTTATCGAGAGCCTTACCGGCCTGACGGATCAGTATATCGAGAGCAAGACAGGAGTTCCATCTGCGGCAAAGTCCCATCAGCTCACCGAGACGGAGATGCAGGAAAACGAAACAGTGCAGATGATACTCGACCGGAACCTGCTCACCTATCACTTCCAGCCCATAGTCCGTGCCGACTCCGGCGAGATCTACGCCTATGAAGCACTTATGCGTGCCGAGACTGTAAAGGGCATCTCACCCTTCCATATCCTGAAGTATGCCGAGCTGACAGGCCGTCTCACCGATGTGGAGGACCTGACGTTTATGAATGTCCTCAGTTTCATCAAAGAGAACAGTTCCCTTTTCGGCGGCAAAGCTGTATTCATCAACAGCCTCCCAAAAGTTCGCCTTCCCGAGGATAAGGTCGCTGCTATCGAACAGCTCATCCGCGAAAGGCCTGTGGATGTCGTCGTCGAAATGACCGAGAACTCCGAATTCCAGGAGAGCGAGATCATTATGATAAAGGAAAGGTTCCGCTCCCTGGGCGTGCCTATCGCCATAGACGACTTCGGCACAGGATATTCCAACTTCCATAACCTGATAAGGTATTCCCCGAATATCGTCAAGATCGACCGTTCACTTCTCAGCGGGATAGAATCAAATCCCAATAAGAAGCACGTTGTCCGAGAGATCATCGACTTCTGCCACGAGAACGGCATCATGGCCCTCGCCGAGGGTGTCGAGACTTCTGACGAGCTCAGGACTGTCATCCTTATGGGCGCTGATCTGATACAGGGATATTATACAGCTATGCCCTCACCTGAGATAATAAAGGATATACCCTACAGCATCCGCGCCGAGATCTGCGCCAATACCCAGGAGCGCGAGGACGGCAGGCGCATCCACCGCTATATCGCCGAAAAGGACGAGCGCATCTCTCTTGAATATCTTAACAAGGACGGCTACAGCCGCATCCATATCGGCGCCGAATGCTCCGGCAGTACGATCACCGTTGCCGGCGCTCCCCGCTTTGCTTCAAGCATACATATCACCACCGCCGACGGCTTCCGCGGCACTATCGTCCTTGAAAATGCCGGACTCTCCAATTTCGTCGAACGCCCATGTATTGACATCGGCAAGGACAATAAGGTCAATCTGGTGCTTGTCGGCGCCAGCAGGCTCTATAACAGCGGCATACGCGTACCCGAGTCCTCCACATTCATTCTTGAAGGCAAGGGTGACCTGTCTATAGACCTGGGCAGCGCCGATTTCTACGGCATCGGCAATGACCTGAGTTCACGCCACGGCAAACTGATCTTCGACCAGGACGGCACCCTGACCATCAAGTCTGAGAGCCACGCAGGAGTATGCATCGGCTCCGGACTGGGCGGAGTCATCACTCTGAACCGCGGCAGATATATCATCAAGTCCGCCAGCAGCTCCAGCACCTGCATAGGCGCAGGCGATGGCGAGACAAGAGTAGCTATTGTCGGCTGCGACATCGAGTGCTCGGTGTCCGGTGCTTTCTGTACAGGCATAGGCTCCATAAACGGCAACGCCGACATCAGCATTATGTACTCCAGCCTCAAGCTCAGCTGTGACAGCCAGATCGCCCTCGGCATCGGTTCTCTCAGAGGCGACCGTGCCCGCGTTCATATTGAAAGTATGAGTCTTTCTGTCAGCGTCCGTGCTGACGCCCTCGCCGCCTTCGGCGCACTCTACGGCTCCTCCGAGCTGCTGATTGAAAAATCCTCTGTCAAGACCAGCGTCAACGGCGCCAACGCCCTGGTATTCGGCGGATATAACGCCAACACCAGTCTGACTGTCGCCGATGTGGATTTCTCGGCAGAAGTATATACCGAAATGCCCGGCCTGCTCATCCCCGACATTGACGGACCTGAGATCAAGGGCGGCAGGTATCATATCCTCTATAACGATAAGATATATAACCGCATATTCTGACAGTATCACTGATACGGAACTGCACAGCGTAAACGGCATAAGACAAAGGCACCTCCCCGCACACAGGGAGGTGCCTTCTTTCGCAGAATATGCCTGCTGTTCAGTTTAAGGCAACACCGCACAACCCGCGGCTTGCGCCTCTGCACGTCATCTGCTTGCATATTTTCCGTCATAGCACACAAATTTTCCTTGCCGGGCGTCAGCCCGCCTGCGTCAAATTTATGCACTCTGACGAAAAATCTGAC
>JAFXRI010000077.1 GCA_017526445.1 Ruminococcus sp. | reverse complement strand
TGTTCTGAGGTCATGGGATATGGAACGGAGCATATTAGCTCTAAGCTGTTCATTCTGCGCCAGAAGTGCTGCCTCCTCCTTTTCACGGGCATTCTGCTCGGCGATCAGGGTATTGCGTTTGAGCTTATTGGCAAGCGTTCCGGCTATGAACGCTGTAATAAACATTGTCACAAATGTGACAGGATAGCCTGCATCGTGAGCTGAAAGAGAAAACTCAGGATAGGTGAAGAAGTAGTTAAAAAGCACAACGCCCACTACCGATGAGATCAGACAAAATTGTATCTTAGACGTGAAAATGGATATCACAAGTACAGCGATGATATACAGCATAATGATATCCGCATCGGCAAGATGAAAGGCTTTGAAAGCATACCCGGCAAGGGTTGCAGCGGTCAGCACCACAAGACATACGGCGGAGTCTTTGAACACAGACAATGATTTAGATTTTTTGATAGAGTCAGCAGTCATAAGGATCACCCTTGTTATTATAACATATCACTTTTGTGTTCGTCAACAGCGTCTTCTGATGCTTCTTGTTCAGGACTGCTGTTCTTTTGTATCTCCTCTATGAATTCATCTATTTTTTTCATAACGTAAATGCCATAAAGAAACATTGCTCCTACAGACAGTGCAAGCAGAAGGCCTCTCACACGATCATCTCCTAAATCTTGAAGCACTTCTGGATATCACGCACCTCACCGATAACGAATGCGATATCATCGGTCAGGATCACAGTATCCGGCGCAGGTATGAACACCTCTGTCCCGCGTTTGATAGTCAGGATATTGAGCTTGAACTTCTTGCGTATGTCGATCTGGGAGAGAGTCTTTCCGTACCAGTCCTTCGGCACTTTCAGCTCATAGATCGAGTAATTGTTATCAAGATGAATAAAATCAAGGATACTGTCCGATGCATATTTTGTAGCGATGCGAAGCGCCATCTGCATCTCAGGATAGACCACCTCGTCGGCTCCGTTTTTCAGCAGGAATTTCATCTGAACGTCATTCGTAGCCCTGGATATGACCTTTTTGGCGCCAAGCTCCTTGAGCAAAGATGTTGTTTCCAGAGAGGACTGAAACAGGCTGCCGAGGGCAACGATGCAGACATCATAGTTTCCTACACCAAGCGAACGGAGGAACTCCTCATTAGTGCTGTCGCCGATCCTCGCATTGGTCACATAGGGCAGTATCTCGTTGATGCGTTCTTCTTTTGAATCCACGGCCATGACCTCACACCGCAGTTCCTTCATACGTCTGGCAATATGACTGCCGAATTGTCCCACTCCGATAATCAAAACTGTTTTCATATGTAAAGCTCCTTATCCAACAGATATTTTTTCAAGCGGCAAGCGCGAATTCTGACTGTCCGCTGACGGCAGGGCGGCATAGATCAGCGTCAGCCCGCCTACTCTTCCGAAGAACATAAGTATCATCAGTATTATCCGCGAAACAGCTGACAGACTGCTTGTAATGCCGAGTGTAAGTCCCACAGTACCGATAGCTGAACTCGTTTCAAAAAGGCAGGTCAGCAGCGGCAATTCTTCCACTCTGCTGATAATGATACCGCTTGTAAAGAACAATACAAGATACATAAACAAAACAGCGCCTGCACTGCGGACAGTTTCGTCGGATATTCTTCTCTTGAAGCACTGCACATCGTTCCTGCGGCTGAATACTGTGGCCGCAGAAAGAAACAGAACAGCAAATGTCGCCGTCTTCATACCTCCAGCGGTAGAACCGGGAGATCCTCCGATCAGCATAAGTATTATCATAATGGCACTGCCCGATTCATCCATAGCTGCAAGATCAGTTGTGTTAAAGCCTGCGGTCCGGGTAGTTACAGACTGAAACATAGAATGGATCATCCGGTCATGGATACCCTCATTGCCGTATTCATAAAAGAAGAAATACAGTGCAGGCAGAACGATCAGGACAGCAGATGTCATCAGGACGACTTTGCTTTGCAGTGAAAAGCGCCTGAATCTGAGCTTGTGTGTTCCTATATCGCTCCAGACGAGAAAACCGATACCGCCTATGATGATCAGCATCATGATAACGAGATTGAGATAGATATTGCTGTGGTATGAGGTCAGAGAGGAAAACGGTGCCCTTACTCCGAACAGATCAAAGCCTGCATTGCAGAAAGCGGATATGCTGTGAAACAAAGAATACCACAGGCCCTTTGCCACACCGAAATCACTGCAGAAAACAGGTGCAAGCAAAGCCGCACCGATCAGCTCTATAATAAGCGATGTTTTGATTATAAAGCTTGTCAGCTTCACGATACCGCCGACCTGCGGCGCAGAGATAGATTCCTGCATCGCACTTCGCTGCCACAGACCGATCTTCCGGCCTGAGGCTCTGATGATCGCAAGGCCTACGGTGATAACACCCATGCCGCCGATCTGTATCAGCATCAGAATGACTGACTGCCCGAACAATGACCAGTATGTTGCAGTATCTTTAACGACCAGACCTGTCACACAGGTTGCTGAAACGGCGGTAAACATCGAATCCGAAAAAGACGTTACACTCCTCTGCCGTGATGAGATCGGAAGCATCAGAAGCAGTGTGCCTATCAGTATCAGGCCGAAGAAGCTTAATATTATTACCTGAAATGATGTCATTCGATTTCTGGTTTTTACTCTGTTTTTATGTAACATCGTACACCTCACGTTCAAATGATAGTTCTATTATATCACATGAGCAGTTAAGGTGCTGTTAAGATTACGGGTGCGGTGTTAAGATTGCGTTAAGGCACAATATTGATGTGTGCTGCTTGACCGTAGTCTAATGACACACTCACTTTCCGTTCCGCTGAGGTTCAAATCAGCATTATGGCGCGCGCCTCAATGACAGCATACCCTTTTGGAACTGAATAACACACAAAGACCTGAGATTTGCTCACACAAGCACTTCTCAGGTCTTTTCTTTTCAGTCGGTTAGTTTTCCGCTCCGCAGGCTTGGAAGGTGCTGAGGGGCATTTCCGTTCGTCACAGGACATAGCAAGGGCGAGCTGCCGAAACAGCTCGCCATGATGATTACTCGTCCTCGTCGCTACACTCGTCAAGCCCGTGAAGCAGTTGGATATATACGCACTCCGCTCGTTCATGTTCCTCGCCCTCGGTAGTCATCATAAGTTCAAGGAAATATGCCTTTGCTTCCTCGTAGTCCTCCCAGACCTCACGCCTGCTGTTGCAGACGGTAGTGACCTTACGTGATCTCGGCATTGACAATTCAGGTGTTTTCAACATAGCTGTGTACCTCCAAATCAATATTGTAGATACAGTATATACCATAATTCTTCCGGAGTCCAGCTCTGCGGAATAATTGTAGTTATTGCTGTCGGCAGTGCAGATTATCTGCCAAACAATGACATCTGCCTGCTTGATGTATTCAAAAGAGCTGATAAAGAAATGTATGAGGATAAAAGCCGTTTTAAAAACAGTTGATAAGATAAAAATGTATGGATTCAAAAGCAACGAACATCACTTTGGTGGATATTTTAGTTTACTGTCCCTGTCTAACATGATTTCTTGTATACATTTCTATACCAGGGATAGTCATAGCCTTCGCTTTCAACGAGGATACCGTCACTCCCGATTATTACCAATATTTGACGATATAAGGTACGCTTGTTTGAGCAAAGCCCACAGCGCACTCCGCAGGGATAATTTGACTCTTAATCATACTCAGTCATTTTGCACAAATAATGCAACCCCCGCTGACAGGCCACTCCGACCTGTCAGCGCTCTTTATATACGCGAACGAATGTTCAGTTTGACGAAATTGTTTGTGCATTCCTACAAACCTCCAACTGTCCAAAAATTTGCATTGACAGTCGTCACGAAGTATGATATGATACTTTCAAGGACAAAGTCACAGAACTTTGGAGGTACAAAATGAACGAGAAAAAACGACAGGCGGCATACGCCATGATCGAGTACATCGACAACTATTACCGCGAGAACCGGCACACGCCCTCGCTGCGGGAGATCGAGGCGAAGCTAGGCTTTTCGCGCCAGTCGGCACTCCGCTACTTGCAGGAACTCGACCGTGAGGGCGTTGTCAAGTACGACGGCAAGTCGATCGTCACACCCTACATCGAAAAGCTGACTTATTACACCGTGCGCCGGGTGCAGATCGTGGGTTCCATACCCTGCGGCACGCCGACAGTCGAGGAGCAGATGCACGGGGAGTTTGTTTCCATACCCTCCGAATGGCTGGGCGACGGTAGATATTTTGTTCTTCGTGCGTCCGGCGATTCGATGATCGAGGCGGGAATAAATGACGGCGACCTTGTTGTTATTAAACAGACCGACCACGCAGAGTACGGTCAGATCGTCGCCGCACTAGATGAGAACAACGGCAGCACTCTGAAAAGACTTGTGTACGACAAACGAAAGAAGCGTCCCGTTCTTCATCCCGAAAACAGTTCGATGAAGGATATTTGCCCTGACGAGATCGTGGTGCAGGGCGTTGCGGTGAAGGTGATCAAAGACCTGCCGTAGAGCGAAAGGAGACAGAATTGACCGACAACAGAAAAACAATGCCTAAGCTGAAATGTCCGCATTGCGGCTCTCGCTGTGCCGATGTCGCGGATGCGAAGCTGAAAAATAACAGTGAGGTCTTTGCTCTCGGCAGCGAGCCCGCTGATTATGTTATGGAGTGTCCGAGGTGTCATAAGCTGTTTGGGCTGTATATCAAGGTGCTGCACAGTGCGTGAATGATGAAAATGATATTTAAAAACGTTAGTGATTTCAACTCGTGCAAATATTGCACAAGTTGCCGATGACGGCAATAATACAAACATAACAACCGTAAACTAACCATCCACCCGGCGGTGAATTCGGGAATAATGGGTCGGGATCATTACGGTCGCAGGTATAACTATGTACCTGCGACAGATGATCCCGGCCCTTTTTGTTTCAATAAAAATGAAAGGGGAAATCAAATGGAAAATCAGATCGTAAAACCGTTGGAAACTGTCGGCGGAGAAGAGCTGCTGGAGATGCAGCTACCGCCGAAGGAGTTTGTCATCGAAGGGCTGCTGCCGAAAGGACTTGCGATGATCGTAGGTGCGACAAAGATCGGTAAATCTTTTCTTTCATTGCAGGTCGCGCTTGCTGTGTCAAGTGGGGAAATGCTGTGGAGCTTTCCGACAAACAAAGGTCATGTTCTCTATCTTGCACTGGAGGATGACCTTGCCCGGCTGCAAAAGCGTGTTAAGGATATGGATGACAACGCAACTAACAATGTTCGCTTTGCTATCCTTGCCGAGCGACTGCATCAGGGATTGATCGAGCAGATGACTTCGTTCATAACAGATTATCCCGACACTAATCTTGTTATCATCGACACGCTGCAGCACATACGCGACAATGAAAAGAAAGCCGGCGGCAACTTGTATGCGCAGGATTATTCGGAGCTGATGATGCTTCAAAGATTTGCCCTCGACAATAGCATTGCAATACTTCTTGTTCATCACACAAGCAAAACTAAGTTCAGAGATCCGCTCGAAGCAGCTTCCGGTTCAAACGGTATCACCGCAGCACTTGATACCTATTGGCTGATCAACAGACCAAACCGTGAAGATAATCTTGCAAAGATGACTGTCGTCAGCCGCGATTACGGTGTGTCAGTTTTCAAAATCGAAATGCAAAGCAACGGCGAGTGGAAAATGATCGAGGGGCAGGCTTACGAGAAAGAAAAAACAAATCAGTATGTCAGTATCATTGCATTCTATCTGCACTTTTTTGTTTGGGCAGACCTCGATGATTTGCAGCCTTATGTTACCAATCCGACTAAACTTATTGAAGATATTAAAGCCTGCGGTATCGAGCCGAAGTTCAATTTTAATTCGCGGAGAATAAAAATAGAGCTTAACGCGCATCACGATCAGCTCGAAGGTCTCGGTATTATGTTTGACGGAACACGCAGAAAAGGCGATGAGCGTCTGCTGATTTTTACTCCGATCACGGATGAAAATATGCTGCCTTACGAAGTCAAACCTCGAAAGCTGTTTGACGATATCAAGGTAACTATTGATAAGCTCTGTGACGTCAATGACGACATGACGACACAAACGTATATCGGACAAAACCTTGATAGTGTTGTCACCGATGACGACAAAAGCGAAAATGACATTACTCCTCCGGTATCAGAAGTGTCGTCATTGATGTCATTGTTGTCACAGATCAATGTGAACGATCCCGACGCGGGTGATAAACTTGTTATGGCTGCAGCAAAAAGTATAGAGGCAAAGTGCGCAAGAGAGGGAACACCGATCACACCTTTTGAAGATTTCTGTAAAGCACAGGAAGAAAAAGAGCGAAAGAAAAAAGAGGCGGAGATTAAATATATTGATGTGAAATTCTCTGATGCTGCAAAAGAGATTTCTGTTCCCGCCGAGATAAAGGTTTCTCTCTCCGGCAAAAACAAAATCGATGCTGCCGTGATATTTCTGAAAGCGTTTCTGTTAAGGGCGAGACTGAAAAGCGCGTGATATTTTTTTCTTCGCAATTATTATTCCAAAACTATTGCTGCAACCGCGGGCGCAAGATGAAAAGCTCAATACAAATGTAAGCGACCAAAGGGAGCGTAACGCGAATTGCGCCGTCGACGCTGCGACCTGCACGGAGGCTGGGAACTCCGTGGCAAGCATAGCGCATGGGCGACCACTGCCGCTTTGGCGGCTGCGGTACCCTGCACCAATGCGGGAGAACCCGCACCCCTTTTCATTGGCGGAGGGTAGAAAGGAGAGGTAAGATGCCAAGAAACCAAACCAAGAGAGTGACCATCCGGCTCACGCCGGAGGACTATGACACGCTGATGTGGAAACGGATCGAGGCCGCCGGACTGACCTGGCGGGAGTTCATCTTCAAGATGTGTACCGAGGGTAAGGTCGTGTCAAACGATGCGCTCCGGGAGCTGAACAAGGAGCTGCGCTACCAGGGCAACAACCTGAATCAGCTTACCCGCCTTGCACATCAGAGAGAGATCAAGGTCATTGACCTGTCCGAACTGAAAAAGCTCTACGAGCGCCTGCTCGATACTATCATAGAGAGGAGCGAGTGATGTGGCTGTCATTCAGAACATCCCCGAGAGCAAACAGACACCCTCGGCGCAAAAAGGTCTGCTCAAATACTGTATGCGGCCCGACAAAACAAATCTGAATGAGCAGGTCAAGCTCGTCAGCGGACACAACTGCGTGCCGGAGATGGCTCACAAATCCTTCCTTGCGACGCAGGCGCTGTACAAAGCAGAGCAGGAGAAACACATCGCCGAGGGCAAGGATAATGTCCTGTTCTATCAGTATGTCCAGTCCTTCAGCCCGAAAGATGACCTCACGCCGGAGCAGGCGCACGCTATCGGGATGCAGTTCGTCCGGGAGTATTTCCCGAACCACGAGGTAGTCGTTGCCACTCACCTCGACAATAACCAACTGCACAATCATTTTGTCATCAACGCAACAAGCTTCAAGGACGGGAAGAAGCTCCACATGAACAAGCACACCCTTGCCGATATGCGCAGGCTCAATGACGAGATATGTCTCGCGCATGGACTAAGTGTACTCAAACCCTATGACCCAAGCAAGCCGAGCATGAACCTCGGACAGAGAGAATACCGTGCGCAGGAGAAAGGACAGAGCTGGAAGTTTGAGCTGCTGCTTGTGATAACAGACTTGATGAAAACCTGCGGCTCGAAGGAAGAATTCATCAAGAAGCTCAGAGAGAAAGGCTATGATGTAAGGTGGGAGGAACACCAAAAGACGATGACCTACACCTGTCCCAACGGGCGAAAGGTCAGGGACGACAAGCTGCACGATACAAGATTTTTAAAGGAGGCAATGGAAAATGAGTTCAGAATCAGAGGACAACACCTTGAATCGGTTGCTCGGTTTGGAGAAGAAGCAGGTCAGCGAGATAGCCGAGACACCTTATCAGCCGACGGTCTATGCTATACCGAAAGGACAATGGGATCAGATGTTGTCGCTGCTGAAGGAGCAGTCGGAGTTCCACGAAACGCTGTTAGAGGTAATGGACAGGCTTCCGACCTCGAAAGCGATAGACCGCTTTATGAACACGACACTGGAGAGACAGCTCACAATGTTCACAAGTCAGACGGACGAGGTGAAAGCGAATGTCAAACAGGCTGGGAGCAATCAAGAGAGGTTTATTTCGGAGGCCTTATCCTTGCGGCAGGAGCAGAGCAAAGAGCTGACCGCAGCTCTCGACAAGATAACCAAGAGGGTGTTCAGATTCACGGCAGCGGTCTTCCTGACCTCAGTCCTGCTGTCGGGGCTGGTATCGGTGCTCTGCTTGCACTGGCTGAGTTAGACAGCAGCGACGATCCCGAGGAAAAGCGCCGCAGGTATGAAGCCTACCTCGCAGCGCAAAATCTCAAATTCGTTATGGATATCATCGTGAAGGTGTTGGAGAAGCTCAACGAGATCGACGAGCGCAAGGCGGCGCAGGGTATTCAAACTGAGGTGCGTAACGAATTGGAACGGGAGGTCGCAGAGGAAAAGCCTGCCGAGCCGGAGCAGAAACCTGTCCCCGAGCCGGAGCAGGAAGAAGAACAGGACGAGGAGCAGGAGATACAAGCGGAAGAACTGAGCCTGTGACCGCCCACAGCGCCCTGTGTGCGATGGCAGCAGCGCGGTGAGGAAAACACCCGCAGGACAGGTCGGCGGGGCTGTCGGGGCGGGTGTGGGCGTGCAGGAAAGAATTATGAAAGGAAGGATAGAAATGGTAAAAACAGATGCAATGTTCAAACACACCCCCGACATGATGTCGGTGCCGGAGGCGGCAAAGGAGCTTCACATCGGTAAGAACCGAGCCTATGAGCTTATCAAAGAGGGTCGGCTCGAAGCGATAAAGGTCGGGCGAAAGCTGGTGGTGCCGAAGTCGGCGCTGTATGAATTTTGTCGGGATGAACGAAATTATTTATTGATAGTGCCGAATTGGAGAAAGTGAGATAGACATTGCCGCAGTCTTGTGGTATTGTGGTGTTGACGGCCGGGGACGGCCAAAACCGAAAGGAGAAATGCGATGAAAAGAACGACCGGACATCTGTCCGAGAAGAACGGACGGTGGTATGGGGTCATCAACCTGTACGATGCTGACGGCAAGCGCATCGAGAAATGGCAGAGCCTCGATCTCGCTGCGAAGAAAGGCACCAAGACCGAGGCCAACCACCGGCTGAATCAGATACTTGAACGCTACAACAGCGGCGACTTGTATCTTCACGAAACGATGACCCACGCCGAGCGTGAGCGCAACCGCATAGCGGATATGAAGGTAGAGGATTACCTTGCCGAGTGGCTTGAAAGCTACAAGGGAAGCGTCACCAAGGCGACTTACGACAGCTACGAGATGTATATCAAAGTCCATATGATACCATTCTTCAAGCCGATGAAGCTCAAGGTGCGTGAGATCACTGGCGATGAGATCAACGAGTACTACGCTCATTTAAGAGCCAAAGGCTTAAAGGGCACTACCTGCCAACGCCATCACGCCCTTCTGCACCTTGCATTCAAGTCAGCGATGAAGCGCAGGATAATTCCGAGCAACCCTGTCGATCAGGCGGACAGACCAAAGGCGCAGCAGTTCATCGGGAGCTTTTACAACGCCGACGAGATCAGGGCTCTGCTTGACTGCACAAGGGAAGACCCTCTGCACATTGTTATACTGATAGCCGCATACTACGGACTGCGCCGGAGCGAGGTGGTGGGGCTGAAATGGTCGGCAATAGATTTCAGCGGCCGGACGGTGAGCATCAAGCACAAGGTCTTGCAGGACGGCTCCGACCTCAAGGGCTTCGATGTGATGAAAACAAAATCCTCATACCGCACCCTGCCGCTGATACCGATAGTCGAGCAGGAGCTGATAGCCGAGCGGGAACGTCAGGCCGAGATGAAGCGCGTCTTCGGGATGAGCTACAACAGAGAGTACGAAGAATACATCTGCGTTGATGCGGTGGGGGAGCTTATCAAGCCGAACTATGTGACCGACCACTTTGCGGTGATACTCAAACAGAACGGCTTGCGGAAGATACGGTTTCACGATCTTCGGCATTCGTGTGCCAGCCTGCTCCTTGCCAACGGCGTGCAGATGAAGCTGATTCAGGAGTGGTTAGGGCATAGCGACATCAGTACGACGAGCAACGTCTACTCCCACGTTGACAGCGAGAGCAAGAAGCTCTCAGCGAGGGCAATTGAAAGGGCGCTTGGGGAGAATGACGAAGGAAGAAAGGAGGGGGCGTGATACTATTATATAACAAACTCCCTGTCCGAGAGGGCAGGGAGGATATATAGTCTTATCGAACATCATATATTGCAGGGGGGGTAAAAGAGGTCACAAAAGTATGTCCCGCCGTCAAACAAAAGAAACCGCCCTCTGCATCTCTGCAAAAGGCGGAAATACGCGGCTTACACCGCTCACTGGCGGAGAGTCAGGGATTCGAACCCTGGGTGAGTTTTACCCCACACAGCATTTCGAGTGCTGCACCTTCGACCACTCGGACAACTCTCCGTACAAAAAAACTATTAGAAAAATGCGAGAAAACTGCGAGATAAGCATCGCAAACAACGACATACGAAAGGAGACAACCCACGCAAACACGCCGTTTGCGGACTTGATCCGTGACAGACCCTACTATGTTTCGAGTGCGCCCCGTTATGACCGCTTCGATACGTCTCCGTAATGCCGCCATAGCGACTTATATATTATACTACATACCGCCAGAAATTGCAATACCCCTCCGGGGATTTTTTCTTGTTAATTTTTTGTGACATCTTCCCTGCTCTGCCGCCTGCCTTTGCCTTCTTTTGACACAGACCGCGCAGATGCGCCGTTTTACCTCACTTATGTGCAGATCGTCACCTGCCCTATTTGTCAATATTAACGAAAATCAGCCTGATAAATTGTGCATTGTTCTTTGAAGAAATTTTGAATTTTCTCTTGCTAAACCGATTACGTTGTGATATAATACAATTATAAAGGCCTTGTGAATACATTTTTGATCATTTTTGCCGTCAAGGTTTCGTAAGGCTTCATAATGCATTGTATGGCATTAAGCTATCACTTTGGAAAGGATTGGTTTACTAATGGCATTCAGAAAGAAAAAGGAAGAATCTACTAACGATAAGATCATCCGCCTTTACCAGGAAGGCAAGTCTGTCGATGATATCGTCGGAGAGGTAGCAATGAGAGCAGACGTCGTTACCGGCGTCATCCAGAGGAAGCTCGGCCCCAATGCAGTCCCCGATGCAGTAGTTCCCCATGAAAAGAATCAGGCTGCCGAGATCATCAATGCAGCTAACAATACAGAGCCAGCTCCCGAAGCACCCGCTCCAGTTTCGCAGCCCGATGCAGGTCTCGAGGGTATGAGCAAGCTCGAAAGATATATGTTCGAGAAGAAGAAAAAAATGGAGAGCACACAGGAGACACCTGCCCCCGCTCCCGCCAATGCTATGGACGGCATCTCCCTTACCGATCCTGCTCCTGCTCCGGAGCCTGCACCCGTTCCCGATCCCGTGCCGGAGCCTGCAGCTGAGCCGATCAGCCTCGCAGACATCCCTGCCGATCCTGAGCCCGCAGTACACAGAGTAAGTCTCGTGGATGACTATAAGATGAGAACATCCAAGGAGAACGTTCCCGCATCGAAATCGGAAATGGAGGGCATCTCCCTCGTTCCCGCCGACGTGCCCGAGGCTCCCCATATACCTTCATATACCATCCCCTCACCGGGTGAGGAGTATGCCGAGATGGACGCTCTCGTTCCTCCGGATGTGGAAGCTGCCGATATCTCCGACGCTCCTATCCTCTCGTATTCCGGCGAAAAGAAAACCGAAGAGGAAGCAGACGCTCCCGCCGAGGATGCCACAGCAGCAGCTGCAGCTGCCGAGGCAGATAAGACCAGCAAGGCCGCAGATAAGATGAAGGCCTTCGCTATGAGCCAGATCGAAGCCAACAACGCTAAGATCGCCGAGCTGGAAACTCAGAAGGATTCCCTTACCCTCGACTTCACCTCCAAGGTGGATGAGGCCGCAAATGCACTCAACCTCAGCCAGGCTAATTATGAAATGGTCGAGCAGAAGCTCACTGAGGCCTATGCCGCTACCGAGCAGGCAAGAGAAGAACACAGAACTTCTATCTCCCAGATCGAGGACGAGTACAGACGTAAGCTCGAGGAAGTTGACGAGTGGTACAGAAGTGCTACCTTCGAGGCAAACAATAAGTTCGACGAGTTCGATGAGCGCAACAGAAAAGTCATCGAGGAACTGGATGCCGAGAAGAACGCCGCTCATGCAGACCTCTCCGCTAAGAAGTCTGCCGCAGCCGATGTCAAGATCCAGCTGGATGCCGAGAGCGATAAGATCACCGCTCAGATCAAGGCCCTCCAGGACGAGAACGCCGGATATCAGGCTTTCCTGGGCTGATACATAACAGGAACTATACCGCCCCGCTGCTGTGCAGAGGGGCAGTTTTCTTCTCACCGGAGCTCAGGATTGCTCCTCCCCGCCTCACAGATGAAAAATTGGTGAAAACTATTGAAAAATTTTAACATATATGATATAATGATTCTGAGCAGAGATACTGCTCAAAAATAAGGGAAAGGGGAAGAAAAGATGGATACAACAATGGTGATTTTCTGGGCAATAGCCTTCGGGGTATTCGTTATCGCCGAGGTCGCAACGCTCAACGCTCTTGTTTCGATCTGGTTTGCTGTCGGATCCCTCGGTGCAATGTTCTTTGCCTTGGGCGGGCTCTCCTTCGTGTGGCAGATGGTCATGTTCGTAGGCCTCTCGACACTTATACTTATCGTTACAAGACCGCTGGTCAAAAAAATGCAAGGACGAAAATATGCCACGAATTTCGAGCTTGATATCGGAAAGTCTGCTATGGTCATAGAGAGTATAGATAATCAGCTCGGACAGGGACGCGTCAAGCTGGACGGAACAGACTGGTCTGCCCGTTCGGAGGACGGTTCGCCGATAGAGGAGGGCGCGATCGTCACCGTTAAAATGGTTGACGGTTCCAAGCTAATAGTTTCAAGGTGATGCGCAGACTATGACAGTTGCAGTTATTATAATAGTTATAGCTGTGATGCTGGTAATGTTTATGTCCTTTGTAAAAGTTCCGGCCGGGACGGCTTATGTGGTAGAAAGACTCGGTTCGTTCTGCACAGTGTTCGGTGAGGGGATACACTTCAGGATACCATTTCTCGACAAGATCGCCGCAAAGGTGGCGCTCACGGAGCAGGATCTTGTGCTTGACCGTGAAAGGGCCGTCTCCGCAGACAATGCCGAAATGCGTTACACAGTTGCTGTTCGCTTCCGCGTTACAGACCCGCAGCAGTTCCATTACGGTATCACCAATGCGGGAACTGCGCTGGCAAAACTCATCCGCACCGCAGCAAATGCTGTGATAGGATCTCTTCCTTCACAGGAAGCATCGGAATCCCTTGAAGCTCTCGGAAAAAAGGTCGAGAGAGCTGTCGAAAGCGGAGCCGGACTGTGGGGGATACTTATTGAGGATATCAGCTTTTCGGAGCTTTATCAAATTTAATTGGAGGTAATTGAGTATGGATACTCCCGTAATCATTGCGCTGTGCGTTGCAGCGTTCATTCTTCTGGTAATAATCTCGAACATCAAGGTCGTTCCGCAGGCATATGTTTATGTTGTAGAGCGTTTCGGCGCTTTCCATGCGGCATGGACCACAGGCCTTCACGTTAAGGTGCCTTTCATCGACAAGATCGCAAAGAAGGTCTCCATCAAGGAGCAGGTAGTTGACTTCAAGCCCCAGTCCGTTATCACAAAGGATAACGTTACTATGCAGATCGACACAGTCGTGTTCTTCCAGATCACAAATGCTATGCAGTTCACCTACGGCGTTGAAAGACCTATATCCGCTATCGAGAACCTGACCGCTACTACCCTGCGTAACATCGTCGGCGATATGGACCTGGAAGCTACACTTACTTCCCGTGACTTCATCAACACCAACATCACCAAGATCCTCGACGAGGCTACAGACCGCTGGGGCATCAAAGTGCAGAGAGTCGAGCTCAAGAACATCCTGCCTCCTGCAGAGATCAGAGACGCTATGGAAAAGCAGATGAAGGCTGACCGTGAGAGACGTGAAAAGGTAATTCAGGCCGAGGCCGAAAAGAAGTCTCAGATCCTCGTGGCAGAGGGTGAAAAGGAATCCAAGATCCTCCGCGCAGAGGCTGAGAGAGAATCCAAGATCCTCCAGGCAGACGCCGTCAAGCAGCAGAAGATACTTGAGGCAGAGGGTGAAGCGCAGGCTATCCAGATGGTACAGCAGGCGCTGGCTGACAGCCTTGTAAAGCTCAACGATGCCAACCCGTCCGAGAGAGTTCTCCAGCTCAAGAGCCTGGAAGCTTTCGCAAAGGCCGCCGACGGCAAAGCCACCAAGATCATCATCCCCAGCGAGATCCAGGGGATCGCAGGTCTTGCAGCAGGCATCAAGGGCGTTGTTACCGAACCCGCTCCCACAACTCCCGTACAGACAAGATAACAGAAATAAAAGATCCCCGGTGCTTCCGGGGATCTTTTTTATTGGTAAGCTCTCGCATTATCTCAGCGGAAGTATCTGTCACTCCGCCACATATATCGCCGTGGAGCGGCTTTCCAGACGCTCGGGGCCACGGTCGTAAAGCTGCTCGTGTGCATCGTATCTGCCGGTGAAGGAACTGAACTCCCTGTACCATTTCATATGCGCCGGGATTATCGGGAGCATAAAATCGTGAGCCTCCCAGTGAGAATTGACAGCGATGTATATGAACCTGTCTCTTTCCAGCCCGTACTTAGCGGCATCCTGAGCAAACATATACCCGAAGACCAGTGTGGGAGCTGACATATCCAGCTGCCAGGGCTCGCTGGAATGGAAGGACAGCTCAGGATAACCCGTGCCGTTGTGCGCCTCGTCAAAGGTAGTGCAGCGGATAACCGGATTGGCCTTCCTGAAAGCTATCAGCGCCTTCACATACCCGTACAGTTCAGGATGTCTTTCCAGTCCTCCCCAGTCCAGCCAGGAGACCTCGTTGTCCTGACAGTAGGCGTTGTTGTTGCCGAACTGTGTGTTGGCGAACTCGTCCCCAGACAGTATCATCGGAGTACCCCTGCTGGTCATCAGTATGGTCATAATGTTCTTCATCTGCCTCATCCGCAGAGCATTGATCTCCGGATCGTCAGTACTGCCCTCAGCACCGCAGTTCCAGCTGTCGTTGTCATTGCAGCCGTCACGGTTGTCCTCGCCGTTGGCTATGTTGTGCTTTTCGTTGTAGGAAAACAGATCGTATAGCGTGAACCCATCGTGACAGGTCACATAGTTTATCGAAGCTGTCGAGCTGCGCTCACTGTACATATCCTTTGAACCTGCGATCCTCCGGTAAAGCTCCGGCGCCTGCTCTGCCCCGCCCTTTATGAATTTCCTCAGACAGTCACGGTAGCGGCCGTTCCACTCCGACCACCTTTTCCAGGAGGGAAAGCTCCCCACCTGATACAGCCCGCCTGCGTCCCAGGCTTCGGCAATGAGCTTGCACCGTCCCAGCACCGCATCCCGCGCCAGCGACTCTATCAGCGGCGGCATCATCATCGGCGCACCATTCTCGTCCCTTGTGAGTATCGAGGCCAGATCGAACCTGAACCCGTCTATGTGATAGGATGCGGCCCAGTACCTCAGACAGTCGATTATGCATCCCCTCACCACCGCATTGTTGCAGTTCATCGTGTTGCCGCAGCCGCTGAAATTCTGGTAGTACCCATCGGGAGTGAGAAGATAATAGGTCCTGTTGTCTATACCGCGGTAGGAGATGCAGGGGCCGTTCTCGTTGCCCTCGGCGGTGTGGTTGAACACCACATCCAGTATGACTTCGATACCGTTGCTGTGCAGATTGCAGATAAGGTTTTTCAGCTCGTCAGCCTCCAGCCCCAGCGGTGCCGATGCAGCATACCCCGCCTTCGGGGCAAAGAAATCCACCGTCGAATATCCCCAGTAGTTGTAAAGCCTGTTCCCATCATAACTGCGGGGGTTATCAAATTCATCAAACTCGAAGATAGGCATAAGCTCAACGCAGTTTATGCCCAGCTCTTTAAGATAAGGTATCTTCTTTATCATCCCTGCAAATGTGCCGGGGTGCTTTACTCCGCTTGAGGGATGCCGTGTGAACCCGCGGACGTGCATCTCATAGATTATCAGCTCGTTCTCCGGTATCTCCAGAGGCGTGTCGCCCATCCAGTCGTAATCCTCATAGATCACCTGTCCCCTGTGAGGGAAAGGATCGTCAGGATCAGGTTCCCTTCCCCATACGCTCCGCCCCGAGACCGACTTGGCATAGGGATCCAGCAGCGGCCTTGTCTCATCGAAAAGCAGTCCCCTGCGGGGTTCATATTTCCCGCCGAAGCGGTAGCCGTACTCGGTAGTCTCGATATTTATTCCGAACACCATCATCGTGAACACGTTGCCGATTCGGAACTCGTCAGGATAGGGTATCTCAACATAAGGCTCCCTGTCGCCGTGGTGATAAAGCAGCAGAGTGCAGGACTCGGCGTCCTTTGAAAAAATGCTGAAATTCACGCCGTCATCCAAGACATACGCACCGAAAGGGAAAACACGTCCGACACGGTATTTGAGGTCACCGATGGAATGAGTCGGGAAAGTATCTATACTTTTCATTCAACCTCCTTCGGGGCAATACCCCGGTCAGAACACAATACTGCCGGACACCGGCACAGACTGTCAGCGGTTTTTACTTATTAACAGCATTATAACATATAATTACAATAAAGTCAATCGGGAGCACAGGCATAATGCAGTGCTCTGTGATATGCAAGGATCAGCAGCCCGATCTTTCGGTATTTTCGCGCTCTGTTTCCTGCAGCGGGGCTCAGTTTTATTACAAAAACATCGTGATACCGCACAAATGTTTCGCTCCAAAGCTGTGCAGTATCACGATTTTTAATTTAATTAATACATATTTCGTTTAAGTTGCATATTATATGTGCAACTTTTTGCCCTTTTCCGGCTGTAAGTGAGGGGGGCATTCAGATGATCACGCTGCCGTCCTCACGCCGACTGGGATGTGTAAAGCTCATAATAAGCCCCGCGCTTTGACATAAGCTCATCGTGGCTGCCGCACTCCTTGATGCCCTTGTCGTCGATGTACATTATCCTGTCACAGTTGCGGATAGTCGAAAGGCGGTGTGCTATGATGAAGGATGTCCTGCCCTTCAGCAGCTCGGAAATACCCTTCTGCAAAAGCGCCTCAGTCTTGGCGTCGATAGAGCTGGTAGCCTCGTCCAGCACCAGTATCTTAGGATCCGAAAGAAGCGTCCTTGCAAAGCTTATGAGCTGCTTCTCTCCGCCGGACAGCTTTGAACCTCTCTCGTTGACCTCGGTATAGTAACCGTCCTGCATATCCCTGATGAACTGATCTGCGCAAACCGTCGCCGCCGCACGCTTTACCTCCTCGTCCGTGGCGTCAAGCTTGCTGTATCGGATATTGTCCATTATCGTTCCGCTGAATATGAAGCTGTCCTGGAGCATTATACCCATCTGCGTTCTCAGCGAGTGCAGAGTGACATCGGAGATATCCTCGCCGTCCATAGTGATGCTTCCCTTTTTGAGGTTGTAGAACCTGGAGATCAGCGACACTATCGTCGATTTTCCGGCACCTGTCGGCCCTACAAGAGCGATGCTCTCACCGGCCTTAACATCAAAGGAGATGTCCTCGATAACATTGATGCCGTCCTCGTAGCCGAAGGTCACGTCCTTAAAGGATACCTGCCCGGTGATCTCTCCCAGCTCGTGAGCGTCCTCCTTGTCGGAAACGGTCACAGGCTCATCGAGAGTCTCAAAGATACGCTCCAGATAAGCGATATTGTTTATGAAATTGTTCATTATATTGGAAAGGTTCATAATAGGCTGCCAGAACCGCGATGCATAGCCTGTCATCGCCGCCAGCGTTCCCAGCGACACCGTTACCGGATCCAGCACCAGCAGCCCCACTGCGAACATCGCAGCCCTCACCAGCGTTGAGATGTTGTCCGTCGTCGGCCACACAAGATGAGTGAACCTCACCGCCCGCATCCAGCTCTTGCGGTACTTGTGGTTGAGCCTGTCGTAGATGCCCGCATTTTCCTCCTCGCGGGTAAACACCTGGGTGATTCTTGCCCCGACGATGTTTTCCTGCAGATAGGCGTTCATATTCGAGCTCTTGTTTGAAACGTCCTGCCAGGCCTTGCGCTGGCGCTTCTTTATAGCAAAGATCAGCGCTATGAACAGCGGCAGTCCCGACACAGCCACCAGAGTCAGCCTTACATCCACTATCAGCATGAAGATCAGTATGAAAACCATATTGAGTATCTCCATAATGAAGTTGATGATACCGTTGGAGAGCATATCGGATACCGAGTTAACATAGTTTATGACTCTTATCAGTATCTTCCCGTGAGGGCGGTCATCGTAATAGGTAAAGGGCAGTTTCTGCAGGTGGGCAAAAAGGTCTTCTCTTATATCAAAGATTATGTTCTGTCCCACCACAGTCATTATCCGCGAGCGGATATTTCCCAGAGCCGTGCTCACCGCTGTGAAGAACAGCAGCAGTCCTGCCAGCAGCGCCAGCTGTCCGTAGTTGCCCTCGGGGATCGACTTGTCCAGAGCCTGCTGTGTGAGCAAAGGCCCTGCCAGTCCTGCGATGGCAGCTGTTATGCTGATGCACAGCGCCGCTATCATCTTGCCCCGGTACTTCTTGATATACACGAATGAGCGCTTCAGATGTCCAAAGTCAAAGGGAGTCTCCAGCTGTTCGTCGATATCGTATTTGTTCCTTGCCATTATGCCCTCACCCCGCTTTCCTCGGCGGCACAGTTGATGCCGCTCTGCAGTTCATAGATCTGCTTGTAATAGCCCTCGCGGCGGATGAGCTCCTCATGGGTGCCGATGTCGGTTATCTTTCCGTCTTCGAGAATGATTATCTTGTCGGCGTTCTTTGAAGAGGATATGCGCTGTGCTATGATTATCTTGGTGCAGGGGAAGTCCAGCTCCTCACCCAGGCTGTGCTGGATAACGCTCTCAGTCTCCATATCCACAGCCGAGGTGGTATCATCAAGTATCAGCACCGCAGGTCTTACGGCAAGAGCTCTTGCCAGAGAGATACGCTGCTTCTGTCCGCCGGACAGGCCGACTCCCCTCTCGCCGACTATCGTATCATATTTCAGCGGCAGCTTCTCGATGAAGTCCGAGGCCGCGGCCAGATCGGCGCAGCGCCTTACATACTCCTCCTCCAGCTTTGAGTTGCCAAAGGCAATGTTTGAATCTATCGTATCCGAGTACAGCAAAACGTCCTGTGTCGCAATGGAGATATTGCTCCTGAGAGTATGCAGCTTATGCATACGGACGTCCTTTCCGTCCACCAGCACCTTGCCCCCGGTGCAGTCGGAAAATCTGGGTATCAGATTTATCAGCGAAGTCTTGCCCGAGCCTGTTGAGCCCATTATAACCACGGTCTCGCCGGCGTTTATCTTAAAGCTTATATCTGAAAGTATGGGTTTGCCGTCTATGGAATAGGAGACGTTCCTGAACTCGATATCGCCCTTCAGCTTATCGCCCTCATCAACGGCGTCCTCACGGTCGGTGATCTTGGGCGCCTCGTAGTATATCTCGATGATCTTTCCGGCCGAGGCCATAAAACGGAACCAGTCGTTGACGTAGTTGCCCATGTTTCTCATAGGGTTGCTGACAGCCCACAGCAGACCGGATATCGCCACATACTGCCCCATGGTCAGGTGTCTTGATATAATGAACCAGCCGCCGAAGAACAGCAGTATTATGCTCAGCGAGCCTGCGGCTATCTCGATCATCGGCTGATATTTCAGCCAGACCTTTGCCGCCTTGATGTTGGATGCACGGTAGGCCTCGTCGCATCTTCTGAATTTCTCGATCTCATAGTCCTCTCTTGCAAAGGCCTTGACAACGCGGTTGCCGGAGATATTCTCCTGAGCGGCGGTGTTCAGCGCCGATGAGGTCTCGCGGACGTGCCTGTAAGCCGGCCCTGCCTTGCGGGAGAACAGTCTTGTTATTACGAATATAGCCGGTGTCATCGCAAGGATGCACAGCGCGGTCCTCCAGTCTATAATGAAAAAGTACACCATTGATGCCGTAAACAGCGCCAGGGATTCCACACAGCCCTTTATTACCCAGGAGACCATATGCCTTACCATCTCCAGGTCGCCGGTAAGCCTCGTCATCAGGTCTCCGGTCCTGTATTTGTCATAGAACTCCATATCCTGTGTCTCGATCTTGCGGAACAGATGTGTCCTCACCCGGTAGATCATCCCCTGGGACGAGGTCTCGTAATACATCTGGCAGGCGTACTGCAGAACTGTTCTCAGGAATGTGAACCCGATCATACCGATCAGCAGCCACCACAGCAGAGAACGCTGGCTTTGAAGATTCTCAGCAGCACTGTCATTGGAAATGAAGGTATCTATTATCCTCGACTGAAAATAGGGCGAAGCGATGTACAGAGCATTGCAGGCTATAGAAAGCATAAGCGCAGCGATATAGGCTGCCCTGCTCCCCTTCATATTATGCCATAGCCATTTGAGCTGAAACACGCGGACCACCTCCGGATCACTTATCAAAAACTAATTTCTTCGGGATATTATAACACTCTTTTCAGCGAAATAAAATAGGATATGCTATAATCTTTTTAACATATCCTATAATAGCAATATTTGGTTTTTGTACATCAATAATTGATGAGATTCACGCCCCGCTGCCGGTCTTGCGCCACTGCGAGGGCGCCACTCCCGACACCTGCTTGAACTGCCTTGAAAAATGCACCGTATTCTTGTACCCGCAGGAGAAGGCCACCTCCTCAACGGTCATCCCGGAATAGGAAAGATAGCGCTGCGCCTGTTCGATGCGGCTGTTTATCACATCCTGGTTGCAGGTGACACCGAAGGCCTTCTTATACAGCAGATGCAGATACGGCTCGCTGACATTCAGCTGTGCTGCCATACGCTCCACGCTCCAGTCCTCCTCTGGGGCGGAATAGATGTTCCTTCTCAGGTCCAGCAGCTCACGGTAATGGGCTGTAGTCATATCCTCCCTGTCCTGTCTGACTGAGAATATCTCGGTCAGCATCGCCTTGATGATATACCCGGCTGTTCTGAGGTTTCCCGTCCTGTAATAGCAGTCTGCCAGCAGCTTGAAATACTGCGAGATGTCTATGCTCTGCCCGATGTACACCGGCACATCGAAGCGTACTCCGGTGCTGGCTTCGAGATTATCGCTGCAGTCGAACTGTATCCAGTCGTTGACATATTCGGCATCACAGGCCTTGTAATACTGGGGAGTATATTTGTTATAGATAATAAATGTATCGGGCTCGAATCGGTAAGACGCCCCTCCGATGACAAAGTCGGCCCTTGTCTTGACGAAAAGCATCAGGTAGCCCTCATACCCCTTTGGCCGGTCGAGGACGAAGCTGCTGTCGTGACGGCATCCGCAGCCCATTCTGTCTATTGTGAACACAAGCCTTCACCTCCGCCGTATCCTTTACACCTCCGGCAGCCTTTGCTGCTCTGCGGCTGATCATACTTTTATTATACTGTATTTGCCGGAATTTGTCAATGATCTGCACCCTGCGGCAGGGAACAAAAAGCAGGCATCCCGCAATGCTGAGGCAGTTCTGCCGCAAAAAATAAGAAGGGAGACCTGCCCGGACTCCCTGTTACAGTTTATTTTGCTCCGCAGGAGGACGTTCAGTCCCGTAAACTGCTGTTTTCAGTTTCCAGCAGTCCCTTTACGGAATTTACTCGCCGATTATACCCTCTATGGACTGGATCTGTCCGGGGGTATAGCCGCTGGAGATGGACATTCCGAAGAGAATGTCAGTAGCACCCACCTTCTCAAAAAGCTGCTTCATACCGATCTCGGCATAGCGGAAATCGACTACATAGATCTTCTCGAAGCTGCCTACGAAGAAAGGTACAAGAGCATTGCCGTAGCTGTCCTTTATAAGGACAAGGACTCTGCCGTTGCCCACATCGGTCGTGATCTCGGCAATGTTCTGATCTCCGCCGAGGAAGGCCGAGTAGCAGTTCGCACCCGACACCCAGTCAAAGAAAAGATCGCCGTCCCAGGAGGTATTAAAGGCCTCGTCATAATACTTCACCGAATACTCGTTCTTGGGCTTATAGTACCAGAAGGTATCGGGGTGATCCGCCAGCTCCTGAACATAGCCGCTGAAGGTGTACATTGTCCCGCAGAAGCCGTCGATCCGGCACTTCTCATAATTCTCCAGCTCCACAAACGGGACGTTCGCTGTCTCGGCGAACTGCTGCACCGAGTAATAGGCGCCCAGGGGCTGCCAGTGGTGATCGGTGCGGGAGTAGATGTACTCGCTCAGATGCGAGCCGAGGTTGTCCATCAGGTCGATATTGGTAACGCCTTCCAGCGAGTCACCGATGTTCTTGATGCCTGCGGCCTCGTCGCCGAACACGTCTGCCATATCCTCCGGCAGATAAAAGGCCGATGCGAGAGGTATGCTCATATTATAGACATTCACCTTATCTCCCACCATACGCTTATAGCGGTTGAGCACCTCGGCATACGACTGGCCGATGCTGTCTGTGGAATAGAACGGCAGCAGAGCTCTGATCTTATCCCCCTCGTACCTGTCGGCGATGATTATATCGTTGGCTGCCCACTCACCGTAGCTTGGCATATACTCAGAGGGCGGCACAGTAGTCGTGGTGGTGGTGGTCGTTGTGGTGGTAGTCGTCGTGGTGGTCGTGGTAGTAGTAGTTACAGTCTCGGCGTGGGACGACTCTGCCGGGACGGTAACGGTAGTATCTCCGTTCTTGGGGGTAAGGGAGATACTGTTGTCGTCATCGGTTATAGGCGTTCCGCAGCCGGCGAGCATCACTGCCGCTGCCGCTGCACACAGGAGCCTTTTTCTCATACTGTCTCTCCTTATATCTTAGCTGTCTCGTATTTCTCTGTCATTCGTAAGCCAGGAACTCTTTGGGGATAAACGAGATATATCTCTCGAAATCCGCCCTGGTGACACCGCTGCGGACGTGCATCATATGTCTGTTGTATTCCTCATCGGTATAGTCACCGTAGGGGCATACATAGCAGTTATACCACATAGAGTCCCAACTCTCGCCCTCATAATGAGAGATAACGGGTATAGCCTTTATGTTCTCGAAGGTGATCTTGCCGCCGTTGTCGTAGTCCTTTACAACATCCAGCTTGCCGAATATACCGATAAGGGATTTGCCGGACTGTCCGTCGGCGTTATCTGCGTCATACATAGTATGCAGAAAGTTTCCGAGGCCGTAGTAAACGAAGGCCTGTCCGCCGTCAGGCTTGTCGAGGTACTTGCAGGTGGAAAGGGCGTGCGCCTGTGTGCCTATGATAAGATCGGCGCCCCATTCTACCAGCTGGTCGCTGAAATTGATCTGCATAGCGTTGATCTCGTTATAGACCTCAGTACCGAAGTGGCAGGATACTACCACCACATCAGCCATCTTGTCGGCTTTCTGGACCTGGCGCTTTACAGTCTCGGTATCGGAGATATATACGACCTTGCCGGGCTCGCCGTCAGCGAGATAGATGCCGTTGGTATGCTCCATATACCCCAGAAAGGCAAAGGTGATGCCGTTTACTTCCTTGATCCTGATATCCTCGGAGTCGGCCTCGTCGCGGTAGGCGCCGTAGTGTACCACATCCTTGGTATCCCAGTAATCGAGGGAGCTTATCAGTCCTTCCGAGCCCTTATCGAGGACGTGGTTATTGGACATCGAGATAACATTGAAGCCGAAGTCAACGACCGCGTCACCCACGGCAGTAGGTGTGGAGAACAGGGGGAACGTGGAAGGCTCGAAGGCATCATTTACCAATGTCTCCTGATTGAGTATCGCAATATCAGAGCCTTCGATCAGCTTCTTGCAGCGCGCATAGCACTTTGAGAAGTCATAGGTGCCGTCCTCCTTGCGGGCTTCCACATAGATATTATCGTGGATAAGGTTATCGCCTGCACAGCTGAGGTGTACAACTGCCTTGCCGGAAGTCGGCTCGGGCTTCTTTTCGGGAGTGCTCTCCTCAGGGATGCTTTCATCGGGAGTGCTTAAGTCAGGTGTGCTCTCCTCGGTGCTTGTATCTGTATCATCGGGCTTGCTGTCGGGAGTGCTCTGCTCATCGGGGGCCTTTTCCGAGCTGTCAGCCTTGCCCGCTTCGGATGCGGGAGCATCAACTCGGCTCAGAGCGGTCTTTTCGTCGCCGATCTTATCTCTGTCAACGATCGGTGTACCGCAGGATGCCAGCAGGACAGAGACCGCTGCAGCAATAGTCAGTGCCGCTGTTTTACCATTGAATCTTCTTTTCATTCCAAAGCATATCCTTTCTTAAAATCATACCTGTTTATTATAACACATCACAGCCAAAAAAGCAAGCATTTTGCCGGATTTATCCGCGAAAATCATTTCCGGAGGGGCTTTTCATCCTGTCAAACAAGCGAAAAAGACAGCCTGTTGGCTGCCTTCTTGCTTGTGTAAAAATTTTGGAGAGGATGAAACGAGCTAAGGGGGTTCCTTAGCAGTTCACATTTTCTGTTCTTTCTCTTTGTTCTACAAGTATTATTATACTCACAAACAATCTGATTTCAAGAACAATGCAGTTACATTTTACTACAAATGAGTTACATTTTCCGGGCTGCAGGGTATCAGGAATGAGTCTTCTTATAATTCTTTTTCAGGTGTCTTACATAAAGTGTATGTATCACAAGAGTAGATATTATCAGGAGCACTCCGACGATCAGAAGTATAGTCTGGAGCTTTATCATGCGCTCAAGGGAGATCTCGAAGAGACCGGTGACCGTCTTATGGATATACGCATTCTTTATGAAGAAGCTGCCGAAGTAGTCGGTAGCCTTCAGATAGATACAAGGTATCAGCCAGAAGCCTGCGGATACTGTCAGAATAAGTCCTGCCCAGTAGGGATAATCCCTTGGGTGGTGGCGGTCGATGACCGCCATACATATCACGAGCACCAGCACAATGCCCAGGAAGATGAAAATGCCCAGCCTGAACAGTCCCGAATACTTATGGATGCCGGAAGCAAAGTCCGATCCCGAGAGCTTATAGAGCATCATAACATCGAACCTGGCCTCGATCTGCGCCTTGGCGATGCTGATAGTATTATTCAGGAGCTTTTCATACTCCTTATCCTTGGGAATACCGTGCTCCTCGGCGTGCTTCGCGATATAGTTGGTGATACTGTCCTCCAGAGCGGTATAGTCATAATTGACCTTGGGCTTCGGAGCACTCTTATCAGTGAAATAATCGAGGCACTCATTCAGCAGCTTATACGAGGTGCTGTAAAGCTCGTCCTTATCAAGGGTATCCGTGAAAACCTCCGGGGGGATGCCCGTGGCGTTGGAGAGAGACTTGAAATAAACACAAAGCTCATTATAGATCGAATCGGTGACACCCTTCTCGTTCATAGCCTCGGAATATATCTCGGGCTTGAGCAGAGTGGTGGATACGAAGATGCAGGCTTCGGCAAGGATCACAAAGATCGCGGTAAAGCCGGCAAGAATTACGAGAGGGGTAAAGTGATACAGCTTCTTTTTCACTTCTCCACCTCCACCTTTTTCCACTCGCGCTTGGTGAGGTCACAGAGGACGCCGAGACGCTGCGTGCTCATACCGAGCCTGCCGTTGTTCCAGCAGGTATATAGCGTGAGCCTGTCCTTGCCCTCGGTGGGGCGGATGTACGTAAGATCGGTCTCCTTGAATATGACCGTTTCCGTCACGACATAGGTGAGCTTGCAGTAATCGGTCTCCAGGGTGACGATATCGCCCTTCTTCACCTGGGGCAGCAGGAAAAAGTAGGTATGGTTATGTCCGGCGATGACCACGTTGCCCACCTTTCCGATGAACACCGAGCCGTTGTACCAGCCTGCTCCCCTCTCCAGCACATCGGAGCGTGTTCCGCAGTAAACGGGGATGTCCGTCATACCTGCGTTTTCGATGTTAAGGGTGCCGTAGCGGTCGCCGTAGTAGGGATAGATGATATAGTGCTTATAATCGTCATCGCTGTCCTTTTCGCTCTGTACATCTATCTCCTTGATATTGAGGTCCACATCATCAGCGTGGTAGATATTCACCTGTGAATCGCCGCTGGTCTGGACGCTGCTGCCGTCGAATACCATATCGAGATAGGGCTTGGCTGTGCTCAATGGCTTTATCAGAGCCAACAGGAAAATACCGCAAACAACAAACAAAACCAAAAAAGGTGTGAGAACAAATGTCAATGTTCTCAGCACCTTATTCGTCGATGAGTGTTCACGGTGACGGGATGACCGGTGTTTGTTATCAGATCTTCTGTCACTCATTACAATACTCCACAATAATCCGCAGATCAGTTCTCCTTGTTCTTCCTTGCAACGACAACGATGCCGGCACCTGCGAACAGGATAGCGATACCTGCAACAACAGCAGCTGCAGCATTGATATTAGCAGCGTCACCTGTAGGTGATACAGGGTTATCAGCAGGATTAACGATAGGCTTACTGTCATCGCCGCCGGGGATAACAGCAGAAACATCATAACCGATATTTTCAGTGCTCTTGGTAACAGTTACCTTAACGCCGACCTTGTCGCCCAGTGCAACGAGGCTGTCGATAACGCCCTTCTCGTCGAACTCGGGATCTCTGCCGACTGCAACTCTTTCATCCTCAGTCAGATCCGCAGGAGCCTTCTGGAAAAGCTTATCAGCGATAGGAGCAACATACTTGTCGCCTGTTTCCTGAAGAGTTGCTACCATTGTATCATACTGTGCTGCGGTGAAGTGGTCAGAATAAGCCTCAAGGAAATTAGAGAGCTGCTGAACATTATGTGACTGAACGCCAGCCTTCTTTGCAGCATCAACAGTATCATTTACAGTAGCAGCGGAAGCGCTTACAGCCATTGTAGCTGCCATTGCAACAGAAAGTGCTGCGGCTGAAAGAATCTTTTTGATTTTCATTTCATATTCCTCCTGATTAATAAGAAATTCCTACATTTGAATTATAACACGCGCTATGTCAAAATGCAACAGTTTTTTTATCTTGTTGTGTATTTTTAGCATTTTGCACAAGCAATTCGGCAAATGATGATGGATCATATCTATTATATACAAATTGTCCTATTATATTTTTCATTCTGTTAACAAATTAAGGCACCTGTTTGTCACAAAACGCTTGCTTGTTGTCAATTCCTGCCTTAAATGCTGTATGCCGGAAACTTTCTGCATACTATATATGGATATTACAGCATCTGTCAGAGCTGACATATGCTGCTAAGCGGCGTCTCCCGGGCACATTTTCGGGGCGGATTTGTAAAAAATATGTAAACTTCAAAAAGAATACGTTTACATCCAAATCTTAATCGTTTTCTAAAAATAGGGGGGTATTGCAATATTTTTCAAAATATGTTTTAATAATATTGCACGGTAACATATCGGCCCAAACATCGGCAGGACGTTATCGGTAATAAGGATATATTATATTATGAAAGGCGGAATCAGTCATGAACGTAAAGATCATCAACGGTCAGTCTATCCCAAACATTCCCTGGCAGGACAAGCCCGAGGGCTGCAATGACGTTATCTGGAGATATAACGCCAACCCCATCATCCCGAGAAATCTTCTTCCCACATCCAATTCCATCTTCAACAGCGCAGTAGTTACCTTCGGCGGCAAATTCGCCGGCGTTTTCCGTGTTGACGACAAGGTCAGAAATATGGAGCTTCACGCAGGCTTCTCGGATGACGGTATCCACTGGAACATAGATCCCGACAGGATCGTATTTGTACAGGCAGAAAAGTCCACCGAGGAAGTGAACCAGTGGGGCTACGGTTACGATCCCCGTGTTTGCTGGATCGAGGACAGATACTGGGTGACCTGGTGCAACGCTTACGGCTGGAAGCCGACCATCGGTGTAGGCTACACCTACGATTTCAAGACCTTCTATCAGTGCGAGAATGCTTTTCTGCCCTTCAACAGGAACGGTGTACTGTTCCCGAGAAAGATAAACAACATGTTCGTTATGTTCTCCCGTCCTTCCGACAGCGGACACACTCCCTTCGGCGATATGTACATCTCACAGTCGCCCGATATGAAGTACTGGGGCGAGCACAGACACGTTATGGGGCCCCTGAAGGCATGGGAGTCCAAGAAGATCGGCGCAGGTCCTATCCCGATAGAGACTTCCGAGGGCTGGCTGTGCTTCTATCACGGTGTACTTGAGAGCTGCAACGGCTTTGTTTACAGCTTCTCGGCCTGCATACTGGACAAGGACGAACCCTGGAAGGTGAAGTACCGCTGTGCAGAATATCTGCTCAGCCCGCAGGAGCTTTACGAGTGTGTCGGAGATGTACAGAACGTTACATTCCCCTGCGCAACGCTTGTTGACGCAGACACCGGCCGCATAGCTATTTACTACGGCTGTGCTGATACCTGCGTATCCATGGCCTTCACGACTGTTGATTCCGTTATTGAGTATGTAAAGGCACATTCTTCGGTTTGATCCCGGAAAAGTGCTCACTTAACAGATATAACAGCGGGGCTGCTGCACTGTGCAGCAGCCCTTTTTTTGTTTAGGCAACACCGCACAACCCCTGTGCGTCAGATGCGCAGTCAGATTTTTCGTCAGAGTGCATAAATTTGACGCAGGCGGGCTGACGCCCGGCAAGGAAAATTTGTGTGCTATGACGGGAAATATGCAAGCAGATGACGTGCAGAGGCGC
>JAFXRI010000076.1 GCA_017526445.1 Ruminococcus sp. | reverse complement strand
TTGAGCTGAGATTTTTCGTCAGAGTGCATAAATTTGATGCAGGCGGGCGAGCGAAGACCAATTCGCTTTTCGCCCGGCAAGGAAAATTTGTGTGCTATGACGGAAAATATGCAAGCAGATGACGTGCAGAGGCGCAAGCCGTGGGTTGTGCGGTATTGCCTATATCATTTTTTGCTGAACGATCTGCTGAGAGCATTTCTCAGGACGTTTTTCGGATCCTTGATGAGCAGCATAAAGAGCCAGATCACAAGTCCGAGAGCCACTACTGCAAGCCCGAGGAATGCGTCATTGAGCATATCTTTTGCGGCGGGAGTGAAATACTCGGCTTCGAGCTCGATATACTCAAAGACCGCATCCACTGTCCACATAAGTGCAGCGCCCCAGTACATAAGGCAGAGCCTTCCGAACAGAAGTTCACGGTTGTGGAGCTTGAAATACCACAGAGCTGTGCATATTACCGCTGCGAATACCGTTATAAGAAGTGTCATGATGTCTGTTCCTCCTCTGCTTTGGGCTTATGCTTCATAATGGCGTTGGCCGCAAGAACCATACATACCCATACGGCTGTGACTGTCACAGCCATAGTCACACCCACAGTCGCCATTTCGTGAAGCATCTCACTGGTATCCTCCGGCGAAGATGCAGCCGTCAGGAACGGGAACCAGGGGACGACCTCGCCGTGCCAGATGTGCTCAAACATCAGAAGTATCGAGCCTCCCCAAAGCATCATATTCAGCCAGCCGAGCTTTTCGGACAGCTTTATGCGGGGAGCTTCGGTCCCGGAAGAAATCTTATTCTCAGATTCAGCCGACTTCTCCCTTTTCTTTATTACCTTAGCTGCTATCGTAGTAACTACTGCCTCAGCGGCAGGGACCATAAAACAAGCCATATTGATCCTCCTTACTATTTGTCAAACTGCTCGGATGCGTCTTTCAGAAGCTCGATTATCGGCAGGTGCTGGGGACAGACGCCCTCGCACTGACCGCAGCCGATGCAGTCAGAAGCTCTTGCAAACGGTGCGACATTCGCATTGTAATAGTTCTTGGCTCTCCAGCCTTCGTTGTATATGCGCTGTGCATTGATGATGGAGAAGATGTCAGGGATCTTTATCCCCTGCGGGCAGCCGTCGCAGCAGTACCGGCAGGATGTGCAGCCGATGAGCGGCTTGCCGTGAAGTATCTCCCTGACCTCATCGATGACCTTCTTCTCGCTGTCTGAAAGAGGCTCGAACTTTGTGAAAGTGTTTATGTTGTCGTTCATCTGCTCCTCGTTGGACATACCCGAGAGTATGCACATAACTCCCGGCAGAGAAGCCACGAATCTCAGCGCCCAGGATGCAGCCGAAGCTCCCGGCCTTGCCGATTCAAACTTTTCAACAGCCTCCGGCGGGGGAGAAGCAAGCGTCCCGCCCTTTACAGGTTCCATAATTATCATCGGGATGCCCCGTGATCTGAGTATCTCATATAGCTTGCCCGAGGCTATCACAGGGTTGTCCCAGTCAAGGTAATTGAGCTGTATCTGCACGAACTCAGTATCAGGGTGATCGTCGAGCAGCTTTTCCAGCAGAGCCGGCGTGCCGTGGAAGGAAAAGCCGCAGTGACGGATCCGTCCTTCCTTCTTTTTCTCCGCAGCCCATTTGAAGCATTCAAACTTCTCATAGGCGTCATAGTTTCCTCCCTCCTCGACGGAGTGAAGGAGGTAGAAATCAAAATAGTCAACTCCGGCGCGTTCGCACTGCTCGTTGAATATCCTGTCCCGGTCGTCGGGGAATCTCAGACACCAGGCGGGGAGCTTTGTTGCCAGATAGAAGCTCTCCCTGGGGTAGCGTTCAACGATCGCTTTGCGGGCAGCTACCTCGGAGTATCCGCCGTGGTAAACGTAAGCGGTGTCGAAGTAATTGAGGCCCGCCTCCATATACTTGTCCGCCATGTTACAGACAGTGCCGATGTCGATCTCGCCGTCCTTCTGAGGAAGTCTCATCAAGCCGAAGCCGAGCTTGGGCATTTTAGTCAGATCAATAGCCATACATACTCCTTTCATCTGTCAAAGAACCAGTTGCTTTAATAAGCATATCATATTTTCCACAAAATGTAAAGAGCGTTTTTCAAAAAAACTGTTGAATTATAACATTTTACAATTATTTTAGAGAATTATTATACTTGAATGAGTTTTAAAACGGCGGTGTGGAGAAAGAAAAATGTGGATGCAAAGAAGTGAAAAAGAACAAATAAATGAATAAAGCTTTAATCCTTATTGACAATTCTGCGCAAGTATGATATAATTCAACTATAGACTATTAATAAGGAGGCCAATAATATGGAATTAAAAAAGCGGCTGCTGGCGTGCTCGTGCGCTCTGGCGGTGATCCTCGGCGGCGCAGGCGTCCTTCCGCAGGTGGGGAGTACCCTTGGCAGTCAGATAGAAGCAAGTGCGGAAACGTCGTCCGGGGACTGGAGTTACAGTGTATATGACAATAAGGCAACAATAAAAAGATATACAGGCGATGAAACGGCTGTTGAGATACCTTCTGAACTTGGAGGTTACAGCGTTACAAGCATAGGCGATTATGCATTTTCCGATTGTTCCAGCCTGACAAGCATAACTATCCCGAACAGCGTTACAAGCATAGGCGAGGAAG
>JAFXRI010000003.1 GCA_017526445.1 Ruminococcus sp. | reverse complement strand
AAATTTTCCTTGCCGGGCGAAAAGCGAATTGGTCTTCGCTCGCCCGCCTGCGTCAAATTTATGCACTCTGACGAAAAATCTCAGCTCAACTTTATTGAGCTTGCGGGCGATCTGACGCACAGGGGTTGTGCGGTATTGCCTAAATACTTTATTTGTTTGACAGATCATATATGACAGGAGGTCCGGATATGAAAAAATATATTCTTTCACTCGATCAGGGGACTACGTCCTCGCGGGCGGTGCTATTTGAAAAGAGCGGCAGGGCAGCTGGCGTGTGTCAGATAGAATATACTCAGATCTATCCCGGCAACGGCTGGGTGGAACATGACGCCAACGAGATATATTCCTCGCAGATCGATGCCGCAAAGGGCGTTCTGGAAAAGTGCGGGGTACAGCCCTCGGACATCGCCGCCATAGGTATCACCAATCAGCGCGAGACCACTATACTCTGGGATAAGACCACCGGCGAGCCGGTCTGCAATGCCATAGTATGGCAGTGCCGCCGCACCGCTGATATGTGCGAGGTTTACAAGCAGCAGGGACTTGAAAAGTTCTTCCGGGACAAGACCGGCCTGCTGATAGATCCCTATTTCTCGGCGACGAAGATCAAGTGGATACTTCAGAACGTCCCCGGTGTCAGGGAGCGGGCCGAGCGCGGGGAGATCCTTTTCGGCACAGTGGACTGCTGGCTCATCTGGAAGCTCACCGGAGGAAAGGTCCACGCTACTGATATGACCAATGCTTCAAGGACGATGCTGTTCAATATCCATACCTGCAAGTGGGATGAGGAGATACTCGGACTGCTGGGCATACCCGAGTGCATACTGCCGGAGGTGGTCCCCTCCAGCGGCGAGATCGGTATATGTGCTGAAGACGTGTTCGGGTGTGAGATACCCATAACAGGCTGTGCCGGAGATCAGCAGGCGGCTCTTTTCGGGCAGAAATGCTTTGCTAAGGGCGATGTGAAGAATACCTACGGCACGGGAGGCTTCCTGCTGATGAATACCGGCAGCGAGGCGGCGGCATCGTCAAACGGGCTGCTCACCACCGTGGCCTGGCAGATAGGCAGCGAGATATGCTATGCGCTGGAGGGCTCGGTGTTCATCGCAGGCGCAGCAGTCAAGTGGCTCCGCGATGAGATGTGCCTGATAGATTCGGCTGCCGAGAGCGAAAAGCTGGCTGCCTCTGTGGAGGATACCGGGGGAGTGTATATCGTTCCGGCCTTTACCGGCCTTGGTGCGCCCTACTGGGACCCCGATGCCAGGGGAGTCATTACCGGACTTACCCGCGGAACGGGCAGGGCTCATATCGTGAGAGCAGTGCTGGAGGCCATAGCCTATCAGACCGCTGATGTGCTCAGGGCTATGGAGGAGGATGTGGGCAGGCTCGGTACCGTCCGCGTTGACGGGGGAGCCAGCCAGAACAATTTCCTGATGCAGTTCCAGTCGGATATATTGGGTATGGAGATAACCCGTCCCGAGAACGTGGAGTCAACTGCCATAGGCGCCGCTTTTCTTGCGGGGATAGCCTGCGGCTTCTGGTCGGGTGTCGAGGAGCTGGTCCAGCTGGGAGGAAGCTTCGAGAAATTCTCTCCGAGTATGAGCGAGAGCCGCAGGGAGGAGCAGCTCGCCGGCTGGAAGAAGGCCGTGAAGTGCGCCCTCAGCGGAAAGTGATAAGGAGAGATGTGAAAGATGAAGATTATGGCTGTGGATTACGGCGACGCAAGGACCGGCCTTGCTGTGTGCGACAGGACGGAGTTCCTGGCCTCGCCTATCGGCACGATAGAGGAACGCAATGCACAGATGCTGGCAATGAAGGTGGCCCATATGGCCGAGCAGTATGAGGTGGGCGAGATAGTCGTGGGGCTGCCGCTGAATATGAACGGCTCCAGGGGCCCCAGGGCGGAAAAGTGCGAGGCCTTTGCTTCGATGCTCAACGAGCTTACGGAGATACCCGTGAATATGTGGGACGAGCGCTCGACAACAGTGTCTGCTCACGGCATACTCAACGAGACGAATGTCCGGGGCAAGAAGCGCAAGGCAGTGGTCGATACCGTTGCCGCCACCATCATCCTCGAGGGCTACCTCGAATACAGACGCAAGAACAAGAGCTGACCGCATCAGGCGGGACATGCTCCGGACCGATCTATATGGAGATGATAGTATGAATGAGATCGTTGAAAGAACACTTGACAGAAAACTTGAAAGAACAGCTGAGAACCTAAGAAAAAACAATATGCAGGCCTATATCGCACAGGACTGCGCCGAGGCTGTAAAGATAGCAGAGAGCCTTATGAATGAGGGCGATACCATCACCTGCGGCGGCTCGCAGTCGCTGGCGGAAAGCGGCGTGCTTGACCTGATGAGAAGCGGGAAGTACAATTTTCTGGACAGAAGCAAGGCCGCGGACCGCGCGGAGACAGAGGCGATATACCGGGCTGCATTCTCGGCGGACGTCTATCTTACTTCGGCGAACGCTGTTACCGAGAACGGCGAACTGTATAACGTTGACGGCAATTCCAACCGCGTGGCCGCTATCTGCTACGGCCCGAAAAGCGTAATCGTTGTGGCAGGGTACAACAAGCTGGTGAGAGATATAGACGAAGCCGTAAAGCGCGTAAAATGTCAGGCCGCCCCGCCCAATGCCGACAGGCTCAGCTGTGATACCCCATGCTCGAAGACCGGCGAGTGCGTATCACTCAGGGCCGGGGGAGATATGCCTTCGGGATGCAGGAGCGAGGGCAGGATCTGCTGCAATTATGTTGTGTCGGCCCAGCAGAGGCATAAGGACAGGATCAAGGTCATCCTCGTCAAGGAGATACTTGGTTTCTGAGACAGATCTTTGGCATAATTTGTCATTGTGCCGGTGTCGAAAACGATTGACAAGAATTGTTTTTTGCGGTATAATTATATAGTCCGGCAGTCTGCCTGTGAACAGGCTCGGCCGGTAAGAAGTATGCCGCATCCTAAGCAGCGGCAGACCGGAAGGGAAGAATACTATTGAGTAAACTGACAGCACATTTTCAGAGCTTTAATAAACGTAAGATCCTGCTGGCGATGGCAGATGCTTTTATCATAGTAGTTTCTGCACTGATCGCTAATTTCGTCATATCAGCATTCGATAGACCGATGGGCGGGAGATACGTTCTGTCGTGTATGGCTATGTGCGGATTTTTCTGCGTGGCCTCAATGACGTTTTGCGGGCTTTATTCAAAGATGTGGAGATATTTTAATTTCAAGGACTATCTGTTCTGCATCACAGGCGCCGTGTCGGGATTCCTTATTTCGTATTCGGTAATGTATCTGATAACCGGCGTGTTCTTCATAAAGTTTACTGTTCCTCATGTACTTATATCGCTGCTCGGCATCGTCCTGTTCAGACTGCTGTTCAAGAGCGCCTTTATCACTCTTTCGGGAAATGCCACCGCAGACAAGGGGAAACGTACTATGATCGTCGGTGCAGGCACTACCTGTGAGCTGCTGCTCACCGAGATAAAGCACGCCAAGCTCCTGCATCAGAAGAGTGCTTCGGCAAGATTCTGTCCCGTCTGCATCGTGGACGACGACCCGGCCAAGATCGGCAAGGAGTTTGAGGGCGGCGTGACAGTCGTTGGAACTACCGACGACATTCACAGATTCGTGGAGCAGTTCTCGGTGGAGCAGATCATTTTTGCTATACCTTCCTGCCCCGAGGATAAAAAGAGAAAGATACTGGATATATGCTCGTCAACAAAGGTGAGCGTTAAGGTCATCCCCTATATCGGAGAACTGATATTCAACGAGAATAAGCCGATCATCGGACAGCTGAGAGACATCCGCATCGAGGACCTTCTCGGACGCGATCCCATAACCTTTGACAATAAGGATATAAAGAACTTTATCTCAGGCAAGGTCTGCATGGTAACGGGCGGCGGCGGTTCCATAGGCTCCGAGCTGGTCCGCCAGATCACAAGATTCGGCCCGAAGCAGATCATAATAGTTGATATATACGAGAATAATGCCTACGAGATCCAGCAGGAGCTCAGAATGGAGTACGGCGATAAGCTTAACCTTGTAACGCTTATTGCTTCTGTCCGTGACTACCACAGGATGAATCAGATCTTCCTGAAATATAAGCCTCAGATAATCTTCCACGCTGCCGCCCACAAGCACGTTCCGCTTATGGAGGTCAGCCCGATGGAGGCTATAAAGAACAATGTCATCGGCACCTTCAATGTGGCCACACTTGCCGAGTATCACGGCGTAGAGAAGTTCGTTATGATCTCTACCGATAAGGCCGTAAATCCCACCAATGTTATGGGAGCCTCCAAGAGATGCTGTGAGATGGTCGTGCAGTACCTTTCCCAGCAGCCGAATATGAAGACGGAGTATGTTACTACAAGGTTCGGAAATGTGCTGGGCTCCAACGGCTCAGTGATTCCGCTGTTCAAAAAGCAGATCGAGCGCGGCGGTCCCGTTACAGTCACACACCCGGATATTATCCGCTATTTTATGACTATCCCCGAGGCTGTAAGCCTTGTTATGGAGGCGGCTGCTATCGCTCACGGAGGTGAGATCTTCGTCCTTGATATGGGACAGCCTGTCAAGATCGTCACCCTCGCCGAGAATCTGATAAGGATGTATGGAAAGGTTCCCGGTGAGGATATCGAGATCGTATTTACCGGCCTGCGTCCCGGTGAGAAGATCAGGGAAGAACTCCTTATGATGGAGGAGGGCCTGAAGAGCACTCAGAACAAGCTCATCTTCATCGGCAGACAGATCGAGATAGATCCCGAGGAGTTCATAGCTCAGCTTGAAACACTCAAGGAGGCAGCCTCCAAGGATGATGAGGCCGCCGCTGTGGAGGCTCTGCATCGGATCGTCCCCGCATTCATCACTCCGGAGGAGTTCAATAAGAAAGAATTGGCAAAATGACCGTCGGCAGCACTGACGGCAGGGCAGGGGGGTGCTTTGATGAAAAAAGTCACACTGTTCACAGACGGTGCTTGTTCGGGCAACCCCGGTGCCGGCGGATGGGGAGCTATCCTTCGATTCGGCGTACATGAGAAGGAACTTTCCGGCGGCGAGAAGATGACCACCAATAACCGTATGGAGCTCACTGCTGTTATCAGCGGACTGGAGGCTTTGAAGGAGCCCTGCGAGGTCGAGCTTTATTCGGATTCAAAGTATATAATCGATGCTGTGGAGAAGGGCTGGGCCGTAAAGTGGCGGAATAACGGCTGGATAAAGCCGGATAAGAAGCCTGCGCTCAACCCCGATCTCTGGGAAAGACTGCTCGGTCTGCTCGAAGTGCATAAGGTGGCCTTCCATTGGGTGAAGGGACACGCCGGCCATCCTGAAAACGAGCGGTGTGATGAGCTTGCTGTTGCTGCAAGCCGTGCTGCGAAGGAGATGAAGGCATGACTGCATTTGAGAGATACGGTAAACTTCGGATCGAGGGACAGCGGCTCGTCGGCGAGGACGGCAGGAATGTGAGGCTTTTCGGTATGTCCACCCACGGGCTGGCGTGGTACCCGCAGTATGTCTGCGAGGAGACCTTCCGCGCTCTCAGAGACAGCTGGAACGTCAACTGCATCAGGCTCGCGCTTTATACTCACGAGTATCACGGATACTGTACCGACGGCGATAAGCAGGAGCTTAAAACGCTCGTATGCAAGGGCATAGACATGGCAGTATCGCTGGGGATGTACGCCATTATCGACTGGCACGTCCTTGGCGAGCAGACGCCCCTTACCTATGCTGATGAGGCCGTGTGTTTCTTTGAGGAGATCTCCGGGAAGTATCCCGGCTGCCCTAACCTGCTTTACGAGATCTGCAATGAGCCCAACCGTAACGCCGGGTGGGATGAGATAAAAAAATATGCCTCGAGAGTCATTCCCGTGATAAGGAAAAACTCGCCGGAGGCGATAGTTATAGTCGGCACGCCCAACTGGTCGCAGCGCTGCGACCTGGCACTGGAGGATCCGCTCAGCTTTGACGGACTGCTTTACTCTTTCCATTTCTACGCGGCCTCACACCTTGATAAGGAGCGTGCGCTGCTGGAGCGTTGCCTTAAAGCAGGGCTGCCGGTAATGGTCTCCGAGTGCAGCCTGACGGAAGCCTCCGGACACGGCGAGCTTGATCTTGAAAGCTCAGAGAGCTGGTTCTCTCTGCTGGACGAGTATAATATCAGCTATATGACCTGGAGCCTTTCGGCCTCGAAGGAAAGCAGCAGCGTGTTCTGCAGCGGCTGTAAGAAGCTTTCCGGCTGGGAGGATGAGGACCTCAAGCCCACCGGCCTCTGGTTCAGGAACAGATTTCGCAGCGAGAAGAACTGACTGTACAAAAATTCGTACTTATTTACCTTGTAGAACGGAGCGCGGCTATGCTTTGTGACCTGCATACTCATTCGTGCTGTTCGCCGGATGCCGACAGCACGGCAACAATAGAAAAAATGGCTCTCTGTGCCGGAAAGCTCGGCATAGATCACCTGACAGTCACTGACCACTGTGACTGCAATTTCTGGTACCGTGAGGATGAAACAGAGTATCCTGAGTACCAAAAACCGGACAGTATGATGTTCGGATCCCGCATCTACGCCGCAGAGAGCATCAGCAGGATCGCCGAGCTGAAACAGCGCTTCCCAGGACTGCTCTGCGGGATCGAACTGGGACAGCCTCTGCAGCAGCCCGAAGCGGCCGGATGCATCCTCGCCCGCGAGGAACTGGACATGGTCATAGGCTCGCTGCATATGAACAGCGGCAAGCCGGATTTCTATTTGATGCAGTACAAAAAAATGGACTCTTCCGAGATATACAGCCTGCTTGACAGCTACTTTTCCGAGCTGCTTGAAATGTGCAGACAATGCAGCTTCGACGTGCTGGCACACCTGACCTATCCGATGAGATATATCGAGGGCGAGTGTGGCATCAGTGTAGATATGAAGCGCTATGATGACATTATCAGGGAGATATTCTGCACGCTCAGGGATAACGGCAAGGCTCTTGAGATCAATACCTCGGGGCTCAGGCAGCCCTACGGCCTTACATTTCCGCATATTGGATATATAAAGCTTTTCCGCTCGCTGGGCGGTGAGCTCATCACCCTCGGCTCCGATGCTCACAGGCTCGAAGATATAGGCAAGGGTATTGAAGAAGGAGCTGCCCTCGCCCGTGAGGCAGGCTTTCGGTATGCGGCAGTATTTAAGCAGCGCAAACCTGAGCTTTACAAGCTGTAAGGCCGCTTAAAACAGAAACGAAGCGGACAAGCCGTTGCAGTACGGCCTGTCCGCTTCGTTTTTGCTCCGCAGGGGAGCTGTTCAGTCGATGACTGTGTAGTTGTCGGCAGCGTTCTCCTTGGTTGCGTATTCGCTTACGCTCAGCACCTTGACCTTCAAGGGCTTCTGTCCCATATTTATCGTTATCACATCGCCGACCTTGACATCGTAGGATGCGCGGGCGATCTTGTCTCCCACAAGTATCCTGCCCGCATCGCAGGCCTCGTTCGCAACGGTCCTGCGCTTTATCAGCCTGGTGACTTTCAGGTATTTATCAAGTCTCATATGTCCTCCCAAGAAGACCGGCCCGACAAAAAACTGTCGGGCCGGAGTTTTCGATCACTTGTTTACAGCGTCCTTAAGAGCCTTGCCGGCCTTGAAAGCGGGAACCTTCTTGGCATCGATGTGGATAGGCTTCTTGGTAAGAGGATTGATACCCTCTTTAGCTGCTCTCTCACGTACCTCGAATGTGCCGAAGCCGACGAGTGTTACCTTATCTCCGTTTGTAAGCGCATCGGAAATAACGTCGATAACAGCGGAAAGTGCCTTGTCAGCGTCCTTCTTGCTGCTGTAGCCGCCTTTCTCTGCGATAGCATTGATAAGCTCTGCCTTTGTCATAAGTTTTGACCTCCCTGATTTTTATTTTAACGAACAATTGCTCATTCATTAATTAACGGTTTTACAAAAAAGACCTCTGCCGCCTGATCGGAGCTCAGTCCCTTGCCGGATTTTTCCAGCTTTTCAAATCTCTCGGTGAACCTGTCGCACTCGAAGCCCAGAGCTTCCTCTGCGTCGCCGCCGGTGAGCCTTGCAAGCTCCGCACACAGCAGCAGCATATTCCCGAGAGCCTCGTCATCGCAGCCTTCACAGCCCCCGATACGGTCAAGCTGTGCCTTTATCAGCCCGATGACCTGATCCTTGTCTGCAAGATCCACACCCGCACGGCCTGCACGCTTTGTGAGCTTCTGAGCCCTCATAAGCGAGGGAAACACCTTCGGTACACTTTTAAGGGTATCGGTAAAAGTCTCCTGTCCCTTTTCCTCTTTCTTGATAGCGTCCCAGTTGGTCAGGACCTTTTCCACAGTGTCGGCATTGACGTCCCCGAAAACGTGAGGATGCCTCAGTATGAGCTTCTTGCAGACCTCATCCGCCACCGAGTCGAGATCAAAAACGCTCTGCTCAGTCTCGATCTGACAGTGGAACACCACCTGCAAAAGAACATCTCCCAGTTCTTCCCTGAGCATAGCGGGATCCTTGCAGTCGATAGCCTCCAGCACTTCATAGACCTCTTCAAGAAGGTCCTTGCGGATAGATTCGTGAGTCTGCACCTTATCCCACGGACAGCCGTTCTCGCTCCTCAGCACCTTGACGATGTCTGCGAGATCGTACACATTGTAGCTCTTCTTTGCGAGGATTTCACGGATAAGCTCCTGCAAGTTATCATTCCCTTTCAGCGCGGATAACAGACCTGTTTCAAGCAAGTCTTTATATATAATAACCTATATTTACGAAAATTTCAATAGGTTTTGCGAAATTTTTTTGAGAAATATCTTTTGATATGTTTTCGCGGCAAAACATTCATAAGCCACAGCGACAGTATGTATATCCCGAGCCCGGCTGCCGGCGCAGCGAGCGCCGCTGCCCTTGAGGATGCGGCTCCCGTGCCGGAGCGTGAGATCACATCCGCTGTAAGCCTTGCGGTGCAGGCACCCAGCAGCACAGCGAAGGCAGGCTTCAGCAGCACCTGACGGAAAGACGGTACGGCTCCGGTCCGCCTGAGCAGAAGTGTCAGGGCAGCAATGCAGATCGCTCCCTGTGATACCGCCGTGGAGATCGCTGCCCCGGAGATGCCGACGCCCGGCATTGGTATCAGCAGCAGATTCCCCGCAAGCTTGATCACAGCCCCAGCTGCCATTATTATCATCGGAGCTATGCGCATCCTGAGAGTCTGCAAAGCCGAGAGGACAGGCAGTGAGACCGACATAAATATGCATCCCGCCCCCAGTATCCTCAGCGGGGCAGCAGTGCAGGCGATCTCTGCCGTCCTGCCGGCAAACAGGAATGTGAGTATCTCCTCCGGCACAGCAGATATGAAAGCTCCTCCGGGGAGGGCTGTCAGCAGCGATACAGCCAAAAGGCTGTTCACCCCCGAACGCAGACCCCTTCCGTCACCTCTTGAGCGCGACTCTGTCAGGGCAGGGAGGGCGCTTTTGCCGAACATTGCCGTAAAGGTGGGCACCAGCCCGCATATCATCAGCGCCAGCCCTGTGTAGGAGCCGTAGATGAAATCAGCCGCCCCGGAAGCAGGCATACCCTCGGGCAGCTTCATACCAGCCTCTGCCGCCTTCATCAGTCCCCGCGGGACAGTAAGCAGGTCTATCGCCCCCGAAAGAGTGGTTATCACCGCTGCCCCGGCAATAGGCAGCGAATGTGCAAACAGCCTCTTTATTATCTCCCGCGGCGGGTCCGTGACCTTGTCGGATGCGAGCATTTCTTCCGTGATGCCGTCGCCGCGGAGCTTCCGGTGTACGGCAAGCACAGCTGCCGCCAATGCCGTCGAGAGTGAGCTGCCGAGTATCGCCGCAGCCGCCGCATAGGGAAGTGCAGCCGCCCGGGCAGCCTCCTTTGTGCGGCAGAACTCTCCGAAGCATCCGTGGCTCGCTGCGAACTCCGCATCCGCATACCTGAACACAGCATAAGCTCCTATCAGTCCGAGCAGCGCCTTGGCTGCGGTCTCGGCTATCTCCGAGGCGGCGGTGGGGAGCATATTGCCCATACCCTCGCAGCAGCCTCGCTGCACGGAAAGCACCGCGCAGAATACCAGCGACGGCGCCAGAGCCCACAGCGTCCATACAGCCCTGGTGTCAGGAAGAAAAGCCTTTGCCAGCGGGAAGGACAGCATTATCAGCAGCAGACAGGCGAATATACCCACCGCGCTGTAAGCAAGCATCGCACAGCGCCGCAGCTTCCGCATATGCGCGTATCTTCCGAAGGCGCAGCTCTCAGCAGTAAGTCTGGCAACTGAGGCACTTATCCCCGAGACCGATGCCGCCAGCAGCGGAGCAAATACCGCAAAAGCTCCCGAGTAGTATGCCATACCGCTGCCGCCAAGCATATTCGTCAGCGGTATCTTGTATATAAGCCCCAAAGCCTTTGTGATGAGCACCATCCCCAGCAGTATTGCCGAGCCTTTCAGAAAGCTTTGTTTATTCATACCCCTGCACCCGCCTCCCGGACAGCCTTTAGCTTTTATGATATTCTATGACGGGATGCAGCAAGTTATTACGGCAGCTCTCCGCATCGAAATAATGAGGCAAAGGTCTTTACAACAGGGAGGATATGTGGTATAATAATTAGGTGTATGACTATCCCTTCTGTTCGCCTGACCGCGGTCTGATAAGATAAGGAGATAGTCAGGATCAGATATGATTTTATTTGTGAAAGGACAGTTCGCTATGGAATTCAAGTTTTCGGAAAAAGTAGCTCATCTTCAGGCTTCTCAGATCAGAGAGATACTCAAATACTCGGCTGATCCCGCCGTGATCTCGCTGGCGGCAGGATCGCCCGCCCCCGAAGCCCTCCCCGCAAAGGAGCTGGAGGAGCTTTCAAAGGAGATACTTAACGAAGAACCCGGTATCGCTTTCCAGTACGGTGTTACCGAGGGCTATACCCCCCTGCGTGATGAGGTAAAGAATATCCTCCGCAAGAGAGGCATCTTCAACGATGAGTATGACGACGTGGTCATCACCAGCGGCGCACAGCAGGCTAATGAGCTTTCTGCCAAGGTGCTCTGCAATGAGGGGGATACCCTTCTCGTCGAGAACCCCTGCTTTATCGGTTCGCTCAATGCGTTCAAGAGCTATCATGTTGACCTTCAGGGCGTGACTCTTGAGCATGACGGTGTAAATATCGCCGAGCTTGAGGAAAAGCTCAGGGGCGGCAATGTCAAGCTCGTTTATCTCATCCCCAACTTCCAGAACCCCACAGGATATACTATGTCCTGGGAGAAGCGTCAGAAAGCCTTTGAGCTTTGCGGCAGGTACGGTGCAGTCATCCTTGAGGACAACCCCTACGGCGACCTCCGCTTCGCCGGCGAGGACATCAAGTGTATCAAGGAGCTCGACACCGAGGGCAGAGTCATCTACTCCGGCACCTTCTCGAAGATACTGTCTCCCGGCATAAGAGTGGGATATGTATGCGCCCATAAGGATATAATCCAGAAGATCGTGGTCTGCAAGCAGGTCGCTGACGTACATACCACTATGTGGTCGCAGATGCTCTGCTACCGTTTCCTGAAAAAGTATGACCTCGACGAGCATATCAATAAACTCCACGAAGTCTATAAGCATAAGACTGAGCTTATGATATCTGAGATCAGAAAGAACTTCTCCTCGAAGATCACCTTCTCCGAGCCTCAGGGCGGACTGTTCATCTGGTGTACGCTCCCCGAGGGAGTTACCACTCAGCAGATGATCGACTTCTGCACCACTGCCGTAAAGGACTATAAGGTGGCTATCGTTCCCGGCTCGGCCTTCTCGATCAAGGATACCGACGAGTGCCGCTCGTTCAGACTCAACTTCTCAACTCCCACCGATGCCAATATCGTTAAGGGCATCGAGATCTTGGGCAAGCTTTCCAAGGAGATGTTCGGAGACTGATGAAGACCGTCAGCTGAGATTAAGTAATGGAGGTGATCTGCCCGATGAAGAGGGCGCTGTTTACAGACACGCTCAGAGAACTGCGCCGTTCTATGGGCAGGTTTATCTCTATCTTTGCGATAATCGCTCTCGGCTGCGGATTTTTCTCGGGAGTAAAGGCCACTATGCCTGATATGACTCAGACCGCCGAGGATTATTTTATGACCCAGCAGCTTATGGACCTGAGACTGCTTTCAAGCATCGGCGTGAAGTCCGATGATGTGACGGCGGTCAGACGGGCGCAAAATGTTGAGTCCGCCGCGGCAGGATACTCAAAAGATGTTTTCTACCGCTATGACGATCAGAACTGTGTGCTGAAGGTAATGTCCGTCCCGAACGAGACTATGGCCGTGATGAACAAGCCGGTGCTGCTCGAAGGGCGGATGCCCGAAAAAAGCGGTGAGTGCGTGGTCGAGGTCAAGATGAATTCTCCCGCTACGTTCAGGATCGGAAATACTATCACCTTCACCTCTCCGGATGAGAACGAGAGCATATTCAAGTCTTTCACCACCGATAAGTTCGAGATAGTCGGCATAGTCACTTCGCCCCTCTATATCGGGTATAACCGCGAGGGTACAAATATCGGGAACGGCGAGATACTCTCCTATGTGATGGTACCGGAAAGCGACTTTGCCCTGGATTATTATACCGAGCTGTATGTGAGATTCAAGGATGTGTCCGACCTCGATCCCTTCTCCGAGGAGTATTCCGATGCGGTGGCAGAAAAGAAGCGGGAGGCTGTGGAGGCTTTCCATAACAGCGTGTCCGGCAGATACGAAAAGCTCAAAAGCGATGCCGGCATCAGGATCTCCGGCGGGGAGAGCGACCTTGCTACGCTGGAAAGCGCCCTCGCTATGAGCGAGGCTGACCTGCAGCAGCTATATGTCTCATCATCCGCCGAGTATGAGTCGGCAAAGAAAATGTATGATGAGCTGGAGGATAAAGGAACAGCAGCCGCCTTCCTTATGGCCGCAAGGCTCACCAAAGCCGAGACACAGCTCGAAGTGCTCAGGGAACTGGCTTACGGCGGAAGCGAAGCACACGATAAATACCTTGCCAGGTATAATGAGGGTAAAAAGGAGCTTGAAGAAGCAAAGGCCCAGCTGGAGAATGTCCCCGATCTGAAATTCTATGAGCAGGACAGGTTTTCCAGCTCTGATTATGCTTCCTTCAAGAATGACGCCGATAAGATCGACGCTATCGCTAAGGTGTTTCCGGCTTTCTTTATACTGATAGTCGCCCTTGTTACCCTTACCACTATGACGAGAATGATAGACGAGCAGCGCACTACTATCGGTACTTATAAGGCTCTCGGCTATTCCGCAGGGCATATCATATCAAAGTACCTGTTCTATGCCTTTACTGCTTCGGTGCTGGGAAGCGTGCTGGGTGTCGTGATAGGTCTCCAGGTGTTTCCGACGATCATATACGACAGCTATAAGATCATGTATAATATCCCCGAGCTCGAAACGCCCTTCAAGCTTTCGTATATGCTGCTGTGTATGGCAGCATCCATTGTCTGCACCGGCGCAGCTGTGCTCTATGCGAGCCTGAAAACGCTCTGCTCTCAGCCTTCGGAGCTTATGCGCCCCAAGGCTCCCGCCGCCGGAAGAAGGGTAGTGCTCGAACGTATCGACTTCATATGGAAACGCTTCGGCTTTCTTATGAAGGTCACCGTAAGGAACCTGCTCAGGTATAAGAAACGCTTCTTTATGACTATGGCAGGCGTAGCAGGCTGTACAGCGCTCATAATAACCGGCTTCGGACTGAAATACTCGATCAAGACTGTCGCAGAAAAGCAGTTCGGAGAGATACTTTATTACGATGCCCTCGCCGTCCTCAGCAGCAGTGATCCGGAGGCGTCGCAGAAAGCAGCCGAGACTCTTGCTAACAACCCCGATACCGATTCTTCGGCACTTTTTATGATGAATTCTGCCGAGGTAAGACAGAACGGCACTACCCAGAAGGTCAACTTCCTTGTGCCGCAAAACGCGGACGTGCTTTCAGAGTATATCAACCTTGAGGATGTCGGCGGGGAAACGTATGATACCCTCCCCGGCGACGGAGTTTTCATCACCGAAAAGCTCTCCCTGCTTTACGGCCTCAAACCCGGAGACAGTATAGAACTGTTCCCGAAGGACCTCCCCGAAGTCAGTGTGAAGGTCAGAGCCGTGGTCAGGAACTATGCTATGCACTACGCTTTTATGTCGCCTGATCTGTACCGCGAGATCTTCGGAAGCGAGGCTCGTTACAATATGGCCTTCCTGAAGATAAGCCCCGACAGCGAGAACAGCTTCAAGGAACAGCTCATTAAGGATAAACAGTTCCTGGGAGTGACCTTTAAGGGAGCCAGCTCCAGCAATTTTATGAAATCGGTGGACAGCCTGGATAAGATAGTCCTGCTGCTCATCACCTGTGCGGCGATGCTGGCGTTCATAGTGCTTTATAACCTTGCGAACATCAATATCACCGAGCGCGTCAGGGAGATAGCTACCATCAAGGTGCTTGGCTTCTTTGATACGGAGACCTCAGCATATATCTACCGCGAGAATATCATCTCCTGCCTGCTGGGTATAATCATTGGTATGGGGCTTGGCAAGCTGCTCCATTACTTCGTGGTCATCACCTCAGAGGTGGATATAGTGATGTTCAACCGCGGGCTGGTCTGGTGGGCCTTCCTGCTGGGAGCAGTGTTCACAATGGTGTTTGCCGTGCTCGTAAATATCGTGCTGCATTTCAAACTGAAACGCATAGATATGGTCGAGTCGCTCAAATCAGTGGAATGATACTATACCTCCGGTGCTTGCCGGGGACAATACAATAAAAGGAGGATCACTATGGAAGAAAACAGAAAATGCAGAATGAACTGGTGGGCTATGCTCGCATCACTGCTTACGGGCATACTGCTCGGCGCAGTCGGCGTTATCGTCGGAAAGAAGCTCCTTGCTCCGAGAAAGTTCCGTCATCACGAGCGCGAGGGGATCGACTGCTGTGATTACGATTTCGACGACTATTATGACGATGATCTCCAGTTCAGAGATGACGAAGACAATCTCCTCGATGACGAGACGGATGCTCTGTCCTTCTGATATGCAGGCAACAAAAACAGGAAAGGTATGATACGTAAATGAAATTAGGTATGGTAGGTCTGCCGAATGTCGGCAAATCAACTCTGTTCAACGCTCTTACGAATGCAGGCGCGGAAAGCGCAAACTATCCCTTCTGCACTATCGAGCCGAATGTGGGCATCGTGTCGGTGCCTGATGAGAGACTTGAAAAGCTCCGGGATATGTATAACCCTGTGAAGTTCACTCCCGCTACTCTCGAGTTCGTTGACATCGCAGGACTCGTAAAGGGTGCCTCCAAGGGAGAGGGCCTGGGAAATAAGTTCCTCGCCAATATCCGTGAGGTCGATGCCATCGTCCATGTGGTACGCTGCTTTGAGGACGAGAATATCGTTCACGTTGACGGCAGCATCGATCCCAGACGTGACATCGAGACTATTGATCTGGAGCTTGTCTTCTCTGATGTGGAGCTTATCGAGAGAAAGCTCGACCGCACCAAAAAGGCTATGAAGGGCGATAAGGGGCTCGCTTCCGAGGTGGAGTTCCTTGAAAGACTGAAGGCTCATCTCGAGGACGGCAAGCCTGCCCGCAGCTTCCCTATGACCGAGGACGAGCTGGCTGTCCTGAAAGAGACGCCTTTGCTTTCCCTGAAGCCGGTGATCTATGCCGCAAATCTCTCCGAGGCTGACTTCACCAACAATATCGACACCAATGAGCATTATAAGGCCGTCTGCGAGATCGCAAAGAACGACGGCTCGGCTGTGTTCCCGATCTGTGCTCAGATCGAGGCTGAGATCGCAGATATGTCCGATGACGACAAGGCTATGTTCCTCGATGAGCTCGGCCTCGAGACCAGCGGCCTCAACCGTATCATCAAGGAGGGCTATGCTCTGCTCGGGCTCATCTCTTACCTGACAGCCGGCCAGCCGGAGGTCAGAGCATGGACTATCAAAAAAGGCACCAAGGCTCCCCAGGCAGCAGGAAAGATCCACTCCGACTTCGAGAAGGGATTCATCCGCGCCGAGGTAGTTTCTTTCGACGACCTTATGGCCTGTGGCTCGATGAATGCCGCCAAGGAAAAGGGGCTCGTCCGCTCCGAGGGTAAGGAGTACGTTATGCAGGACGGCGACATCGTGCTGTTCCGCTTCAATGTGTGAGCCGTAATGAGAGAGCTTGATACAGAACGGCTGCACCTGAGGTATGTCACCGCAGACGATACTCTGCGCATTTATCAATGCTGGGCATCTGATGCCGAGGTCACAAGATACCTGACCTGGCACGCCCATAAAAACATCCGCGTGACTGTGGACTATGTGGCCTATGTCATAAACGAGTACAAAAAGCCGGACACTTACCGCTGGGGCATCGTTATCCGCGAAACGAACGAGCTCATAGGCATCATTGATGTGGTGGGATACCATCACGGAGATCCCGTCATAGGATACTGCTCCGGGCGCGATTACTGGGGCAACGGCTATATGACCGAGGCCCTGAAAGCTGTCACCGCCGCACTCTTTGAGGACGGTTTTGAGACAATAGTGATCGAGGCCGTTGACCGTAACATCGGCAGCAACCGGGTCATAGAAAAGGCGGGCTTTAAGTTTGTCGGCAGCAGGGTGGCCCCTCTGTCCGAGATCAAAAAGGACGAGCTGGTCAAGCTGAATTCGTACAGACTGTATAAGTCCAGATAATCGTACACAAAAAGATCGCCCCGCTGCTTTGCAGTGGGATGAAAGTGCAGAAAAAACCGTATATCCACCCCGCCCGGCGGCAGGGGGATATACGGTTTTTTGTCTGTATCTGCCGAGCTTGGCAGTCCCTTCTGCTGTGCAAAAGATCACTGCCTGATATAGATCCCGTTCTCTTCAAGATAGTCCTCAAGATCCAGCTTGTACTCAAACTCGGAAGGATCAAACAGTGCTTTGAGCGCCTTCTGCCCGATGTCGCGGCGGAAGTGTGCATTCTCGAAGCTGATCTTTTTGACAGCCTGGTAAGCGCAGTTTATCGCCTCGTTCAGAGTGTTGCCCTTGCAGGTCACACCCAGTACGCGGCCGCCGTTGGTGAGGAGCTTGCCGTTTTCGAGCTTAGTACCCGCGTGGAAGATCTCTGCACAGTCCAGCTGTCCCTTTTCGTCAAGACCGCTGATCTCCAGCCCCTTGGGATAGGAAAGGGGATACCCGCCGCTGGCCATAACAACACAGGTGCAGGCACCGGTATGCCACTTGATATCAACATCAGCCAGCCTGTGATCGTATATCGCCAGCATTATCTCCAGAAGATCGCCGTCCAGCATCGGCAGGACCACCTGAGTCTCAGGATCGCCGAAACGGCAGTTGTACTCGATCACCTTTGGCCCCTTGGGAGTTATCATCAGTCCGAAGTAAAGACAGCCCTCAAAGGTCCTGCCCTCCTTGTTCATAGCGTCTATCGTCGGCAGGAAGATCTTCTCCATGCACTCTTTCGCTGCATCCTCGGTGTAGTATGGGTTGGGAGCCACAGTTCCCATACCGCCTGTGTTGAGCCCCTCGTCATTATCGTAGGCTCTCTTATGATCCATCGACGAGATCATCGGTCTTACAGTTATTCCGTCGGTGAATGCCAGCACCGATACCTCCGGGCCGGTGAGATACTCCTCGACTACTACAGTCGCTGAGCTGTCGCCGAACTTGCGTCCGTCGATCATCTCTTTGATAGCCTCCACAGCCTCCTTCTCGTCCTGCGCAAGGATAACGCCCTTGCCCAGAGCCAGTCCGTCAGCTTTGATAACAGCCGGGTAGGTGTTCTGCTTCTTCACATAAGCAATAGCATCCTTGCTGTTGTTGAACACCTCGTATGCCGCCGTGGGTATGCCGTATTTCTTCATCAGATCCTTCGAGAAGACCTTGCTGCCCTCGATGATAGCCGCCGCCTTCTTCGGTCCGAAGGTCTTGAAGCCCTCAGCCTGCAAAGCATCCACCATACCCAGCACCAACGGATCGTCGGGAGCTACCACAACGAGATCTGCCTTGACATCTTTTGCCAGCTTCACAACGCCCTCGATATCTGTCGCGCTTACACCGAAGCACTCCGCACCGTCTGCGGCGATACCGCCGTTTCCGGGGGTGCAGAATACCTTTCCGCATCCGGGGGACTTCATCAGCTTGCGGATGATAGCGTGCTCACGTCCGCCGCTGCCGATGACTAATATATTCATCTTATCCATTGTCTTAACTCCTTTATCGGGGATGCCTTCGCATCAATGGTGGAACAGTCTGATGCCGGTGAAGGCCATTGCCATACCGTACTTGTTGCAGGTCATTATAACGTGATCGTCACGGATAGAGCCTCCGGGCTCAGCAACGTACATAACGCCGGACTTCTTAGCCCTCTCGATGTTGTCGCCGAAGGGGAAGAAAGCATCGCTTCCGAGGCATACATCTTTGTTTTCGGCGAGCCATTCCTTCTGCTCCTCCCTGGTGAACACCTCAGGCTTTACCTTGAAGATATTCTCCCATGCGCCGTCAGCAAGAACGTCCATATACTCATCGGAGATGTAAACGTCGATAGCATTGTCTCTGTCGGGACGGCGGATGTTGTCAACGAACTGCAGCCCCAGAACCTTCGGATGCTGTCTGAGCCACCAGATGTCAGCCTTGTTGCCTGCAAGGCGTGTGCAGTGTATGCGCGACTGCTGGCCGGCACCAATGCCGATAGCCTGTCCGTCCTTGACATAGCATACCGAGTTGGACTGAGTGTATTTCAGAGTGATAAGAGAGATCATCAGATCCTCCAGCTTGTCATCGGGGATGTTCTTGTTGTCAGTAACTATGTTGGAGAGCAGTCCCTTGTTTATATCCAGTTCGTTCCTGCCCTGCTCGAAGGTGACGCCGAATACCTGCTTGGTCTCAACAGGTGCGGGCTTGTAGTTCTCGTCGATCCTGATGATGTTGTATGTGCCTTTTCTTTTGCTCTTGAGTATCTCCAGAGCCTCGTCCTCATATCCGGGAGCGATAACGCCGTCAGAGACCTCGCGCTGTATCATCTTGGCTGTAGATACGTCGCATACATCGGACAGAGCGATGAAATCGCCGTAGGAGCTCATTCTGTCAGCACCTCTTGCTCTTGCATAAGCGCAGGCCAGAGGGGAGAGCTCACCCAGATCGTCAACGAAATAGATCTTCTTCAGGGTGTCGGAAAGGGGCCTGCCGACTGCGGCGCCCGCGGGAGAAACGTGCTTGAAGGATGTAGCTGCCGGCATACCTGTGGCCTTTTTCAGCTCGCGCACAAGCTGCCAGCCGTTGAAGGCATCCAGCAGATTGATATAGCCGGGCTTGCCGTTGAGAACTTCGATAGGAAGCTCAGAACCGTCAGCCATATAGACTCTTGAGGGCTTCTGATTGGGGTTGCAGCCGTATTTTAATAACATTTCGTTTGCCATTTTTTATTCCTCCTGTGATGACCTTATTATACCTTGCTGAACTTGTTGACTACCTTGGTGACCGCCTTGCCGGTGGCAATGTCTATGAAGCGGACGAACAGCGACACCTTGTTGTCCTCATTGAGGGCGTTCCAGAGGCCGTCGGTGAATTCATCTATATCGTTGGGGATGCTTATCTTCTCAGGCTCGCCCTCAAAGCTGGGCAGGGGAGAGCCGTCGCCCATATATGTGTGTATGAAGTGACCTGTGCCCGCAATGGGATCGGTGTATGTGAAGGTGAATCTTTCAACGCAGTCAGGGTTGCCGTCTGCGGATTTGATGATGTTCATAGCGTAGTTGTACCTGCCCTCACCAACGTGCATTATGCCGGAGATGCGGGGAGTGTAGTTGGGAGCGTCGTCCTCGTAAACTCTGGTGCGCAGGCTCTGCTCAAAGGTCTGCTGCTTGTCCATGAGCTCATAGATCGTATCGGTCTGATCGCCGTTGGTAACGATAGTCTTGTTGCCCAGCACGCGCACCGGGGAGTAGATGATAAGGTGCGGGTCGGAGAGCTTGGAGGGATCTGCTGCCTCGGTCTTGATGCCGTCCTCAGTCTCGGTGAACACGCGGTTGCGGCTGTTCACGCTTCTGCCCATGATGAAGTAGGCGGTAACAGCGCTCTTGCCGTCGGCGCTCTTGCCGATGATGATGCCTCTCCCGGGATAGCTGTTGGTCCTGAGAGCCTCATAGATGTCGATAGTTTTCATTCGTTTCAACCTCCGATTTATAGAATTTACTGCTGACATTTGTCCGTTGTATCTGCATATGCCTTTCCGTCCTTTATCGTTATCCTGTCCTCGCAGAACAGCGATACGGCTCTCGGAAGGATCTTCCACTCGGCATTTTCCATTATCCTGCGCTGGAGCGTCTCGGGAGTGTCATCATTCCTGACTTCCACCGGGGACTGCAGTATGATAGCCCCTGCGTCAGCTTTCTCATTGACGAAATGCACCGTTGCTCCTGATACCTTTACGCCGTATTCCAAAGCCTTCTCGTGGACTTTCAGCCCGTAGAAGCCCTCGCCGCAGAAGCTGGGTATAAGCGCCGGGTGAACGTTTATTATCCTGTAAGGATATGCCTTTGTAACGCACTCGTCAAGTATGGTCATAAAGCCTGCCAGCACCACAAGGTCAGCCTTCTGCCTGTTAAGCTCGGCAAGAATGGCCTCGCTGTAGGTCTTGCTGTCCGGGTATTCCTTCCTCGGGATAACTGCCGAGGGGATGCCGGCCTTTGCGGCTCTTTCAAGTGCAAATGCTCCGGGATTAGACGAGATAACACAGGTGATCTTACCGCCCTTGATCTCGCCTCTCTCCTGCGCGTCGATAAGCGCCTGGAGATTAGTGCCGCCTCCGGAGACGAGCACGATTATATTCTTCATATCAAGCACCTCTTTAGTGTTTTGCTATTTTATAACAGCCTCGGCGCCCTCAATGCCTTCGATGCTGTCCAGCGCCTTGAATATTCCTGTCACAGCCTTGAGGTCTGTGGCGGAGCTTAGGTCGAGCAGTATCTCGATCGTTCTGTCGCCGGTGAGCTTGACTGTGGTCTTGCCGTAGTTGTTGTCCTCAGCCAGCTTGCCGCATTTCTTCTCGATCTGCTCCTTGATCTCTTCCACTGTCTTCTCGTTCACACTGCGGTCGAACCTGGCTGTATAGGTCAGGGTATTGCCGTCCCTGCCCGAGATGTGAGGCTCATAGCTCAGTCCAAGCTTGTCGAGTTCGTATGTATAGTCCCAGATGTTGTCATCGGACAGTATGCTCTCATACCGCTCCATCTGCTTGTCGTACTCTTCCTGCACCTTGCTCTGGCTTATATAGCGTGCCTGTATATCCATTTCAGCTGAGGTGGTTCGCCCGATTATGATAAGTGCCACAAGCACGCTCAGCATGATCCCGGCGGTGAAGTAATGGCCGTAGCGCCTGAAAAATATGTTCAGCTTATCGTTTTTGAACTGCACGGCAAATGCTCCTCTCCTAAAGATAAGGAGGGCGAATAGTATTCTCCCTCCTTTTGGTGATCTTAGCAGATGATTACGCCCTCGTCGCTGTCACACAGCTCACCGAGGACATAGGCTTCCTCGCCGGCAGCGCTGATAGCTTCAACAGCCTTGTCGGCATCGGCCTTGTCAACACAGACGACCATTCCCACGCCCATATTGAAGGTGTTGAACATATCCCTCTCGGGTATGTTGCCGCTCTTGGCGATCAGATCGAAGATAGGCAGCACCTGAACGGCGTTCCTTTCGATCTTTGCAGAGATGCCCTTGGGCAGCGATCTCGGGATGTTCTCGTAGAATCCGCCGCCTGTGATATGTGATATGGATTTTACATTTACCTTGTCCAGCAGTTCCATAACTGCCTTTACATAGATCCTTGTGGGAGTCAGCAGGACATTGCCGAGGGTGGTACCCAGTTCGGAATAATGTCTTGCCAGGTTCTGCTCGTTGATAGCAAATACCTTTCTCACCAGCGAGAACCCGTTGGAGTGTACTCCGCTGGACTTGATGGCGATAAGCACATCTCCTGCCTTCTGGCTGTCCGGCTTGAGGATCTTGTCCTTGTCCACCACGCCAACAGAGAAGCCTGCCAGGTCGTATTCATCCTCCGGCATAAGGCCGGGATGCTCGGCAGTCTCGCCGCCTATCAGAGCACAGCCTGCCTGGACACAGCCGTCAGCCACACCCGAAACGATGCTTGCGATCTTCTCGGGGATGTTTCTTCCGCAGGCGATATAGTCCAGGAAGAACTGCGGTCTTGCACCGCAGCAGATTATGTCGTTGACGCACATCGCAACGCAGTCGATGCCGACCGTGTCATGCTTGTCCATAGTGAATGCGATCTTGATCTTGGTGCCGACTCCGTCAGTGCCGGAAACGAGCACGGGCTTTTTGATCCCCGTAAGGTCAAGCTCGAACAGGCCGCCAAATCCGCCTATGCCGTCCAGAACGCCGCTGGTCATCGTCCTTGCGACGTGCTGCTTCATCAGCTCAACTGCCTTGTATCCTGCGGTAACGTCAACGCCCGCAGCTTTGTAGCTATCGGAAAAACTTTTCATCTGTTCTTATCCTTTCGATAGTATTTGTCAAAATAGAATTCAGCAAATCCCGTTTCGAGGCCGTCGCAGAAACCGTCTGTTCTGTCAGTGACGAACAGCTCGTATTTTGCGTTGATCTTCCGGCATTCGTTGAAGAAATGTACGCCGGTCAGATACCACTCAAAGAATTGCTTATATGTGCTCTCTATTCCGGGAACACAGCGCCTGCCGTATTCCTTTGCCAGCTTCAGCCAGGTCTCCTTATCGGAGGCATAGCACATATCGGCTGTAAAATTCTCTCCGTCCGGAACGCTCTCCTTTGAGTATGCCCACCAGGCAGTAAGCTCAGTCCCGGAGACTGTTCTTTTTGATTCCTCGAACCTGTAGCTTTCGATACGGAGCCTGCCGTTATCCAGGTCGATGCATACAAGCAGCACAGTCTTTCCGGCATTGAGCTGCCTCATGATACCGGCCGCAGTGCATCCGCTGCATTTCTTGAAATCCCCGGCGCTGAACATATTACATACCCAGGCGCTTCATGATTTCCTGATATGCTTCCTCTACGCCGCCCAGATCTCTGCGGAAGCGGTCCTTGTCCAGCTTCTCGTGAGTGGTGCTGTCCCAGAAGCGGCAGGTGTCGGGGCTGATCTCGTCAGCGAGGATGATAGTGCCGTCGGGGGTCTTGCCGAACTCGATCTTGAAGTCGATGAGGTCGATGTTCAGGCCCTTGAAGAACTTGACCATGAACTCATTTACCTTGAAAGCGTACTTGGAGATGGTCTCCAGCTCCTCCTTGGTGCAGAGACCGAGAGCCAGAGCATAGTAATCGTTGATGAAGGGATCGCCCAGGTCGTCGTTCTTGTAGCTGAACTCAAGGATCGGGCAAAGCAAAGCCTTGCCTTCCTCAACGCCCATTCTCTTGGAGAAGGAGCCTGCGGCAACGTTTCTGATGATCACCTCGAGGGGAACGATGGAGACCTTCTTCACGAGAGTCTCTCTGTCAGACAGTTCCTCAACGAGGTGAGTGGGAACGCCTTCCTTTTCCAGCATCTTGAACATAAAGTTGGTCATCTTGTTGTTGATGACGCCCTTGCCGGAGATAGTGCCCTTCTTGACGCCGTTGAAAGCGGTAGCGTCATCCTTGTAGTCAACGATCACGAGATCGGGGTCGCTCGTTGCGAATACTTTCTTAGCCTTGCCCTCATAGAGCTGTGCGCCTTTTGTTACATCTGCCATTTTTATTTCCTCCATTTTTTCAGTGCACGGTGCGGGACGCGCTGTGCAGATAATTTGTTTTTTTGTCTGCCCGAAGGTCAGATCTCGTCGAGCCTGGCCTGCAGGGCCTTGTCCTTTGCAATGACTCCCTGAGCCATTTTCTGCTTTTCAGCCAGCAGCTTCTTTGCCAGCTCCTCATCGGAGAGAGCCAGTATCTGCACTGCCAGGAGCGCAGCATTCTTGGCGCCGTCGATGCCGACTGTGGCCACCGGTACTCCGGGAGGCATCATAACGGTTGCGAGCAGGGCATCCATACCCTCCAGCGCTGCCGACTTCATAGGTATGCCGATGACGGGGAGAGTGGTATGCCCGGCAATGACTCCTGCCAGGTGAGCCGCCATACCTGCTGCACAGATGATGACGCCGAAGCCGTTCTCCTTCGCATCCGATGCGAAATCACTTGCCATGGAAGGCGTGCGGTGAGCGCTCATAACTCTGCACTCATAGGGGACACCGTAGCTTTTGAGCTCAGCGACAGCCTTGGAAACAACGGGGAAATCGCTGTCGGAGCCCATAATGACTGCGACCTTTTTCATAAGCTTTCCTCCTGTACAAAAACAAAAACTGCAACGGATATGCTGCAGTTATTTGCCTATAATATTACTGTCGGAAAAACAGAGCGCGAAAAAACAAGCCTTAACGGCGTTACGGTAAGGAAAGGTTTTCCTCATTGAAGATGCAGTTGATGACAAGCCGATCTCCTCCCCCGTGCTCTGTGTTTCTCTACATTTATATTTTACTATATTTCCTGTGAAATTTCAACTCGGAATATTATAAAATTTGTATTAACGAAGGGGTGCGTTCTTGTGGAAAATAACGAAGCCTCAGAGCAGGCCCGAACCCTGCTCCGAGATACCGCCGCAGGTGATGTCAGTGAACAGAAAATTGTCGGTCTGGCGGATATATTCGTCGATCTGAGCGGACGATGACATTTTTGCACAGCCCGATACTACATCGCGCTGTGCCGCTGGATCCAGCGAATTGAAGCCTGCGGCGGCGGTCTCGTCGGCGAGCAGCGAGTCGCGCAGCAGGGGCGGGAGATCAGTCCCGCGGGAATAGCTCCCGAACATAAGTATCACTCCTTTGATTTTCCCGGGAAACCCGTGTGATAAGTATGCCCGGGTATGCAGCGGATATGCATTGACAGAAGCCGTTTTTCCGTGGTATAATAAGGCGATCCTACAGAACGGAAAGGCGGAGCGCAATGGACGGACTTTCAAATATCGGAGTGATAAAGGATATACTTACCCGGCACGGTTTCACCTTCTCGAAAACGCTGGGGCAGAACTTTCTCGTCAATCCTTCGGTGTGCCCGAGGATCGCGGAGATGGGCAATGCCCGAAGCGGCTTCGGAGTCATCGAGATCGGCACCGGGATAGGCGTGCTGACCAAGGAGCTGGCCGAGCGTGCCGACAAGGTCGTGGCAGTCGAGATCGACGGGAGACTGCTCCCGGTGCTGGCCGAGACGCTGGCAGGTTACGACAACATAAAGATCGTGAATGACGACGTGATGAACGTTGACCTGCACAGGCTCATCGCCGAGGAATTTGCCGGGCTGGAGGTGGCGGTGTGCGCCAATCTGCCCTATTATATCACCTCGCCCATAATCATGATGCTGCTGGAGCAGAGACTGCCGGTAAAGACTGTGACTGTTATGGTCCAGAAGGAAGCCGGGGTAAGGCTCTGTGCGCCCCTCGGCACCAGAGATGCCGGAGCCGTAACAGTAGCGGTGAATTACTACTCGGAGCCGGAGCTGCTTTTCAATGTCTCCCGGGGGAGCTTTATGCCCTCGCCCAACGTTGACAGCTGTGTCGTCCGCTTCAATATCAGGGACAGGACTCCTGAGGGCGTGGAGGATGAGAAGTTCTTTTTCAGAACGGTGAAGGCGGCCTTTTCTCAGCGGAGGAAAACCCTCTGCAACTCCGCGGCCTCAGGGCTGGGGATGCCGAAGGACCGCGTGCTCGAGGCGATACGTGCAGCGGGCCTGGCCGAGAATATCCGTCCCGAGCAGCTTACTATGGAACAGTTCATATCCCTTGCCAACGAGCTGGGGAGGCTGTCCGGCTGAATGACTTTACACACCTGCGAAAAATGTCGCATCCTGCGGTCCGGTGCCGTATCAAAGTTACGGCGGGGGCGTAAATGCGACATTTTATTTTTGTGATGATTGTTATTATCAAAGGAGATGATATTTTCAGCAAAGGATGCGATAACAATGAACATCAGGTCTGTGAGCTTGACGGGCTCAGCCGGAGGAAGCCGTTCTCTCCTCCGGGATGCCGCAGTAACTGCTGCTGCATTCATAGCATCGGCAGGCTTTGCGGGAGGCTGTCCCTCGATGCTCAATGCCGGGCTGGCAGCGGTCTTTCCCTCGGCGGTGATGCCGGTATTTGCGGTCAGTGCGCTTTATTATATGATCTTCGCAGGCTTCTCGGCCGGGGTGATACAGCTGAGCTCGATGCTGCTTGCCGCAGTCCTGCAGGCGGCATTTTTCAAGGGCTCGAAAAAGGACAGCCCTGTCTGGACGGCTCTCCTGGTGTCGGGCTCGCTGCTTTTCTTTTCGGTGACGGTCCTGTCTGTCAGCGGAGCGTCGGCAGAGATGATGATGGTCTATGTCATCAATTCGGTGATGACGGGGTGCTTTGTTTATGCCTCCTTGTCGCTGATAAATGAATACCGTCTGGTGCGCACAGTCGTGCTCGGGGGAGCCAACGGCTTTTATGCGGCGATCATCTACATAATGACTGTTTCGGTGCTCTCGGGGACAGGCATAGTCCTGCTCGATCCCGGGAGGACGCTGGGCTGCTTTGTCCTGCTCACGGCGGCGAAGCGCTACCGTATGACCGGAGGAGCCGCCGTCGGAGCCCTGACGTCCTGTGCTGTCTTCATCGGGGCGCCTGCGCTTTCGGGGAATACGCTCCTGCTGGCTACGGCAGGACTCATCTGCGGAGCCTTTGCCGAGCTGGGCGTGCTGGCAGTATCGCTGTCATTCATCGTGGTTATGGCAGCAGGGCTTGCAGCTATGGGTACGGGGCAGGATGCCTGGCATATGTTCATCGACGCGGCTGCAGGGGCTCTCGTCTTTGCGGCGGTGCCTCAGGGGTGCCTGCGGAGGCTGACGGCCCGGTTCTTCGGAGGGCGGCTCGCTTCCGATACTATCGGACGGGCGACAGCCTCCCGCCTCGGATATGTGTCCTCGTCGCTGTCGGAGATACGCTCTCAGCTGGCGGCAGTCTCAGCGGCTATGGACAGAAAGACCTCCCGCCCTTCGCTTTCGGAAACAGTCTTTGAGACGATGTGCCGGAGCTGTGAACTGAAAGGCATCTGTCACAGGGATCCCGCGCTCTCAGCTTCGCGGCTGGAGAAGCTCGAACAGACTGCGATGTGTTACAGCGGCGTATCCGACAGGGATGTTTCCGGGAGTTTTCCTGACTGCCGCTTCCCGGAGCTTATGTCCGACAGCTTCAACTATGCTTACAAGAATTATCTTGACAGCCGCGCGGCGAAACTGCATATAAGCGAGCTGAGATCGCTGATCTCCGAGCAGCTGCTGGCTATGGAGGATATACTTGCCGACCTGTCCTTCCGGGTGGGGAGGATAAGAGCTGCCGACCGTGAGCTCTCTGAAAGGGTGAGAGGGCTGTTCGGGCGGCTCGGCTATCCCAACGCAAGGGCTTGTGTATATATCGACGAGACCGGGTTCACCCACGCCGAGATCTTTATTTCCGGGGAGTTCTCCGGCGACGGTATGCAGCTGGCCCTCGCTGTGTCCGACATCACCGACTGTATGCTGGCACTGCCTGTGGTCTCGGAAGCCGACGGCCTGACGCGGATACTGCTCTCTCAGCAGAGCGTGTATGAGCTGGAGAGAGGGAGCTTCACAGCCTCATCCTCCGACAGCGGCTGCTCGGGAGACACCTTCGACGAGGTGGTGATCTCCGGCTGCGAGAGGTATGCCGTGCTCTCCGACGGTATGGGTACCGGTCAGCGGGCAAGGCTGGATTCTATGTTCGCGGTGAGCCTTGCCTCACGGCTCCTGACAGCCGGAGTGTCTATGCGTTCGGCGCTGAGGATGATAAATACCGTGCTGAAAGTAAAGGGCTGGGACGAGTCCTTTGCCACCCTGGATATTATGCGTTTCGACCTGTGCGCCGGCAGGGCAGAGCTGCTGAAGGCAGGGGCCGCACCGACATATCTCTACCGCGACGGCGTTCTCAGGCGCTTCGGCGGACAGGCTATGCCCGCAGGCATACTGGACAGCCTTTCTCCGGACGAGTTCGAGTGCAAGCTCTTCGACGGAGATATGCTCCTTCTGCTGTCGGACGGCGTCTCCGACAGGACGGTCAGGGAAGTGATGTCAGAAGCAGGGGAGGGCAGCGCCGATCCGGATAAGGTCGCTCAGTCCATAGGCGAAAGAGCAATGAAAGAGTCCGGAGCACACCGCGATGATATCTCCGTGGCTGTCTACAGGATAAGGCTTGCGGCTGCCTGAAAAAAAGAAGACCTCATCGAAAACGTTTTCGATGCGTTTTCTTGTTCGTCATATTATACAAATATCTGCGTTGAAATATGTGATAAACCGAAAATAATAACTAAAACTATTGCAAAATTTGACATAATAGTATAAAATATAAGTGTGGAAAATTGTATAAAGGGTGAGTTATGCCCAAATGTCCACAGCAGGAGGGATGATAAATGATAAATGATATACCCGAGACCTATCGTACTCCCATATATCTCTTCCATCAGGGGACCAATATGATGACATATGACTTCCTCGGATGCCATAAGGGAGAGAAGGACGGCAGGAGCGGCCATTATTTCAGGGTTTGGGCGCAGAATGCAAAAGCGGTCTCAGTAGTGGGCGATTTCAATGACTGGAACGGCTATGCCAATGTCTGCGATAAGCTTGGTGATTCCGGGATATGGGAGACCTTTATCGAGGGACTGAAGACATTTGATACCTATAAGTTCTCCATTACCGGGTGCGACGGCGTGACAAGGCTCAAGGCCGATCCCTACGGCACCCATATGGAAGTTACCCCGGGTACCGGCTCGAAGATATTCGATATAAATGGGTATAAGTGGCAGGATAAGAAATGGCAGGATGACAAGGCGAAAAAGGATATATACAATTCGCCGATGAATATCTATGAGGTGCATCTCAATTCCTGGAAGAACTGCACCACCGGAAAGTATTACAGCTATACCGGCTTTGCTCAGGAGATAATCCCCTATCTCAAGGAAATGAATTATACCCATATCGAGCTTATGCCGCTGGCAGAGTTCCCCTTTGACGGCTCCTGGGGCTATCAGGGAATAGGATACTATTCGCCGACCTCGCGCTTCGGCACTCCCGAGGAATTTATGAGAATGGTGGATATGTTCCATAAGGCAGGGATAGCGATCATCCTTGACTGGGTGCCCGCTCACTTCCCGAGAGATGCCGCAGGGCTCTTTGAGTTCGACGGCGGCCCTTCCTACGAGTATGCCGATCCCAGGAAGCGTGACCACCTGGCCTGGGGTACGAGAGTGTTCGACTACGGCAGGGGAGAGGTCAGGAGCTTCCTCATATCCAATGCCCTCTATTGGATAGAGAAATTCCATATCGACGGACTCAGAGTCGATGCCGTCGCTTCGATGCTCTATCTTGACTACGACAGACGGGACGGCGAATGGACGCCCAACGTCTTCGGCGGACACGAGAACCTTGAAGCTATCGACTTCTTCAAGAAGCTGAATGAGGCGGTGTTCAAGAGAAATCCCAAGACGCTTATGATCGCTGAGGAATCCACCGCGTGGCCTATGGTCACCAAGCCGACCTCTGACGGAGGACTGGGCTTCAACTTCAAATGGAATATGGGCTGGATGAACGATATGCTCAAGTATATGGCGATGGATCCCATACACAGGGCTTTCCACCACGATATGCTCACCTTCTCGTTCTTCTATGCCTTCTCGGAGAACTTCATCCTGCCGATCTCGCATGATGAGGTCGTACACGGCAAGGCCTCCCTCGTCAATAAGATGTACGGCGGGGATATAGACCAGAAATTCGCTCAGGCAAGACTGTTTATGGCGTATATGATGGCTCATCCCGGAAAGAAACTGCTGTTTATGGGCAGTGAGTTCGCTCAGTTCAGAGAGTGGGATTACGAGAACGGCCTTGAGTGGTTCATGGTGGAGGAGTATGAGAGCCACCGCAATTATCAGAAGTTCGTGAAGAACCTGAATAAGTTCTATGTGGAAAATCCTCCGATGTGGGAGAACGATTTCTCCTGGGAGGGATTCAGCTGGATCTCCAATGACGACTATAAGCAGTCGATCATAATATTCCGCCGATTCGACAGAAAGGGCAACGAGATCATAGCGGTTTGCAATTTCGTGCCGGTGGGAAGAACGAGCTACTGCTTCGGCGTTCCCTATGAGGGGACATATACCGAGGTGTTCAATTCCACTTCGCCTGACGGCTCGCCGGTGACCAACGGCTCAGTCAAGTCGGTCAATGTGGGGATGCACGGGCTGGAACATTCTATCAGCATAGATATACCGCCTTTCTCGGTGATGTATTTCAAGATCAGGAAGAAGGCGCAGCGTAAGAAGGCGGAGCCCGGGGAGACCGGTAAGCCTGCCGGCAAGGCCTCGGCCAGGAAAACGGCAGTAACGAAAGTCTCCGCAAAGAAAGCTCCTGCGAAAAAGGTCACTGCAAAGAAGACTGCTTCAAAGGACAAGTGACAGGCCCGAAGGGCACAGGATCATCAAGTAAAAAATAAAAATGAAATATGGTGGGTGAATTATTATGTTCAACAAAAAAGAATGTGTGGCAATGCTTCTTGCCGGCGGACAGGGCAGCCGTTTGTATGCTCTTACCCAGACAGTCGCCAAGCCCGCAGTGCCTTTCGGCGCAAAGTACAGGATCATCGATTTCCCTCTGTCGAACTGCATTAATTCGGGTATCGACACGGTGGGCGTTCTGACACAGTATCAGCCTCTGGTGCTCAATGAGTATATCGGCAACGGTCAGCCCTGGGATCTTGACCGCATCCACGGAGGAGTCCATGTGCTTCCTCCCTATGAGAAGGCTTCCGGCGCCAGCTGGTATTCGGGTACCGCCAATGCGATCTATCAGAATATCAACTTCATCGAAAGATACGATCCGGAGTACGTTGTAGTGCTCTCCGGCGACCATATCTATAAGATGGATTATAACAAGATGCTTACATACCACAAGGATAAGGGCGCTGCCGCAACTATCGCCGTGCTCGATGTCCCCAAGGAGGAGGCTTCGCGCTTCGGTATAATGATAACCGATGCCGACGACAATATCATCGACTTCGAGGAAAAGCCGAAGAACCCCCGCTCCACACTCGCTTCAATGGGTATCTATATCTTTACCTGGTCCAAGCTGAAAGCTTATCTTATCGCCAATGAGAACGATAAGGAAGCTTCCAAGGACTTCGGAAAGAATATCATCCCCGATATGAGAGCAGCAGGCGAAAAGCTCGTTGCATGGAGATTTGACGGCTACTGGAAGGATGTCGGGACCATCGACTCCCTCTGGGAAGCTAATATGGATCTTATCAATCCGAATATCCCTATCGACCTCTACGATCCTGCATGGAAGATCTATTCGCGCAACCCCGTTATGCCTCCGCAGTATATCGGCAAGAACGCAATGGTGCAGAACTCTATGATAACCGAGGGCTGCTCGATCGACGGCTCTATCGAGTTCTCGATGATCTCTGACGGAGTTACCGTTGAGGAGGGCGCTGTGATCTACGATTCGATCCTTATGCCCGGATGCGTCGTGAAGAAGGGCGCTAAGGTAGAGTATTCTATCGTAGGTGAGAATTCTGTCATCGGCGAGGGCGCACAGATCGGTGCAAGACCTGAGAATATTACGGATAAGGATACCTGGGGCGTCGCAGTGGTAGGTCACAATATCAATATCTCTTCGGGTGCTGTGGTTGCTCCCAAGGCGATCATCTCGGAAGATATGTAAGAAAGGGGTAGCTTAAAGTGGACGTAAATATGGGAAATGTTCTCGGTCTCGTGTTTGCCAATATGCACGATATGACCGTAGGAGATCTGACTAAAAACAGGACGATGGGTTCGATACTCTTCGGCGGACGCTACCGCCTTATAGACTTCCCCCTCTCCAATATGGTAAACAGCGGCATCACGAATGTGGGCGTTATCACAAAGAGCAATTATCAGTCTCTGCTCGATCACCTCGGCTCCGGCCGTGAGTGGGATCTTGCGAGAAAGAAGGGCGGACTGTATATCCTGCCGCCATTCGGCAATGCAGCGAGCAATCTTTACAGAGGCCGCATCGAGGCTCTCTACGGCGCTATGAGCTTTATCAAGAGCGCTCTTGCCGATTTTGTTGTCCTTTCGGACTGCGATATCGTCACAAATATGGATTTCAAGCCGATCGTTGCAAAGCACGTTGAGAGCGGCGCCGACATAACAGTCGTTGCACATACCGGCGTTTACGATGCAGAGGATGTCCAGGGCTCGACCGTGCTCAGCACAGATGAGGCCGGCAGAGTAAGGTCTGTGCTCATCCAGCCCGATATCAGCGGCACCTGCACAGCAAGCCTGAATATCTTCGTTATGAGCAAGCAGTTCCTTATCGATATGGTCCAGGACGCTATGGCAAGAGGAAATGTCAGCTTCGAGACCGATGTCCTCCAGGCTAAGTGCGGCCAGATCAATATAATGGCTTATGAGTATGACAACTACTTCAGCAAGATCTCCAGCATAGCGTCCTACCTGAAGGCCAATCAGGATCTGCTGGATCCCGAGAATGCGAAGAAGCTGTTCCTGCCCAAGAGAGCTATCTATACCAAGGTCAGCGACAATGCTCCCGTTAAGTATGACCTCGACAGCAAGGTCATCAATACTCTCGTTGCCGACGGCTGCATAATCGAGGGCGAGGTGGAGAACTCTGTACTGTTCAGAGGCGTTAAGATCGCCAAGGGCGCAAAGGTCAGAAACTGCATCCTGATGCAGGGCACCGTTGTCGGACCGAAGAGCGACATCAACTATGTTATAACCGATAAGAATGTCCATATCGGAGATAACCATATCCTCAACGGCGCACCCAGCTATCCCATGTACGTGGGCAAGGGCGCATCCGTATAAAGAGAATATAATTAAGGCAATACCGCACAACCCGCGGCTTGCGCCTCTGCACGTCATCTGCTTGCATATTTTCCGTCATAGCACACAAATTTTCCTTGCCGGGCGAAAAGCGAATTGGTCTTCGCTCGCCCGCCTGCGTCAAATTTATGAACTCTGACGAAAAATCTCAGCTCAACTTTATTGAGCTTGCGCGCGATCTGACGCACAGGGGTTGTGCGGTATTGCCTTAAAATATTATGACTATCCCTTTTGTTCACCGACCTGCGCTTTAGTGAATTGATAGTTGATAATGGACAGTTGGTAATGAAAGGAGCGCCTGCGGCGCAAAATGTCCATTCGGACGCCCTGCACAGTTCGGGAGGAAAATTTTGTGCTTTTGGTATAAAGGTGTATTACACTCCGCATTGCGCTATACTCTCATAGCAGCATATAAGCCTGTGCAGTCTGCCCGAATGGGCATAACGTCCGCACAGCGGACACCTTCATTATCAACCATCAACTATCCATTATCCATTATCCCGCTAAACTGCATTTTGGTGAGCCAACGGGATAGTCATTTTTTTTATTTGATCATTGCATATCACAAGAAAATATGGTATTATCAAACCAATTTCACACTGAGTACCACCGAGTCACACTGAGTCACACAAAAAAATCCGATTCCATGGGGCTTTTTAATGGTAGAAAGCTCAAAAACAGCGAAACAGCGCTGTTCTGAAAATTCAAGCATTT
>JAFXRI010000075.1 GCA_017526445.1 Ruminococcus sp. | reverse complement strand
TGCATAAATTTGACGCAGGCGGGCGAGCGAAGACCAATTCGCTTTTCGCCCGGCAAGGAAAATTTGTGTGCTATGACGGAAAATATGCAAGCAGATGACGTGCAGAGGCGTTAGCCGTGGGTTGTGCGGTGTTGCCTTAAGCTCTCCCCGTCTGCGGCAGAGAGAGCTTAAATAATTTATCATTCGTCCGGCGGTTCGGGAGGTTCGGTATCACCCGTGATGACCGGACTCACCGGCGGGGGTTCTTTATCTTTGGCGGAAGTTTCCTCACCTTCAGCATCCGCTTCATCTTCATCGTCCTCGTCTCTTGATCTGAACTCGGCCTTGACGAAGATCCTGTGCATAAGCTTGCCCTCCTTATACTCGATAAGGATTATCAGAACGAGCAGCACAAGGCCGCATACCGATATGATTATACCCAGTCTGTGATAGTTGGGAGAGTATGTCATAGTGACGGTATTCTCACCTTCCATAAGCGGTATGGTGATAAGAGCCTCGATGCTTCTGGCGGGCTTGACGTCCACACCGTTGACGGTGATGTTCCATCCCTCTTCATAAGGGATAGTCGTAAGCAGGTACTGTCCTTCCTTTGCCGTGACGGTGCCTTCCACATACTTGTCCTCGTGGCGGGTGAGCTTCCACGCCCGCTGCTGGAGCTGTTCTGCGGCCTTTGCGAAAGCCTCGGTATCGAAGCTGTAGAACAGCTCGTCATTCCAGACGCCCTCTTTATCATCATTGGAGATAGTGACGCGCACTCTGATCCTTTCGCCCTTATCAAAATGGCCTATGTTCATTATGGAGTAATTGTCTCCCACAAAGAACTGTCCGGCAAACTCCATATTATTAGCGCCCTCTACATACTCATTTTCCGGCTGATACCAGATATTGCAGCTGTGCTCGTGTTTGGTGGGCAGGTACATATAAAGGTCGGATTCCTTATCCATTTTAACGATATAGTCCAGGTGACACTCTGCGTGGTTAGCGTCGGCGGGATAATACTTGGTGTGGTTATCCACAAGGCCGACTCTTTTTACATTCTCGGTATCGGAGTTTATCGCCGTCAGCCTTTTGAAGAAGGTGATGTCGCTGTCGGGCGAGAGCATAGCGTTATATATGCGGTTCTGATTCTCAAAGGGGTTGAACTCGCTCAGCGTAACCGTAAAGATATTGGCATCGGTAACGGTACCCAGTCCGAGAGCGTAGGGGTTCTTATAGAACTTGTAAAGTGCGTTTTCCTCGTCGATATGAGTAGCGAGAGTATATTCCTCGGGGATCTTACTGCGGCTGTCCTTGAAGCGCTCGCCGCCGTCGTGGTCCTCCTTGGTCATTATATAGCGTATGCCGAAGAGCGAGTCTGTAAGCATCGTCTCGCCGTCATACTTGGTATAATGTCCTCCGTAGGCATAGCCCAGCTTATGGAGCATTTTCAGAGCGGGGGCATTCATCGTGGAAGATGAATGAGACAGTCCGTGATAGTTGGTACCGATAGGATCGTTGACGGTACGGTGGAAGGTGGCCTCGACACGGTAGAAGGGATCCTCGTCAAAGCGGTAAAGTGTCTCGACCGCATCCCGGGTATCGCTCATATACGGCTCATAGGAAGTGTACTTGCTGTAAGCCACATCCTTGTCGATCTTATGGAAGGTATCCATTGTGTTCACCAGCAGTTCCAGCGGGACCACAAGGCATATTACTATGGACACGGCCTTTTTGAACCGGTACTTCTTCCACAGGTATAGCATCAGGAAGTAGATCGCAAGGGCAATAGCCGCGAACCATATCCCCTGCATCACTCCGTGAGTCTCGCCGTCCTTGGTCCGGCCTTCAAATATGGCAAAGTGGCCGTACTGCTCACGCTCGCACCAGATAAGGAACACGAACAATCCGAAGAAAACTCCGCCTATCTCCTTATAGGTGAAGCCGTCGCTGTTCTCAAAGGCGCGGTAGGCCATAAGCAGTAGCACGAAGGACAGGCAGAAGGAGTATCTGTAATTCAGCCAGTTTGGCACCTGGAATCCGTGCCAGACGATATCCACAGGCTTGATATACATACAGATGATAAGCGTCATCGCAAGCAGAGCCTTTGCGACCTTCTCCTTGACGGGGATCCTGGAGTTCATAAAGAACAGCGGTATCAGCAGCAGCGATATGCACCCGCAGAATACAACGGGCAGTCCCTCCACATTGACGGTATCATAGCTCATTGGGAAGAGCTTGGTAAAGAATGTAAGGAAGTCAAACTTCGTGGCCAGATCCCAGCTGGGAGTAGAGAACTCCAGCTTGCCCAGCTTCAGCGAATTATATACAGGTATCAGCACCACGCAGGCGCACATCACCGCGACTATTCCCGCGGCTATCGCCTGAACGATGCGAAGGATAAAATGCTTCGGCAGTATCCTTCCCTCTATGGACAGACAGGCGTAGATAAAATAGCATATAGTGAAAAGCCCCACCATATATCCGATATAGAAGTGGGAGATGAACATAAGCGCCAGGGGGATTATCAGCGGTGCAAGCTTGCCGTCCTCCACCAGCCGGTGAACTCCGAGACAGATCAGCGGCAGATAGATCAAGCCGTCAAGCCACATAGGGTCCAGAGTCTGCACCACCATATACCCCATAAGAGCATAGCAGCAGCTGAAAACGACCTGTGCGGTACGGCTCGGGTCATGGCGCTTCTTCAAAAAATACACAAAGGTCACTGCAGCGGTGCCGGCTTTGAGGAGTATCATCGTTTCCACAGCGCCGCACATAGCACTTCTCGGGAAGATCACCGTCACCAGCATAAACGGGCTGGCGAGGTAGTACCCGAAGATACCGAACATCTCGCCGGAGAGGTTCCTCGACCAGTCATACATAACGCTGCCGTCGCCCCAGAATGCGTCACGGTAGGCCTCGTAGTAATACACATACTGTCCGTTCAGGTCAAGTGCCAGCACCGAACCGTCCCCGTAGGGATGAACTCCGAAAAGAGCGTAGGCCAGATACAGAACAATAATAGGTATCAGAAAAACGAGCAGGTATATCCGCCTGCTCCAAACGGCTGCCCTGAGCCGCTGAATAAAATTTCCTTTGACGACAGTGCTCACAGGTTATCTCCTTTATCGTTTTTTCTGACAATATCTCTAATGAAGTACCGCGGGCGGTTTTTGATCTCCTCATATATTTTGGAGATATAGAAGCCGATTATACCCAGGCTGAACATAATGATGCTGGAGGTCAGCAGCTGAAGGATGATGACCGTGGGGAAGCCTGCGTCCGACTCGCCGATTATCTTCTGCACGATAGTCGTTATGCCCAGTATCACCGAGACGATAAAGGTGATCACACCGCAGACGGTGACGATCTGCATAGGTGCAGAAGTAAAGGATGTGATATTATTGACAGCAAACTTGATAAGTCCTCTTGTAGTCCACTTGGACTCACCGACCTCACGCTCGGCCACCTCAAAATAGACTCTCTCGGTTTTGAAGCCTACCCAGGAGCTCATAGCCCGGAAGAAGGTGAGCCTTTCGGGCATCCTCATAAGAGCTTCCACGACCTTGCGGTCAAGGAGCTTGAAATCAGAGGCGGCGTCCATATCCAGCCCCGAGGTCTTTTTTATGAGCTTATAGAAAAGCAGCGAGAATCCTCTGTAAGCTTTGTTCTCCTTACCCCTGTCGGATTTGCGGCCTTCCACCACATCGACATCGTTGTTTTTCCATATCTTATACATCTCGACGATAGTCTCCGGAGGGTGCTGGAGATCGCAGTCCATAAGCACGACAGCATCTCCCCTGGCGACCTCGAGTCCGGCGAAGATAGCGCTCTCCTTGCCGAAATTCCGGCTGAAATTCACGGCGACGATACGCTCGTCATTCAGCGCCATATTCTCCAGTCTTTTCCAGGTGCCGTCAGACGAGCCGTCGTTTACGAACACGAGCTCGAACGGGATGAAATTATCCTCCATTATCTTAGTGACCACCTCGGCTGTATGCGAGACGTTCCCCTCTTCGTTATAGCTTGGTATTACAATGGAAATCATACAAGTCTCCCTTTATCACAGTTGATAGTTGATAATTGACAGCTGATAATAAAACGTGCTTCTCCCGTTACAGCGATCCTGCCGGCAGGCGCCCCGGCTATTATCAGTTGTCAACTGTCAATTATCCATCAATAAAGCAATGTAACTGCTGCAAACTCCGGGCAAGAGTTCACAGCAGTTGTATGCCTTTTCTTTACTTTTTGACGATGCCGACAATGAACAGCGCCAGTCCCAGCACGGCACAGATTATGCCGCCCACGGTGGAGGCAGTCTGTGAGCTTTGTGTATCCTTGAGCATCTGCTCCTCAGACTTGGTGGTCACGATGAAGGGCTGTTTCTTATCCTTCGGAGGTCCGATCCATATACGTCCGGCCATCATATAAGCCTCACCCAGCACATAGAGGGCGCCGCCCAGAGGGAAGGTCTTTTCGACCTGCTTATATCCGATGATACGGTGTCCTGTGCCGTAGCTCGGAGCGGTAAAGCGGTTGTATCTTCTGAAAGGAGCATTATCGTAACCCGCACCGTAAGGATTCTGAGTCTCGAGCCTGTCATGAGTCTTGACGAGGTCCAGCTTTCCGGTAACACCGTTGGTCTCGATAACGATCTCGTTTCCGGCGTTATCCCTTACCAGCAGTTCCGCTGTGGATTCCTCCGAGCTCAGTCTGTCCTCATGCTTGGTGGTACGGATCTTTCTGTTGCCCTGCGAATCGGAATACTCCTCGGTGGTCTCGGACACCTGTATCGTCTCGGCAGTATAGAAAGCGACCGATCTGTTGGTATACGGAGTCTTTACATCCTCACTTGAAGCGGCAACGCCCTTGATCTCCACCAGTTCACGGTAGGAAGGGTTAAACTCCTGCATAGCCTCAAGTGCTTCCCTGACCTCCTCAAAGGTCTTTGTAGGCTGAGCCTGGATCTCGAGAGCTACATTAGCGCTCTTGGCTCTCTGGAATACTGCAAGATAAACGCCCAGCGCCACAAGCAGCACACCTATAATAATCAAAGCAATCATATTCTTTTTTTCCTTATCCTTAAATTATCACACGACTGACAGGGCGGAGCTTTTGCTCTGCCCTGCGGTCTGTTCTTAAGGCAACACCGCACAACCCGCGGCTTGCGCCTCTGCACGTCATCTGCTTGCATATTTTCCGTCATAGCACACAAATTTTCCTTGCCGGGCGTCAGCCCGCCTGCGTCAAATTTATGCACTCTGACGAAAAATCTCAGC
>JAFXRI010000074.1 GCA_017526445.1 Ruminococcus sp. | reverse complement strand
TGAGCCGCCGCTGCCGCCCGAACCGCCGCTGCCGCCTGAGCCGCCGCTGCCGCCCGAACCGCCGCTGCCGCCTGAGCCACCGCTGCCGCCCTTATTTGCGGATGAGGTGGTCGTAGTTGTGGTCGTTGTAGTGGTAGTCGTCGTTGTAGTAGTCGTAGTGGTAGTGGTTGACATTGTAGTTGTCGTTGTAGTCTGAGCCGGCGTAGTCACCGGGGGAGCAGTCTCCTTGACCGTGGTCACGGCAGGTGCTGTGGTGGCAGCCGACGTAGTCGTCTTCCTGGTAGTCGTTGCTTTGGATGAGGCAGTCGAAGCCTTTGTGGATGTAGTCGCTGCCTTTGAAGTGGTGGTAGCTGCCTTTGTCTCCGAAGTCGAAGCCGGTGTGGTATCGCTCTCGGACACAGTGGTCACCGAGGTCTCAGTCACTGCAGCCCCGCTGTCTTCGCTTCCGGGCTGTGAGCCCGAAGGATCGGCAGACGATGAGGCATCGGATCCTGTCTTTGTCCTGAGGGAAAGATCTCTGCCATAGGGTGTCTCGTCATAGCCGCTGACTTTTTTCTCCATAGCCAGTGCCTTTCCGTTGGCGGACAGGGCGAAATTGGAATATATATTCTCTGCAGGTATATCGTATGAGCCGCAGGCGCTGAATGCAAGCACTGCCGAGAGCGCAGCCGCTGCCGCAGCACAGATACGGGTTCTGCTTGTATGCTTCATAGAAATATCCTCCTTCCGACGATACTTTCTTACTTTACAGTATAACATTTTCTGAGTTACTTGTCAATCGTGGATAATATCTCTTTGGAAAATTTAAGGAATTTGTCACATTTGCCTAAAATAGCTATATTATTTAACGAAACGCTTCTTTTGCCCGGAAACTTGTGAATTAACAGTAATTTAATTGCAATATCCGCATAAAAATAGTATAATAATTAAGTTGTGACAATTTACAATCAAAGGAGGGCTGTTGCTTGATCGACGGCATAATAGAGGTCATCCGTAAGGTCAACGACTTCATAAACGGGATAGTGTGGGGTTGGCCCATAATTATCCTTATACTCTCCGCTGGACTGCTTCTTTCTGTCAGAACGAAGTTCCTGCAGCTGACACGGTTCAAGGAATCGCTTGGCTCGACGATAGTCCCGACAGTAAAGGGGCTTCGGAAGAAAAAGGATAAGAATTCAGGCGAAGGCTCCGTCTCCCAGTTCGAGGCTTTCGCTACGGCCATATCCGGTACGGTTGGGACCGGAAACATAATCGGCGTGATCTCGGCCATACTCACCGGAGGTCCGGGAGCTGTGCTCTGGATGTGGATATCCGCCTTCTTCGGGATGGTCACCAATTATTCGGAGAACGTCCTCGGCCTTTATTTCAGGAAGAAAAACAAGAACGGTGAGCTTTCGGGAGGTCCCTTCTACTATATCGCCTACGGTCTTAAATGGCGCTGGCTCGCCTATGTGTCGGCAGTGTTCTGCCTGTTTGCAGCTGTCGGTATGAGCGGAGTCCAGACCAACAAGATCAGCGGTACCGTTTCGCAGGCTCTTGACAAGGCTGTCGGCTTTGAGGACCTGAGCGTTGTCAAGCTGATCGTCGGAATCGTTATAGCAGCCATTGCAGGGATCATCATAATCGGCGGCATCAAGCGCATCGGCAAGGTCGCTTCGATGCTGGTGCCTTTTATGTCCCTGCTGTTCATCGTGCTGTCGCTTATCGCTATCGGTATGCACATCGAGAATGTCCCCGGCGCCTTCGGATTCATATTCTCCAAGGCTTTCACCTTCCAGGCGGCAGGGGGAGGAGTCCTCGGATACACCTTTGCTACCGTTATCCGCAAGGGTATGGCCAGGGGAGTATTCTCCAACGAGGCCGGTCTCGGCTCATCGGTCATCGCACATTCCGCTTCCGAGACCAAGGAGCCTGTCAAGCAGGGGCTCTGGGGAGTTTTTGAGGTCTTCTTTGACACCTTTATCATATGCACTCTGACCTCGCTCACCTTCCTGACCACCTTTGATCCCGCAACCCTCACAGGGTTTGAGGAAGACACAGCTATGGCGATGAAAATGTTCGAGACCAACTTCGGCAGCTTCGGAGTCGCCGTCTATACCGTGATACTGCCCCTGTTTGCCTTTACAACTGTTCTTGCCTGGTCCTATTACGGCGAGAAGGCTGTGGAGTTCGTTTTCGGCAAGCTGGGAGACAAGGGAAGGTCTATTGCCGTTATCGTGTTCAAGTCGATCTACATCGTGCTGATCGTCTTCTCAACATTCATCACCAGCGACCTTATCTGGGCAGTGGACGACACCTTCAACGGTCTTATGGCTGTACCGAACCTTATCTGTCTTGTGGCGCTCAGCGGTCTTGTGGCGAAGATCACAAAAAACTACTTCGCAAGGAAGAAGGGCGAAAAGATCGAGCCGATGCTCTCGGCCTATCCCGACCTCAACGAGGAGTTCAAGCGGGAGATCGAGCAAAGCCCCGGGACGTAAAAACGCATAAAAAGCACATAAAAAAGGAGACCTTTACGGTCTCCTTTGATTTTTATGAATCTGTGAAGCTTACTTCATAGCCTCTTCAACAGCAACTGCGCAAGCAACTGTTGCACCAACCATGGGGTTGTTGCCCATACCGATAAGTCCCATCATCTCAACATGAGCGGGAACGGAGGAGGAACCTGCAAACTGGGCATCAGAGTGCATTCTTCCCATTGTATCGGTCATGCCGTAGGAAGCAGGGCCTGCTGCCATGTTATCGGGGTGGAGTGTACGTCCTGTGCCGCCGCCGGAAGCAACGGAGAAGTACTTCTTGCCTGCATCAGTGCGCTCCTTCTTATAGGTGCCTGCAACGGGATGCTGGAATCTTGTGGGGTTGGTGGAGTTACCGGTGATGGAAACGTCAACGTTCTCCTTCCACATGATAGCAACGCCCTCGGTAACATCGTTGGCGCCGTAGCAGTTTACCTTAGCGCGGAGGCCGTTGGAGTAAGCCTTGCGGAATACTTCCTTTACCTCGCCGGTGTGGTAATCCATCTCGGTCTCTACATAAGTAAAGCCGTTGATACGGGCAATGATCTGAGCAGCGTCCTTTCCGAGACCGTTCAGGATAACGCGCAGGGGCTTCTGTCTTACCTTGTTGGCCTTCTCAGCGATACCGATAGCACCCTCGGCAGCAGCGAAGGACTCGTGGCCTGCCAGAAATGCGAAGCACTCAGTATCCTCTTCGAGCAGCATTTTGCCCAGATTGCCGTGGCCGAGGCCGACCTTTCTCTGATCTGCAACGGAGCCGGGGATGCAGAATGCCTGAAGTCCCTCACCGATAGCAGCAGCAGCGTCAGCAGCTCTTGTGCAGCCCTTCTTGATAGCGATGGCGCAGCCTACGGTGTAAGCCCACTTGGCGTTCTCGAAGCAGATGGGCTGGATGCCCTCAACGAGCTTGTAAATGTCAAGACCTTTTGCCTTGCAGATCTCAGCGCACTCCTCGATGGAGCCTATACCGTACTCTTTGATAACGGCAAGGATCTGCTTTTCTCTTCTCTCATATGATTCAAATAAAGCCATCTTACAAATCCTCCCTATCCTTATTCTTTTCTCGGGTCAACGAGCTTAACAGCATCGGCAACTCTGCCGTACTGGCCCTGAGCCTTCTCGAATGCGGTGTTGGCGTCGTCGCCGGCCTTGATGAAGTCCATCATCTTGCCGAAGTTAACGAACTTGTAGCCGATGATCTCGTTTTCCTCGTTAAGAGCCAGCTTGGTAACATAGCCGTCGGTCATCTCCAGATAGCGGGGGCCCTTTGCAAGAGTGCCGTACATAGTACCGATCTGGGAACGGAGGCCCTTGCCCAGGTCCTCAAGACCGGCGCCTACTACAAGGCCGCCCTCGGAGAATGCGGACTGCGAACGTCCGTAAACGATCTGCAGGAAGAGCTCTCTCATAGCAGTGTTGATAGCGTCACAAACGAGGTCAGTGTTCAGAGCCTCGAGAACAGTTCTGCCGGGAAGGATCTCGGAAGCCATAGCAGCCGAGTGAGTCATACCCGAGCAGCCGATAGTCTCAACGAGACACTCCTGGATAACGCCTTCCTTAACATTGAGTGTGAGCTTGCAGGTGCCCTGCTGAGGCGCACACCAGCCGATGCCGTGAGTAAAGCCGGAGATGTCCTTTATCTCTTTTGCCTTTACCCATTTCGCTTCCTCGGGAATGGGAGCCGCGCCGTGAGCAACGCCCTGTGCGATAGGGCACATTGTTTCAACTTCGTGCGAATAGATCATTATAAATACTCCTTTCGATTTTGGCAGCCCTGAGGCCGTCCTTAAATCTATCATACTACATTTTGCATTTTAAATCAAGTCCTTTTTATAAAATATTTCCGTCTGTCTCAAAAGATCCCCGCGCCCTGTGCCGCAGCAGGCCGTAAAAGGGCGAAAGAAGTATTGACAAGGGCAAGTTGGGTGTGCTATACTATATGTAGTGTATGCACTTGCGCAGAAAGCGCATTTTCTGTATCATCCGCGGAGGGAGGAATGGCTGTGAAGAGCGACAGGATGCTGCCGTCTTATTCGGTGCTCATGACCGTTTATGAGCGTGAACTGCCGGAAAACCTCAACGAGAGCCTTGACAGTATGCTGATGCAGAGCTATCCCCCCGAGGAAGTGATCCTCGTGTATGACGGAAAACTCACGAATGAGCTCAATATTATCGCCAAATCCTTTGAGAGCGAGTTCCGCTCGCTTTTTCATATTGTCAGGATAGAAGAACACGTCGGTGCAGCTGCCGCTCTTAACGAGGGCATAAAGGCCTGCACCTGCCCCTATATCGTCCGGATGGATTCTGACGACGTATCCTACCCGGACCGCTGTCTCAAGCAGATGGAGATGTTCGCCGCAAGGCCCGAACTGGATATGGTCGGCACCTTTGCGGAGGTCTATGATATAACCCTTGACGAGACTGTGGGCGTAAAGCATATGCCCACTTCGCATAAGAAGATAAAGAAATATGCAAGGCGCCGCAACCCATTCTGCCGTCAGACTCTCGCTTTCAGGCGGGAGAAAGCCGTGGAAGTGGGCGGCTACGCTGAACTGGACGAGTGTGAGGACTACGAGTTCGCCGCCCGTATGCTGGCCTGCGGGGCCAAGGCCAAGAATATCCCCGAACCGCTGGTGAGATACCGCATCAGCGAGGCTGACTATAAAAAGCGCAAGAGCTTCAAGTCCACCAGGGAGTTCATCAGCGTGCGCAGGATGATACACCGCAGCGGCTTTTCGTCGGCGGCAGACGTGATCATCCCCAGCGCTATGCAGCTTATGCTGTGCATACTGCCCTGGCGGTTCACAAGAAGATTCTATACCCGGATGAGAAGAAAGGGCAGAAAGTATGTCAGGATATCCCGGACAAAAAGCTGACCTGATCCGGTTCCCGAAGGAGGACTGGCTGTATGGCATCACGCATGATGCATCTTGCAATAGCTCATCTGCTCGCCGGGGAATATGAGATCGGCGGCAGGGAGAGATTTTTTCTGGGCACGGTCATCCCCGATGCCGTTCCCAAGGAGCGGAGCCATTTTTTCAAATATATAGCAGGAGGCCGCAAGACCTACGACCTGCCCGCTTTCCGCGGGAGATACGGTCACAAGCTGGATGACGGGCTGTATCTGGGGTTTTATATGCACCTGATCGAAGATATAGTCTTCCGCGACCACCTTTACCATACTGTCGGCTATGAGCCCTCGCAGCAGAAGCTGCCCCGTTTCCACCACGATTACAGCCTGATAAACCGTTACATTATGGAGAAGTACGGTATCACATCCGTCCCCGGGGTGCCGGAGGGGATCGCAGACGAGCAGATAGTCAGAGACTTCTCGATAGACGTTCCCGCCTTTATGGAGGATATGCGGGGAGATCTCGGCCTCTGTCCCGAGGGGGAGACGCTCTATTACAGCAGGGAAGCGGCAGATGGATTCATTGCAAGAGCAGTGGATGTCTGCGGCAGAGAGCTGCGGGCGCTTTCGGGAGAGGGAGAACATATCAACGAGGACAGCTTCTCGTGGAAAAGGCATGACGGGAAATAGGAGGAGAGAGCTATGATGATCGCAGGAGCGGTGCTTGCACTGCTGTTTTCGATATTTCTGCTGATATACAACATAAAACACGCTGCGGAAAAGCGTAAGATAGTTATTGTTGTGAACTCCGTGCTGGGAACTGTGGCCGTGGCGGTGCTTATCTACTGGTCTGTATGCCATCTGGCGTTCAAGAGCGACAAGAAGGAATACGACGTCAGAGGTGATAAGCTGCTGGACGGGTTAAAATACGAAAAGACAGTGGAGGATTATTACGTTTTCAACTATTCACAGCTGCTTTCGCCCGGTGAGAAAATAGCTGTGCCGAAGGACAGTGTTTCACTTCCGACGCTGACAAGAGTTTTCCCGTATGTGATGATATATATGCCGTTGGATAACGCTGAGAAGGGCACGATAAAGGTCTCGGGCGAGACCTTTGTCCTGTGGGCGAACCCGGTGAAGATCACCACGGAGTATGTCGGCTTTACCGTGCTGACAGTGCTGTTCTCCTTCGGAACGGCCTTTGTATACGATCTGATAGTGTTCATCAGGATATTGCTCAGGAAAAACAGAGCCGCAGGAGGCTCTGACAATAACATTAGTTTATAAGGGAGATGTTTGCTGTGACCTATATTGAAAAACTCGGAATGAACGCCAGGGCATGCAAGACCGAGCTTGCCAATGCTTCCGCAGCGCAGAAGAACGATGCGCTCATGGAGATCGCCCATGTACTGAGAAGATGCGCCCCAAAGATTATCGAGGCCAATGAGATAGACCTTGAAAACGCAGTCAGAAGGAATATGACGCCCTCGCTGCAGGACAGACTGCGCCTTGACGAAAAGCGCATTGAGAACATAGCTGCGGCCTGTGAGAAGCTCACCATGCTGGATGATCCGGTGGGTGAGGTCATCGGCGGAGGTACAAGGCCCAACGGTATGAGCATCACAAAGATCAGAGTGCCTATGGGCGTAGTGGGTATGATCTATGAGGCAAGGCCCAACGTTACCGTCGATGCCGCAGTTCTTGCACTCAAAAGCGGAAACTGCGTGATACTCCGCGGCGGCAAGGAGGCTATGAACACCAACAAGATGCTGGCAGCCCTTATGAGACGCGCCGTTGAAACAGCGGGCTTCGATCCCAATATCATCCAGCTCATTGAGGATCCCGACAGAGGCATCGCCACGGATATGATGCAGGCCAATGGCCTGATCGACGTGCTCATCCCCAGAGGAGGAGCACAGCTCATCAAGGCTATCGTCCAGAACGCCACCGTCCCCGTCATCGAGACCGGCACCGGAAACTGCCACGTCTATGTTGACGAGACCGCCGATATAGATATGGCTGTAAATATCGTCGATAACGGCAAAACACAGCGCCCCTCCGTATGCAATGCCATCGAGACTGTACTGGTCCACCGCGATATTGCTGACGAGTTCCTGCCGAAGATGAAGGCAAGGCTCGACGAGCATAATGTGGAGCTCCGCGGCGACGAGATCACAAGGATGATACTGGGTGCGGACAATGTTGTCCCCGCTGATGAGGACGACTACGCTACCGAGTTCCTTGATTATATACTCGCTGTGAGAGTCGTTGACGATATAGCCCAGGCTCTGGAGCATATAGCTAAGTATTCCACCGGACATTCGGAGTGCATCGTGACCGAGAGCCTTTTTGCAGCACAGGAGTTCCAGAAGAGAGTGGATTCCGCCTGCGTGTATGTGAACTGCTCCACCCGCTTTACCGACGGTGAGGAGTTCGGCCTCGGCGCCGAGATCGGCATTTCTACCCAGAAGCTCCATGCAAGAGGTCCTATGGGACTGCGTGAGCTCACTACAGTCAAGTACCTGATAAGCGGAAACGGCCAGATAAGATCCTGACCGTCAGACCGTGACAGTCCTGGCGGAAAGGTATTCCGCCTGTTATGAGACTTTGAAAAGGAGAAATCATGAAAAGATTACTTGCTTTACTTGCGGCTTCGGCACTCCTGCTGGCAGGGTGCGGAGGTTCGGACAGCTCGTCGGCTGCGGAATCCAAGACCGACAGCAAAACAGACAGCGTTCCCGCTGCCTCCGGCGAGAGCACCGAGAGCAATGCCGCTTCGGCTGCTTCGAGCGTTAAGGGCTTCAGCGTCAGCGGCACCAAGCTCCTCGACGCCAACGGCAATGAGTTCGTGATGAGAGGCGTCAACCATGCTCACTGCTGGTTCGCATCCGACGATCCCATCGCCCTCGACGCTATCGACAAGACCGGCGCCAACTGCGTCAGACTCGTCCTCGCTGACGGAGTTCAGTGGAACAAGGACTCGGTGGAGAGCATCAATGCCCTCGTGGAAAAGTGCAGGGAGTATCAGATGATCGCTGTGCTTGAGGTACACGATGCCACCGGAAAGGACAGTATAGATGACCTTGAAAAGGCTTCCGATTTCTGGATCGAGATGAAGGATGCTCTTATCGGCAAGGAGGACATCGTGATCCTTAATATCGCCAATGAGTGGATCGGCCAGTGGAAGAGCAAGACCTGGGCCGATGGCTATACCTCCGTTATCCCCAAACTCAGGGAGGCCGGTATAAAGAATACCATCATGGTGGACGCCGCCGGCTGGGGACAGTACGGCAAGTCCATAAAGGAAAAGGGCAAGGAGGTCTTCGACTCCGATCCCGATAAGAATACTATGTTCTCGATACATATGTACGGCTCCGCCGGCAAGAACGAGGATACTATCAAGGATAACCTCACCGGTGTCACCGATCAGGACCTCTGCGTCTGCGTCGGCGAGTTTGGATATAACCACTCGGACGGCGACGTTGACGAGGGCTTCATTATGGATTACTGCCAGGAGAACAGCATAGGCTGGCTCGGCTGGAGCTGGAAGGGCAACGGCGGCGGCGTGGAGTATCTTGACCTTTCATTCGACTGGGAAGGAACACAGCTCTCGCCCGACTGGGGAGAGGTGCTCGTAAACGGCGAAAAGGGCATTAAGGCTACTTCCAAGACTTGCTCGGTATTCGCTTCGTGAGCATGACCGCCTGACGGCATATCAAAAAGTATATCGGATACCACCAACAGGATATATCCCTGCACCCGGATGAATACCTGAAGGCTCGTCCGGGCCGCGTATCTGCGCGGTCCGGAGGGCCTCTTTTTTGTACGTTAATTATTTAACAAAAAAGGCCCCGCTTCTTAGTGTAATATCGACAAAAAGTGATTTTCATATTTTAAATGTTTGTTAAAACACTTGCAAAATCGGGAATTATGTTATATAATTGATTATGTAACGGTATGCGTAAATATATGCCGTTTGTCAAAGTTGTTTTAGGACTGCCCGGCTTGCTTCGGACGGTCTGACGGCGAAAGCCGATCAATATTTGTAGGAGGTTTTGTTATGAGTGAAAAATCCCTGATCCCGTTCAAGGGCACTCCCGAGCAGGAAGCAGAGCTTATGAAGGTCATCGAAGCTCACCGCACACAGCCGGGCGGACTTATGCCGACTCTTCAGGAGGCACAGGGTATCTACGGCTATCTGCCCGTAGAGGTTCAGAAGATGATCGCTGACGGCCTCGGGCTCTCCCTTTCGGAAGTGTTCGGCGTGGCGACATTCTATTCTCAGTTCTCGCTTACTCCCAAGGGTGAGCACCGCATCAGTGTCTGTCTCGGTACTGCTTGCTATGTTAAGGGTTCGGACAAGATCCTTGAGGCTGTCGAGAATAAGCTGGGGATCAAATCCGGCGAGTGCACTCCCGACGGAAAGTTCTCCATCGACGCCTGCCGCTGCGTAGGTGCCTGTGGACTTGCTCCCGTTATGACGATCGACGAGGATGTTTACGGTAAGATCACTCCCGATCAGGTAGCTAAGATCCTGGATTCCTATTCCGAAGGAGGTGCCGATAAGTAATGACAGTTGCAGATCTCAATAAGATAAAGACTGAATATGAAGACCTTATCAAGGTCAGAAAGGTAGTCGAGGAAGAGGGCAAGAAGCTCGCTGAGAAGACCGGCTACCGCAAGCAGATACTTGTCTGCGGAGGTACAGGATGTACTTCCTCCGGCAGCCGCAAGGTCATCGCTGCTCTCGAGGACGAGCTCAAGGCTCAGAACGTTAACGACGTTCTTATCGTAAAGACCGGATGCTTCGGCCTCTGCGCTCTCGGCCCCATAATGATAGTTTATCCCGAGGGCTGCTTCTATTCTCAGGTAAAGCCCGAGAATATGAAGAGGATCGTGGACGAGCATATCATCGGCGGCAATGTATGCAAGGACCTGCTCTATAAAGAGACCGTTCATGAGGACGGCTCGATCATTTCTCTCTCAGAGACAAACTTCTACAAGAAGCAGATGAGAATAGCTCTCGAGAACTGCGGCGTTATCGATCCCGAGAACGTTAAGGAGTATATCGCTACCGATGGCTATCAGGCACTGTATAAGGTACTGTTCGAGATGACTCCGGATGATGTTATCCAGACCATGCTCGACTCCGGCCTCCGCGGACGCGGCGGCGGCGGATTCCCCACCGGCAGAAAGTGGGCATTCGCAAAGGCCTCCAAGGGCGACGTTAAGTATGTTTGCTGCAACGCCGACGAGGGCGACCCGGGCGCATTTATGGACAGATCTATCCTTGAGGGCGATCCCCATGCAGTGCTCGAGGCTATGACCATTGCCGGTTACGCTATCGGCGCTCATCAGGGCTATATCTATGTAAGAGCCGAGTATCCTATCGCCGTTGAAAGACTGAAGATCGCTATCGCTCAGGCAAGAGAGTACGGCTTCCTCGGCAAGGACATCTTTGGCAGCGGCTTCGATTTCGATATTGAGATCCGTCTCGGTGCAGGCGCATTCGTCTGCGGCGAGGAGACCGCTCTTATGAATTCTATCGAGGGCCACAGAGGCGAGCCCAAGCCCCGTCCTCCGTTCCCCGCAGTAAAGGGACTCTTCGGCGTTCCTACTATCCTCAATAACGTTGAGACCTGGTCCAACATCCCAAAGATCATCCGCAGAGGCGCCGACTGGTATGCTTCTATGGGTACAGAGACCTCCAAGGGAACAAAGGTGTTCGCTCTCGGCGGAAAGATCACCAACGTCGGCCTCGTTGAGGTCCCTATGGGCACTACCCTCCGTGAGATCATCGAGGAGATCGGCGGCGGCATCCCCAACGGCAAGAAGTTCAAGGCTGCTCAGACCGGAGGTCCTTCCGGCGGATGTATCCCCGCTGAGCATATCGATACTCCTATCGATTACGAGAACCTGATGAAGCTGGGCTCTATGATGGGCTCCGGCGGACTTATCATAATGGACGAGGATACCTGTATGGTAGATATTTCCAAGTTCTACCTCAACTTCACCGTTGATGAGTCCTGCGGTAAGTGTACTCCCTGCCGCGTGGGTACAAGAAGACTGCTCCAGTATCTCGAGAAGATCACTGAGGGTAAGGGCGATATGAAGGACCTCGAGAATATCGAGGATCTCGCAAATCATATGAAGACCTCGTCTCTCTGCGCACTGGGCCAGTCGGCTCCGAACCCCATACTCTCCACTATCCATTATTTCAAGGATGAGTATATCGACCATATCCAGAACAAGCACTGCACAGCAGGTGTCTGCAAGAGCCTCGTAAGCTTCGAGATCGAGAAGGACAAGTGCATAGGCTGCGGCCTCTGCGCAAGGAACTGCCCCGTAAACGCTATCTCCAAGACCGATTACATTGCTCCCGGCAAGAAACTGCCCGCTCATGCAATCGATAAGGATAAGTGCATAAAGTGCGGCGTCTGCGAGTCGAACTGCAAGTTCAAGGCCATAGTTAAGAAGTAAGGGTTAGGAGGTAAGCATTTATGGAAAACACAATGGTTCATCTTAAAGTGAACGGTATAGATGTTGAAGTTCCTGCCGGCTCTACAATACTTCAGGCTGCTAAGGCTGCAAACATTGACATCCCTTCGCTTTGCTATTTAAAGGACGTTAACTGCATCGGCGCCTGCCGCGTCTGTGTAGTCGAGATCAAGAACAGAAGAGGTCTGGCTGCTGCCTGCGTATATCCCGTTGAGGAGGGTATGGAGGTACTGACCAATACTCCCGCTGTAAGAAAGTCAAGAAAGACCACGCTGGAGCTGCTGCTCTCCACTCATAACAAGAAGTGCCTCTCCTGCGAGAGAAGCGAGAACTGCGAGCTGCAGAGACTTTCCAGAGACTACGGCGTTGAGGAAGACCGCTTCGTGAACGAGGGAACAAGATATGAGATCGACGATTCCTCGGCTTACATTGTAAGAGATAATAACAAGTGCATCAACTGCCAGCGCTGCGTTGCTGCCTGCCAGAAGGTACAGAGCGTAGGCTGCATCGGTGAGATCAGAAGAGGCTTCAATACCCATATCGGCTGCGCATTCGACGGCAAGCTGGCCGACGCTCCCTGCGTAGGCTGCGGACAGTGCATCGTTGCATGTCCTGTAGGCGCACTGACCGAGAAGGACAGCACTCAGGCAGTATGGGACGCTATCGCTGATCCCGAGAAGGAAGTTGTTTTCTTCACAGCTCCTTCTATCCGCGCAACTCTCGGCGAAGCCTTCGGCAACCCCGTTGGTACTAACGTTGAGGGCAAGATGGTAGCCGGTATCAGAAGACTGGGCGACGTCAAGGTCTTCAATATGGACGTTACCGCCGACCTTACCATTATGGAAGAGGCTAACGAGCTGCTGGACAGAGTACAGAACGGCGGCACACTGCCTATGTTCACATCATGCTGCCCCGGCTGGGTAAAGTTCTGCGAGCATTACTATCCTGATTTCCTGCCGCACCTTTCCAGCTGCAAGAGCCCGCAGCAGATGTTCGGCGCAGTTCTCAAGAGCTATTACTGCCAGAAGAACAATATCGATCCCAATAAGCTGTTCGTTGTCAGCGTTATCCCTTGTACCGCGAAGAAGTTCGAGGTAACAAGAGAAGAGCAGAGAACTTCCGACTTCGACGATGTTGATGTAGCACTTACTACAAGAGAGCTGGCAAGAATGATAAAGAGAGCCGGCATCGACTTCAATGCTCTGCCCGACGAGGATTGGGATAATCCTTTCGAGATCGCATCCGGTGCAGGCGCTATCTTCGGCGCTACCGGCGGTGTTATGGAGGCTGCCCTCAGAACAGCTGCCTTCAAGCTTGACGGTAAGTGCGAAGCTCTCGTATTCAACGAGGTAAGAGGCACCAAGGGTGTCAAGGAAGCCGAGTATACTATCGGCGGCGTTACCGTTAAGGTAGCAGTTGCTTCCGGCCTTGCAAATGCAAGAGCACTGATCGAGGCTATCAAGAACGGCGAGAAGGACTATCAGTTCGTTGAGATCATGGCTTGCCCCGGCGGCTGCATCAACGGCGGCGGTCAGCCCTATCAGCCTGATACCGTAAGAAATAACGTTGACCTCAAGGCCCTCAGAGCAAAGGCTCTGTATGACCTCGATGACAAGATGGATCTGAGAAAGTCTCACGAGAGCCCTGTTATGGATCTCCTTTACAGCGAGTTCTTCGAGGCACCCAACTCTCACGTTGCTCATAAGTACCTCCATACTCCTTATGTTAAGAGAGGCCACTGAGCAAAGATCTGATCCGAAATTATACAGCGCACGGCCCGTCCGTGCGCTTTTTCTTTGGGGATATTGATACTTGAAAAAGCCTGGGAATGGTGATATAATATAATTTGGTGACCTGCTCGACTGACCGGAGGACTGATGAAAAACAGTCAGGTCATAAAGCGGCGCTGTTCCTGAAAGGAGACTGTTTGATGAACTTATCGTCTGAACGTATCTGCAAATATATATTCCTGGGACTGCTGACACTGGCTTTCGGACTTACGGACGCCGGCTGCCTCGTTTACGGATCAAGCACCGGGGGAGGCATCGCCCTCACAGCTGCCGGGGCATTGGCAGGAGCCGCCGCCGCTTTTGTGTATTTCAGGAAATGCGAGCGTCCGCTGAAATTCAACACCACAGGCTTCGCTCTGGCAGCCGCCCTCCATTCCTTTACGGTCAGCGAGGTCTGCATAGGGGCTTTCATATTCAAGAGCTTCCTGCCCTATACCCTTATGGGGTATGCGCTGTATGCCGTGATCTTCCTTGTGGGCGCAGCAGCCTTCAAAAAGCCAAAAATATGGTTCTGCGCAGCCGAGGTGCTGCTGGCAGTTTATTCCGTCGCACAGTATTACCTTATACTCTTCCGCGAGTCGCCGGTCAAGTTCGTCGATCTTGCCAACCTCCGCAGCGCCGCCGAGATCAAGAGCGAGTATTCCCTCACCCTTACCCTGACCGTGGCGGTGATGATCCTCCAGGCAGCCGCAATGCTCGCACTTACTGTCAGGGCACAGCTCGTCTGCGAGAATAACCGTCACCGGCTGATCGCCTTTGGCTCAGCTGCCGCAGTCGCCGCAGCAGTAGCTGTTACTATGCGCCCGGCTTACGAGCACGGCAAGGACAGCGGCATAATCCGCGTGAACTTCTCCGGCAGCGAGGAAGTCGCCAACGAGCAGAAGTACGGCAACCTTCTGATGTTCATAAGCGACAGCATCTTCAACCGCCCCTCCGAACCGGAGGGATATTCCGCCGAAAAGGCAAAGGAGCTTATCAATAGCACCCCCGCCCCCGAAAAGACCGATAAGAAGCCTGTGATAATCGCCGTCCTCAACGAAAGCTGGGCCGACTATTCCACCATAGCTCCCCTCAGTACGAATAAGGACTACCTCCCGGTGTGGCATTCCCTGACAGAGAACACAGTCAAGGGCTATGTGACCGTCTCCCCGTACGGCGGTTATACCTGCAACTCTGAGTACGAGCTGCTTACAGGAAATACTATGCAGTTCCTCCCGCTGGGCTCTGCCCCCTTTTCCAATTATATGAGCGGCAGCGAGGACAGCATCGTCACATATCTTAATTCTCTGGGCTTCGATACCGTTGCCTATACCCCCTGCCGCCGCGTACTTTGGGATATTGGCGGGGCTTATGAGAAATTGGGCTTCAAGCGTGCCTTCTTCGGCGAGGAAACCGGTATAGATATGGATAATACCATAAACGGCCAGCCCTCGGACAGCGAGCTTTTCAAAGGAGTTATGAAGCTTGTGGACGGGAGCGACCGCTCAAACGGTATGTTCGTCTGGGTGACTACTATGCAGAACCACGCAAGCTACAGCGTCCCCGTCGAGGGCGGCGTCGAGCTGAGCGAGCCCTCGGATGAGGCTGCGGAGCGCTACCTTAACTGTGTCTATCAGTCAGATAAGGCTCTGGGAGAACTCATAGACCATTATAAAGACTCGGAAGACGAGGTCATCATACTGATGTTCGGCGACCATTTCCCCCATATAAAGGGCTTTGCCGAAACTCTATACGGGCGGGACAATATCGCCGGTCTCCCGGCTGAGGATTATGCCTGTATGCACCGTACACCCTATGTCATATGGTCCAACCGTGATATAGCCGAAAGAGAGGACAGCAGCCTGAGCCTTAACTATATGGGCACCGAGCTTATGAGAGCAGCCGGCCTGCCCCTTTCACAGGTCCAGCAGGAGCTTGAGCATATCAGAGAGAGCCTGCCTGTAATATCCTCCTTCGGATATATGACCGCCGACGGCAAATGGTACTCCAGCGGCGAAAAGCCCTCCGGCAGCTTCGCCGATGCTCTGGACGAATACCGCATCCTGCAGTATTACCGCACCTTCGACGACAGCAGGGAAGTACCAGGAAGCTAAAATATTTTATATTATCATTGCAATCTGTAAGGATATGTGGTATAATTATCAAGTGATGTTTTCTTTTGCTCCGGGTCGGAGCAAGATCATTATATTTTAGAAAAGAGGTCGCTTTTTATGACAAACAGCTATGAGAGCCCGTTTTGTACAAGATACGCCAGCAAGGAGATGCAGTTCATCTTCTCGGCTGACAAGAAGTTCTCCACCTGGAGAAGACTCTGGGTCGCACTTGCAAGAGCCGAGATGAAGCTCGGACTCGGTGTCACCGCCGATCAGGTCGCTGAACTCGAAGCCCATATCGAGGATATAGATTATGATAAGGCCGCAGAGTATGAAAAGAAATTCCGCCACGATGTTATGGCTCACGTCCATACCTACGGCGAGGCCTGCCCCAATGCCAAGGGCATCATCCATATGGGTGCTACCTCCTGCTATGTGGGCGACAATACCGACATCATCATTATGCGCGATGCCCTTAAAGTAGTAAAGAGAAAGCTGGTCAAGGTCATCTCCCAGCTTGCAGACTTTGCTGACAAGTATAAGGCGATGCCCTGCCTTGCATATACTCACCTCCAGCCCGCACAGCTCACTACTGTCGGCAAGCGTGCCACACTCTGGTGCAATGAGCTGCTCTATGACCTGGAGGATCTGGACTTCCAGCTGGGAAGGCTCAAGCTCCTGGGCTCCAAGGGTACTACGGGCACCCAGGCATCGTTTATGGAACTGTTCCACGGCGATACCGATAAGGTCAAGGAGCTGGAAGCTCTCATCGCTGAGGAAATGGGCTTCGACGGCGTTGTCCCCGTGTCAGGCCAGACCTATTCGAGAAAGATAGACTTCGCTGTTTGTCAGGTCCTTGCAGCCATAGCTCAGTCTGCTATGAAGTTCGGAAACGATATCCGCCTGCTCCAGTCCTTCAAGGAGATCGAGGAGCCCTTCGAGAAAACTCAGATCGGTTCTTCCGCAATGGCTTATAAGCGCAATCCTATGAGGGACGAGCGTATCTGCTCGCTGGCAAGATACGTTATGGTGGATGTGCTCAACCCCGCCTTTACCGCAGGCACCCAGTGGTTCGAGAGGACTCTCGACGACTCCGCCAATAAGCGTATCGCAGTTGCAGAAGCCTTCCTCGGCGTTGATGCGATACTCAATATAATGCTCAATGTCACCGATCCCGAAAACGGCCTTGTGGTCTATGAAAAGATCATCCGCCGCAGGGTAATGGCCGAGCTGCCCTTTATGGCTACCGAGAATATCATTATGGATGCCTGTGAGCGCGGCGGCGACAGACAGGAGCTCCACGAGCATATCAGAACACTGTCTATGGAGGCAGGCGCTCACGTTAAGCGCGACGGCCTCGACAACGATCTTGCCGATCTTATTGCTGCCGATCCTATTTTCAATGTCACACGCGAAGAGCTTGATAAGATAATGAAGCCCGAGAACTACATCGGCCGCTGCCCCCAGCAGGTAGAGGAGTTCATTGCCAACTGCGTCAAGCCCGTCCTCGATGCCAACGGCGTCTCCGATGATGTGGCAGAGATCAATGTTTGATAAGAGAGGAAAGGCAGAATTGAGAAAGACCTTAGTTTTGGCCGCCGCAATGCTGATGCTGACCTCGTGCAGCGGCGATGCTGACAGCAGTGCAAAGGCGGCAAATGATATTACCCCTGCTTCGTCTGCCGCTGAAGTGACGAAGAATACACAAAGCACAGCGCCGGAAAGCGGTCTTTCCGGGACAGACACCGCTCCCGCGGAAAGCAGTTCCCCTGAAAAAGACAGCGCTCCGGGGCAAAGCAGTACGGAAGAATATCCTTCCGAATATGAGCTTGTGATAAACGAGCCCAAGGCTCCTCAGATCACCTCAGTCAGTATGAAGGTCAAAGAGCCGACGGGCAAAAGCAAGCTTGAAAATGCTTACGGCCGGGACGTACTGGCTTCCGGGACTGTAGGTCTGGTGGGATGCCCTGTGAAGGTCACGCTCTGCGGAGGAGCGGGTATGCTGACCTTCAATTTAGACAAGGAAGCTTTGGGGAGCATCCCCGTTGAAAACCTTGCGGTGCTGAAAGCCGGAGACAGCTTTGAAAAAGCAGATTATACATTGAGCGAAGATACGGCTGTCTGCCTTATAAGAGAGTCGGGAACTTACCTGCTGGTGGATTCCTATCAGTGGGATTCAGCCTGGAGTAAGGATCCTGCCGGCAAGGAGCACGAAACGGATTTCACCGTCGGGGAAGGATTTGATTTCCGCATCACCCTGCCGGAGGGCATAGCGCCGAACAACATATCCGCCCTGTGGGAAAAGACCTATGCCGACGGCGAACATCAGATCATGACCAAAGAGCTGATGTCCCAGAATAATCAAAGCGAAGCTTCTGTCAAAGCTGAGCTGAAAGCCTACCGATACCCCGGCGAGGAGGACGGCTGCGATTCTCCGCTCCCGCTGAAAAGCTTTGACGACAAGATCAGTGAGATATCTTCTATCTCAAGCGACTCGTTCACACTGGAGACCTCGGAGCCCTGGGATATCGGCGGAGGACGCCGCGGATTCACAGCTGTGTTCCGGTTCCCCGGAGAGCCGGACAAAGGGATCGACGAACAGACCACTGTCGAAGCCTTCTATGAGTTCTCCGAGGACACATATATATTGTTTGCGCTGTCTTTTAAGGGATACGATCAGACAATGACTGACAACTGTTTAAAAAGCGTTAAAAGCTTTAAATATCTGAAGTAACGAAAGGAAATGATACCAATGAAGATCGAGACCAAATGCCTCCACGCAGGCTACACTCCCAAGAATACTGAGCCGAGAGTAGTGCCGATAGTTCAGAGCACTACCTACGTTTACGATTCCACAGACGACGTTGCTGCGGTGTTCGACGATCCTACCAAGAGCCTGATATATTCCCGTTTTGAGAACCCCACCGTTATGGCCGTCGAGGATAAGATCGCTGCCCTTGAGGGCGGTATCGGCGCTATGTGTACATCTTCCGGCCAGGCTGCTTCGCTGCTCTCGCTGCTCAATATCTTAAAGACCGGCGACAGCTTCATCTCCGCCGCCACTATTTACGGAGGGACTATCAACCTTTTTGCCTTCACCCTCAAAAAGCTGGGCATCGAGTGCATCTTCGTTGATGCCGACGCTCCCGAGGAGGAGATCAGAGCAGCCTTCAAGCCCAACACCAAGGCAGTCTTCGGCGAGACTCTCGCCAACCCCGCCCTCACCGTGTTCGATATTGAGAAGTTCGCTAAGATCGCCCACGATAACGGCGTCCCCCTCATCATCGACAATACATTCCCCACACCTATACTCTGCCGTCCCTTTGAGTTCGGTGCCGATATAATCGTACACTCCACCACCAAGTATATGGACGGCCACGCTGTTCAGGGCGGCGGCGTTATCATTGATTCCGGTAATTTCGACTGGACGAACGGCAAGTTCCCCGAGTTCACCGAGCCTGACGAGAGCTACCACGGAACAGTATATACCAAGGCCTACGGAAAGGCCGCATATATCGTCAAGGCCCGTATGCAGCTGATGAGAGACTTTGGCTGCTATCCCTCGGCTCAGTCTGCTTTCTATCTCAACCTCGGACTGGAAACTCTCCATGTAAGAATGAAGCAGTACTGCGAGAATGCGCTTACTGCTGCTAAGTTCCTCGAAGCAAACGAGCACGTCCTCTCGGTAAATTATCCCGGCCTTGAGAGCTCTAAGTATCATGAGCTTGCCAAAAAGTACCTGCCTCTCGGCACCAGCGGCGTTATCAGCTTTTCTATCAAGGGCGGCAGGAGCGCAGCTGTCAAGTTTATGGACAGCCTGAAGCTGGCTTCCAATGAGGTACACGTTGCGGATATCCGTACCTGTGTGCTCCACCCCGCATCTGCTACCCACCGCCAGCTCACTGACGAGCAGCTTGCGGCAGCCGGCATCGACGGCGGTCTTATCCGACTCTCCGTCGGCCTTGAGAATATCGACGACATCCTCGACGATCTCAGGCTCGGCTTCGCAGCTCTGGAGGGCTGATGCAGCAGCGGAAGACAGCAGTTTGCCGTATTGACGGATACCTTCGCTGTCAGAGAACCATCGCATAAAACATTATTTTTCTGTGATATGACCAAAAGCAGTCTGCGCGATCTGTGCAGGCTGCTTTGCTGTTGATATCTGCGGTCCGGCGGTCTTCGTCTTCAGGCCTGTTTCACCCGGACATAAAACGATCCCCTCAGAGTTTGCTCTGAGGGGATCTGTTCACATTGGAGGGACTGCCGTTTTTCCCGGTCTGATCCGGGCGCACTTCGTAAAAGCTGCATATCTTATGTGCAGCTGTCCGGCCTTTTTTCAGATGTAAGTGAAGTGGCTGTGCGGTGTACGGCAGATGATCGATCAGTATTCTGTATCGCCGCTGTCGAGTTTTTTGAGTGTTTCAAGTACCTTCTTGAGGCAGTCGCCGACTATCTGGAGGTCCTGATCTTCAAGTAAAGGACAGTTGCTGTTGGCTGCTCTTGTGAGAACAGCCTTCTTTGCTACAGCAAGACAGTCCTTGGCCTTCTGAGTGAGAGTGATGTTCACAACTCTGCGGTTGGTCTTGTTCTGCTGTCTGTTGACAAGTCCCTTGTCAACGAGCTGGGTTACAGCACGGGTGGCCTGTTCGTTGCTGGTGCAGATCTTGTCAGCGAGCTGCGACATAGAAAGATTGTCCTTTACATCCAGAGCCAGCAGGATTATCTGCTGTGTGCGTGTAAGGTCCTCATCGATCCTGTCAAATGCTTCATAGATGAGCTTTCTTCCGCGGGGATAGAGCTCAAACATAGCGTTCACACATTCTTTTCTTACTTTTTCATTCATTTTTTTTCCTCCTTTGCTTCATCAGCGGATCTTGACTATCGCGCCGATAGGGCATTTTATCTTGCAGATACCACAGCTCACGCAAAGCTCGCTGTCGATAGCCGCATGATTGTCGATTATGCGTATGGTCTTCTTCGGACAGGCTCTCGCACATACTCCGCAGCCTATGCAGCCTGACGCACAAAGCTGACGGGTTATCTTTCCGGGATCGCTTGATGCACAGGCGACCTCGATCTTCTGTCTGTCCGGCCTCAGAACGATGAGGTGGTTCGGACATTCCTTCACGCATAAGCCGCAGCCTATGCATTTATCATAATCAACGGCTGCTATGCCGTCTTTTATGCTGATAGCACCCTCCGGGCAGACCTTCACGCAGTCCCCGTAGCCGAGGCATCCGCTGGTGCAGGCCTTTGACCCGTTGTAGAATTTGTTGCAGGCAGCGCAGGAGCTTATCCCTCCGAAGACGTATTTGTGCTCAGCTTTGCTGCAGTCGCCCGCACACCGCACGAAAGCGTGCATCTTTTCGGCACCCTTGTCCTCGACTCCCATTATTTCCGAGAGCTTTGCCGAGACCGCTGCACCACCCGGCCTGCACAGATTGCAGGGAGCGCCCTTTATGACCGCAGCTGCATAATCCGCGCATCCCGAATATCCGCAGGAACCGCAGTTCACCTGCGGCAGCGCCTCCGACACCGCGTCCAGCCGTTCATCGGTCTGCACCGCGAACACTTTTGAAACAAAGGTCAGCAGCACTCCTGAAACAGCCCCCAGCACCGCGAAGATGCCTATTGGTATAATATAACTCAATCTGACCTGACTCCTTGAACCAGAATTATCATAATGCCATTCCCGCAAAACCCATAAAGCTCAGCGAGACTATCGCTGCTGCGATAAGTGTGGCAGGTACTCCCTTGAAGGTCTCTGGGATATCCGAATCTGCTATCCGCGCCCTGACTCCCGAGAACAGTACGAGAGCCAGCGTGAAAGCTGCACCCGTTCCGAAAGCATTGGCGATAGACTGCCCGAAGCTGTATCCCTCGTCGATATTCGCAACTGTCACACCCAGAACGGCGCAGTTGGTGGTTATAAGCGGCAGATACACACCCAGAGCCTTGTACAGCGGAGGCATAGTCTTTTTCATAACTATCTCTATCAGCTGTACGAACATCGCAATGACCAGTATAAAGGCCACCGTCCGGAGGTATGTGATCTCAAACTTTTCGAGCAGCATATACACCGGGTAAGTGCAGGCTGTGGCGCATACCATTACGAAGATGACTGCTCCTCCCATACCCACCGAGCTTTTCAGCTGCTTGGATACGCCGAGGAACGCGCAGATACCCATAAACTGCGACAGCACAACGTTGTTGACGAACACCGCCGTCACGATGATAATGATGATCTCCTTCATTTCGACGCCTCGCTTTCCGCGGCGCCCTTTGCGGGAGCATCAGCTGTACACTTGCTCTTGTCCCTGCCGCATACCGCAGCAGAGGGACAGTTCTCGCAGCTTATCTCCTTGGGAGGCTTTTTCCTGGCTATCTTGCCTACCGCTGCTATCACACATCCCAGCACGAAGAATCCTCCCGCCGGCATGATGAATATGAGCATAGGCTCGTTGGAGAGCCCCGGCAGCTTTATCCCGAACCAGGATCCGGCCCCGAAGATCTCTCTGAGACTTCCCATAACGAACAGCGCCAGAGTGAATCCCAGTCCCATGCCGAGACCGTCCAGTACCGACGGCAGCACCTTGTTCTTTGAAGCAAAGGCCTCTGCCCGGCCGAGTATTATGCAGTTTACAGTTATAAGCGTCAGGAACACTCCCAGGGATTCATACAGCCCCGGCAGGAACCTCTGCATTATAAAGGATATGAGCGTTACGAACCCTGCGATTATAACTATGAAGCAGGGGAGTCTTACCGCCTTGGGGATGATACCTTTGAGCAGCGATATGACAAAGTTGGAGCATACCAGTACGAAAGTGGTGGCCAGTCCCATACCTATGGCATTCGAGGCCATCGTCGTGACCGCCAGTGTCGGACACATACCCAGAAGCATCACCAGCACCGGGTTTTCCTTCAGCAGACCTTTGGTGAATTCCGCTGACAGAGGCTTGTTCTCATTCACTGAAGATCGCCTCCTTATTCGCGGCATACAGCTCGACCGCCTTGCGGCAGGCCGCCTTCATCCCCTTTGAGGAGAAGGTGGCAGCAGTCACGCCGTCTATAGTCTTGTCGTCGGTGTCGGTGCTGTATCCTATAAGCTTTGCCACAAAGCTCTCGTCCTGCACCTTTGTCCCGACGCCCGGAGTCTCGCCAATGCTGAGAAAATGTATCCCGGCGATACTCCCGTCCCGATCTATCCCTATGAGCAGATGCAGACCGTCTTTTGCGTAGCCGTCCTGTTCAAGCTCTATCAGGCAGTGTCCTCTGCCGTCGGTTATCACTGCATCGACCCCGTCAACTCCGAAAGTCAGGGGAGTCTTCTTTTCGGTGCCCTTTTCCAGGAGTATGCTGTACTCCCCCTCACCGAAAATATCCTCGCACCCTGCGGACAGCTGCTCGGTCATAACGCCGGTGTTGTCCACATAGGTGAAATTGTAAGCTAATACCAGCAGCGCCGAAACGATCACGCAGACCGCTGTCAGCACTATGGGAGGCATAAGAGAGGATCTCACTTCTGCGCCTCCTTTTTCTCCCTGCGGTAGATCCCGCCGACAGCTCTTTTCCTGCAGAGCATATCGATGTAGGGGGTAACTATATTCATCAGCAGTATCGAATAGCTGACGCCCTCGGGGGCACTGCACCAGAAGCGTATCACGCAGGTGATCATGCCGCAGCCCATCCCGAAGATGGCTCTGCCCATTTTGGTAGAGGGTGTGGTGACATAGTCGGTGGCCATAAATATGGCGCCCAGCATAAGTCCGCCCGAGAGTATCTGATAAATGGGATCCCGCCCGGTGATCGCCGAGAGGGCATACACAGTCCCGATGAACGCCAGGGGCGCGTGGGGAGTGATGACCTTCACAGCCACAAGGTATATCCCGCCCAGCAGCAGCGCCGCTGCCGAGGTCTCACCCAGGCATCCGCCGCACCGGCCGATGAAAAGGTCGAAGTATGAGACATCTCCCGTGACCAGGGGGGTCGCCGAGGATACGGCATCCACGCCGTTGGGTATCATCCAGTCGGTCATCCTGCCGGTGAACGACAGCATGAGCACGATACGTCCCACGATGGCAGGGTTGGCAAAATTCTGTCCTATCCCGCCGAAAAGCTGTTTTGTTATGACAATGGCGACAAATGTGCCTATGGCAGCGCACCACAGCGGCAGAGTTGCCGGCAGATTGAATGCGAGAAGTATGCCCGTCACGAGAGACGACAGGTCATTCGTGCTGTCGGGGCGCTTCATCAGAAGGTTGCATAGCCTCTCCCACACCATGGCCGACACGGCGCAGAAGCCTATGAGCATCAGCGCACGCCAGCCAAAGAACACAGCCGACGCAGCCATTGCGGGCACTGTCGCCAGGATAACGTGGAACATTATCCGTGTGGTAGATGCCCCGCTGCGCAGATGCGGCGATGGGGTGACTGTATATTTCTTCAAATGATTATCTCCTTTGTTCGGATCATTCCGGTGATAAGGCAAAGCCCTTGGCAAGCTGGTTCTTTTCAGCCAGCGGCCGTTTTGCGGGGCAGACATAGGAGCAGCTCCCGCAGTTCATGCATAGGTTTATCTTCAAACGGTTCAGTGCCGTCCTGTCGGCGCGGTCATAGGCACGCTCAAACTCGCAGGGCATCAGTCCCAGCGGGCAGGCCTCGATGCATCTGCCGCATCTTATGCAGTTGGTCTGCACCTGCGGCGGAAGCTCGCTTTTGAAGGCAAGGAAGGCATTATTGGTCTTCAGCACCGGCAGTGAGGGATCGTAAAGGCTTATCCCCATCATAGGTCCGCCGGCGATGAGCCGCTTCATATTTTCGATATCGGTCTGAGTGTACCTGAGTATATCGGTTATCTGAGTACCCACCGGAACTCTGAGATTGCAGGGCTTTCCCACAGCGTCGCCGTCCACGGTAACGCGCCTTTCCACAAAGGGGATGCCCTTGACCGAATAGTCGTACACGAACCCCACGGTAGATGAATTCATAACTATGAGCCCGTAGTCAGAAGGCAGCCTGCCTTCCTCGATGATGTGTCCGGTCACGTTGTAGGCGATGACCTTCTCTGCACCCTGCGGGTAGCTTGAGCGCAGCTTCATCACCTCAAAGCCCTTTTCATCTGCCAGCTTTTCTCTGAACAGCTTTATGGCTCGGGGCTTGTTTTCTTCGATGCCGATGCACACGCGCCTGATGTCCAGCACCCGGCTTATCAGCTTCATTCCGCCGATAACGCGGTCACTGTTCTCCATAAGCTCGCGGTAATCGCTGGTAATATAGGGTTCGCATTCTGCGGCATTGATTATCAGCGTGTCTATATGAGTCTTGTTTTCATCGTAATCCAGCTTGACGTGAGTAGGAAAGCCGGCGCCGCCCATACCGCAGCAGCCCGAAGCTCTCACAGCGGCTGCCAGGCTCTGCTTGTCGTTGATTACAGGAGGAGCGATCCCTTCGTCAAGGTCCTGCCTGCCGTCAGCCTCTATCTCCACGGTCTTGCAGACCTTGCCGTTGGGCAGCAGCATCTCTCCTATCCTGCTCACTCTGCCCGAAACGCTTGAATGTACCGGACAGGTCATCCTCGTATCAGCATCCCCGATAAGCGTGCCGACCTTGACGGTGTCCCCCGCCTTTACCTTTGGCTCCGCCGGAGCGCCGATATGCTGCGACATTGAGATGACGACCTTTTCAGGGCAGGGCATAGTCTCCGTCTCGCAGTTTTCTGTATTCTTTCTGTGCGGAAGCTTTATCCCGTTCAGTCTCATTAAAGCATTAGCTCCTTAATTTGCATATTTTATGCTTGCAAATATGCGAGATGTGTGTTATAATCATTATATGATGCACCGCTTGTTCCCGCGAATGATCTCTTCACAGCAGGCTATAAAGTTCCTCAGTTCCTGAGCCTTTTCCACGGGCAGCTCGATGCTGCTGCGTTCCGAAGGCTCCAGCGCCGCGGCAGCTCTCATCGGCTCCTCACGCAGGAATTCCTCGGTAGCTTTCAGGGCATCCTCGGAGGAAAGTGAGAACAGTTCGGAGGAGTTGTGGGGATTGGTTTCGTAAAGTGTTCTCAGCATACGGTATGCTGCGATGTAAATATATGCGTCTGCAGCAAAGGACAGTTCGCTGGAGCCGGAAGTCTCTGCAAGCTCTCTGAGCAGGCCGTCCGCAAGACCGGGGGGTATGTCCGAGGGCAGACCGGCGGTCCCGAAAATTTCGGAGGGCGAGGCGTTGTAGATCCTGCACAGCTGTATCACTACCGAGCTGGAGATCCTGCGCTTGCCGTGTTCAAACTGGGAGATATTGCTCTGCGTAGTGCCGAGGGCTTCGGCTGCAGCGAGCTGGCTGATGCCCTGCTGTCTGCGGATCTGCGCGAGCTTCTGCCCGACCATACGGTTTTGAGCGTATGATTCCTGCTTTTTCAACGTATATCCCCCGCTTCCGCCTATAATGAATTTTACATATATTGTCTCTTTATTTATTATACCACAAAGATTTGCATATGTAAAGCTTTGACCGATGAACATTATTGATAAATTTTGTGTAATATAAAGCATTACATTGATAGAATTTGCATAATAACATTTTGAAATAATTTACGCGGAACGATAATTACCGGACAGATGTCGGGTTTTTAACGGTAAATGTCGGATTTTTGCGGGGTGGTGCAGGCCGGAGACGATCTGTGCCGGACAGGGTATCCTTTTCGTTGTGTAAACATATTAATATTTTACTTTTGGCAATACCGTACAGCTCCTGTGCGTCAGACCGCGTGCAAAGCTGCCGGCCGCCGGCCGTTAGGTGCTGCCTTGATTCTATTGCCGGAGGGCAGTAAGGAGAGTTGTGATGAAGGGCTACAAAATTAAACTGATACGTCACGGGATGACCGATGCCAACACGGAGGGAAGGTATGTCGGGATCACAGATGTACCTCTTAGCGCCGAGGGTATAAAGGAGCTTTACGACAAGAGCGGGAAGCTTGATTACTCGCAGGTGCAGAAGGTATATACGTCGCCGCTGAGACGCTGCAAGCAGACTGCGGATATACTTTTCCACGACGCCTATACCGCCGAGCTTGGGCTGCTGGCTGAGATGGATTTCGGCGATTTCGAGAACAAGACCGCTGAGGAGCTGAGCGGGGATCCCGCCTATCTGAAATGGATCCAGGGCGGGCTGGATAATCCGCCTCCCAACGGCGAGTCTGCCAGGGATGTGGTCAACCGCTGCTATGAAGCGCTGAATATCATAATCTCGGATATGATGTATGAGAATTTCACCAATGCTGCTGTGGTAACTCACGGAGGCATCATTATGAATATGCTTTCCTGCTTCGGAGTACCCAAGCTGAAGCCTGCGGACTGCCGCTGCGATTTCGGCGAGGGCTTTGAGATCGTTGTTACCGCTTCTATGTGGCAGCGCTCCGGGGCATTTGAGCTGGCAGGAAGATATCCCGCACCTAAGGACGAGTGGGAGACTGATACTGAGGACTGACACCGCACCTGCGGGATGTGGAACGGAGGGAACGGACAATGACGAATAAGGAGATAAAAGCCAAGGCGCTCTCCCGCATCTCGGGCAAATGGGGGACAACAGTATCGCTGTCTGTATTTAAGTCGGCGTTTCTCCTGGTGTTTGTGGTCAGCGAGATCATACTGTATCTGCTGTTCGACCATTTCGGGATCGAGTATAACTACTACCCCTCGTTTATGATAGGCACCGACCTGGGAAGATTCATGCTGTCGATACGGCTGATGCTCCTGATCTTCCTGTACTTCCCCGAGGACTATATCATGCGGCGGCTTATCCTTGACCTGTACTTCGGAAGGAATTTCGTGGAGACACGAAGGTATATACAGTACAACTCCCGGGAGATACATCCCAAGGCGACTGTTTCCCTTGCACTGCCTGTCCTGCTTAAAATAGTGGTGTTCGTGCCGATAATGGTGGGAGTTTACGGCATATATTACTGGGGCTGGGCTCACCGCGACGACACTCTGACCACGCTTGGACTGTTCGTGTTCATGCTGTCGATAGGTTTTACTATCGTGTGGGCAGGAGTGTTCATCCGCTTCTGCATATCCCTTGCTATGACCAGGTATATAATGCTGCTCAATCCGAGAGCGAATATATTTGACGCCTGTGATCTTTCGCGCAGGATAATGGACGGAAAGCATATGAGATACCTGAGCTTCGTCCTCTCCTTCGTTAAGTATCTGCCGGCACTGCTGCTTTTCTATCCGATATATGTCCTTGAGCCGTATTATAAGATGTCCTGCTGTGTCTTAGCCGAGGAGTTTATGGGAGATTACTGGCAGGACAAATATCCTGCTATGATAAAAAGGTGGAACAAGTATGCGCACTGAGCTGGTGATCGCTCCTGCGGAGGACGGGAAAAGGCTGGGTGACGTGCTGCGGGCAAGAGGTTATTCCCGCAGGCTTGCCGTAAAGCTGAAGCACACCGAGGGAGGTATGACGCGCCTGGGCGTGACTGT
>JAFXRI010000011.1 GCA_017526445.1 Ruminococcus sp. | reverse complement strand
TGTCCAGATTTTCGTCAGATTGCCTAAATTCGACGCAGGTTTGCTGGCGCAAATCAAGGAGAATTTGGGTAATATGACGGAAAGCTGGCAAGCAGATGACGTGCAGAGGCGTTAGCCGTGGGTTGTGCGGTGTTGCCTTAAAGCAGACTGACAAAAATATCAGCCGGATATCCGCGACGGATATCCGGCTGTTTTTTGTTGTATGATACAGATATACAGTACCGTTTTTTGTGCAAAACTGCCTTTGCATCCCGCCAAAAAAAGTGATATAATAGAATATAGAGAACGTGCAGCAGTTACTGTGTAAGTCCAGTTGCCTGCTTCACGTTTTATTTTTTTGCGAGGTGATACTTATGTATAAACCCGGCGATACGGTGATGTACGGTTCATTCGGAATATGTACGGTCACGGCGGTAGAAAAGCGTGATCTGACGGGAAAAAAACAGGAATACTATATTCTGAAACACATAAACTCAGATAAAAACATCTTCTATGTACCTACGGACAATGAAACTGCTCTCAGTAAACTGCACCGGATCTGCACAAAGTCTGATGTCGATGAGCTTATCTCCCATATGAACTCGGAGGAGCCTATATGGATAGACAACGATATCAGACGCAGGGAAGAATACAGCCGTATCATAAAAGATGCCGACAAGCATGAGATCATCAGGCTTATCAAAACACTGTATCTGCGCCGAAAGGAACTTGCTGAAAGCGGAAAGAAGCTCCGCTCCGCAGACGAGAACTATCTTAGCCTTGCAGAAAATATGCTTTTTGAGGAGTTCGCCTATGCACTTGATATCGACAAGAGCGAAGTTGTCGGTTATATCCAAAAACATATCACATAAGCTTTGCACAGGATCGTTTCTGAAGTATTATCTGAAAAAGATAAGCTCAGTATATACCGGGCAGCGATACTGCGGCAGTCCGGTCATCTCTGCTTTATCAAAACAGCGCCGCACAAAGGCTGTGCGGCGCTGTTTTTTTATCGGTACGCCTCATATGCGGCGGCCATTTTTGTGCGGTGAACAGCAGACGGCGTATCCTGCACTGTTTCTGCCTGCGATCAGAGCATCTGTGCTCTGAGTTCCTCTCCGCTCAGCGGTGACAGATATGCAGGAGCAATATCAAATGCTGTTCTGCATCCTACCTGACCTTCGGCTGCCAGCCTGCTAAGTGCTCTCGCATAGCATACCAGCACGCTCGCCGTGAACTCCGGATTCGATCCCAGCTTCAGCGAATATTCGATCATCTGGTGCGTGCTCTCACCTTCACCGGTCAGTCCGCTCCTCATTACAAATCCGCCGTGAGGCATCTTATTGTGATCGCGGTCAAATTCTTCCTCGGTGATGAAGTTTACTGTGGTGTCATATTCGTCAAAGTAATTTTTCATACCCTTGATCTCGGCCTCGATAGCTGCCTTGTCTGCACCTTCCTCTGCAACGACGTAGCAAAGTCTTGTGTGCTTCTCACGGGTGGTGAGATCGGGCTGCGAACCACTTCTTACTGCTTCCATTGCCGACTCAACAGGGCAGGTGTACTGTATCCCTCTTTTTACGCCCTTGACTCTCCTGATAGCATCCGAGTGGCCCTGGGATACGCCCTTGCCCCAGAAGGTATAGCTCTTGCCGTTGGGGAGTATCGACTCGGCATAAAGTCTGTTCAGCGAGAACAGACCGGGATCCCAGCCCAGCGAGATGAAAGCCAGATGACCGTTCTCGCGGCTTACCTTGTCAACGTTGGCAAAGTGCTCGGGGATGCGCTTGTGTGTATCAAAACTGTCGATAACGTTGAAATACTTCGCCAGCTCGGGAGTCTGCTTGGGCAGATCGGTGGCGCTTCCTCCGCAGATGATAAGTACGTCGATCTCGTCCTTGTGAGCCTCAGCCTCAGCGATGTTATAGACCTTCACTCCCTCGGTCCTGAGCTTGACGCTGGCCGGATCACGTCTGGTAAAAACTGCAACCAGCTCGGTGTCCTCATTCTGTCTTACAGCGAGCTCGACACCGCGTCCGAGATTTCCGTATCCTGCAATTGCGATTCTGACTTTTTTCATTTGAGATCCCTCCATAAATAAATTACGTAATATATTATATCACAGTTCAGACGAGTTGTAAAGGGGATAGAACAACTTTTTTTGATGAGTCTCTGAGAGCTTAAACCCCACAGATACGCGCTTTACAGTCATATTTTGTTTTTAGTCATAAATTTTTATCGGATAATATGCCCCATTTGTCATCATTTTTCCCCTTGGGTGACATCTTCGCTTTTTGCAGGAAAGCTGCTGCAATCCTGCATTTTTGCTTCGCTTCTCTGCATAATGGCGCTGTTTACGAAGCCGCAGATGCTGTCACAATCCTCTCCCGAAAGGAATGGCAGAGTCAGTCTGGCGCCCAGAGTGTTCAGGATAAGGAAGTTCATCCCTGTCAGCCGCCCGGAGCGCGGTCTTATGACCGTCACCGACCTTACGGCCTTCATCGGCATAAAGACTGTCTTTTCTACAACGGCTCCCCTCACGCTGACGATCTCCCGGCTTCCGACAGTCACCCGGCAGGTCCTGAAATATCCCGGCAGCACAAAAGCTGTCACTGCCGCCGCTGTCACCACAGCTCCGAACATCGCCGCTGCGATCACTGTACCGGGGGTGAGCCTTTCCGAGGTCAGCAGTCCCGCCGCACCGGGGATGCAGAAAGCAGCCGCTGCCGCCGCAAGAACATAAAGTGTCACCATTGCTCTGCGGCACGCTTTATAGGTTTTGGTTTCATCCTTCGGGATAGTCGTCATTTATCGGTGAGCCTCTTCATAAAGGCATCCAGCTCCTCCTTGCTGCCGAAGGTGACCTTCATAGTGGCTGCACCCTTAGCATTGCGCTTGAAGTGGGCTTCGATGCCGAATTCGTTTTTAAGTGACAAGCTGTACTCGCTCAGCTCCTTGTCCTCGCCGCCGAATACTTTTTTCGGCTGACGTTTGGCCTTGCCGGGCTCCGAACTCACAGCAGCTGCAGCTTCCAGTTCTCTTACGCTCAGACCTCTGCTCATAACAGCTGTCAGGAGCGAGAGCTGTTTCTCCCTGTCAGTGCTGCCCAGCAGGACCTTTGCGTGGCCGACGGTTATCTCGCCTCTTGCCAGAGCTTCGGCTGCTTCGGGCTCAAGCTCCAGCAGTCTGAGGGTATTAGCCACAGCCGGGCGGCTCTTGCCCACTGCTCCCGCAATTTCCTCCTGAGTCATCCCGAAGTCGGTCTTCAGGCGTTTGAGAGCCTGTGCTTCCTCGATGGGATCCAGATCCTCCCTTTGCAGGTTTTCAATAAGAGCGATCTGTGCCGCATCCCTGGGATCAAACTCTCTGACGATGACCGGCACCTCTGTGAGTCCGGCGAGCCTTGCAGCTCTCCATCGTCTTTCTCCGGCGACGATAGTAAAGCGCCCCTCGGCGGCAGCAGGTCTTACCAGCAGCGGCTGGATGATGCCCACCTTAGCGATATTATCTGCCAGTTCGGAGAGCGACTCCTCCCTGAAATTTTTTCTCGGCTGATCTCTGTCCGGCTCGATAAGCGATAGTCTGACAGTTTTCAGGGCCCCGTCAGCAGACTCACTTTCCTGATTCGTATCCGTATCGGCAGATGCTGCTTTCTCCGTATTCTCAGTATCCTTATCCTCTATCAGATTATCGTCAAACAGGGATGCGAGCCCTTTTTTCATTCTGTCCTTTTTTCCCATAGCTATACTTTCCTCTCATAATATATATTTCCGTTCTGAACGGCAGTCAGATCTTACTGCAGAACTCTTTTATTTCCTCTGTCCGACCGACAGCATCCTCCCGGTTCGCCACCAAGCACAGCCCGAGGCTCCCGTTCATCTTTATCTCCATATGTCCGTAGTAATGTTCAATGGTCCTTATGAGCCTTTCACATTCCGCCATATTCGGTCCTGTTCTCAGCACTACCGCATAACCTGTCTTTCCCTCGCCTATCGAAGCGTGTGGCTCGTGGGTGTTGCACCAGGGAGTGCATCTGTCGATAAAGCTCTTGAACTGTCCCGGCACATCCGCCCAGTATGACGGCGCCGCGCATATGATGATATCAGCCCATTCAAATTCCTTTATCACAAGTCCGACATCGTCCTTTAGGATGCACACAGCGGTCTCATGGCAGCTCCTGCACCCTCTGCAAAAGGAGAATTTATAGTCGTCGATGCAGATATCTCTGACCTCATACCTTTTTGAAAGCTCCCTGCTTATGATCTTCACGATCTCCGCCGTAGCTCCGTTTCTCACAGGAGAGCAATTCACGACCAGAACCTTTTTCCTCATCGAAGAGAGCATCATCTCACCGAAACCGGTCATTTCAAAGGATCCTCCTCCTGCAATTCCTGCTGCCGCATCCAATTTCTTCTCCATACAGATCAATTACCTTTCTGTCAGAGTTTTTCCTGCTGTTCAGACCTCCAGCGCCGACCAATCGACCTTTTGGATCCTGACATAGACCTTTTTATCGTCCTCTCTGACGATCCTGCCGCCATTCTTTTCCATTATCCTCAGCGAAGCTGTATTGTCACTGTCCGCCCGAAGATAGTATTCATCCTCCGGTATGATATTCTCCGCATACTCCAGCACCTGTCGGAGTGCTTCTGTTCCGTAGCCCTTTCCCCTGTACTCCGGTGCCAGCCAATAGCCGATATGCCCCGAACCGGTTTTCAGAGCCTCTGTCAGATAGTGCCGTATCTTCGCTTCGCCGATGATCTCCATATCCCGCCAGATGAACAGCGTGGTCTGCGGGACATACCCCTCCGGCAGTCCGATACCCTCCGCCTGCTCAACGATCTCATAGAGTACCTTGTCAAAGTCCTCTCTTGCTACGTTGAACCACGGGTTGACATATCCGTTCTCGTCAAACGGTATCCTTCTTACAAGCTGCCATTCAGCCTCAAAATCATTGAAATTAGCCTCTCTCAGATATATCATATTACCACACTCTCTTTCAGCCTGTTCCAGTCTTTCCCGTCGGCAGTCAAAGATCAGTCTTGTAGATGCGGACGCTTATGGGCGGGCAGTTGGGGCGGTTTGCGAACTCGCTGACTACCACGGCAAATTCTCCCACAGGAAGTGACGAGATATATTTCAGTATAGCATCCTTTTCCTCGAAGCCCGTATCCCGTCCGTAGTAGATCGACAGGCTCATAACTCCGCCGAATTTCAGGAGTTTCAGACATTTTTCGAGGGCGGTAAGACTGCTGGCGGTGTTAGTGTGCTTGGTATGGTCCCCGCCGGGCAGCCATCCGAAGTTGAACACCACAGCCGATACAGTCCCCTCGCCGGCGTAGCGGTCCACGTTCTCGTGGCTGTCCAGATGTATCTCGGCGATGCTGCCGAAGCCTTTTTCCTCTACAAGAGCCTTAGTGCTCTCGATAGCTTCGGGCTGGACATCGAAAGCTATAACGCGCCCTTCCTCCCCCACGAGCCCGCAGAGAAACACAGTATCCTTTCCGCGGCCTGCGGTGGCGTCGATACAGATGTCCCCTTTGCGGACCTGCGCCGCCAGAAATTCGTGTGCAAGGTGCACAGCTCCAAACGTACTTGGCATAATTATCTCCGTTCTGTGTGATTTTATTCAGCAAGCTGCTGTTTCACGCAAAATGTTCCACGTGGAACACTCTCACTTTTTTCTTGCGATCTCTCTTGCCAGGTCCTCATATGCTTTTGAACCTTTGGCCTTGTGATCGTAGTACAGCGCGGGCTGTCCGAAGCTGGGTGCCTCGGAGAGAGCCACATTCCGTGGGATGACGGTTTTGAACACCTGCTTGTCGAAGTATTTTTTGACCTCTGCGGCGATCTGCCCCGTCACCTTGTAGCGCTCAACGTACATTGTAAACAGTATTCCCTCGATCTTCAGACCGGGATTCCAGGCCTTGCGGACACGGTCTATGGTCTGATTGAGTTCCACAAGTCCCTCCAGCGAGAGAAACTCGCACTGTATGGGTATTATCACCGAATCCGCTGCCACGAGAGCGTTTATCGTCAGCATATCCAATGTAGGCGGACAGTCGATAAGTATATAATCGTAAAACTCCTTAGCAGGGAGGAGCTTTTCTCTCAGCTGCTTGGCTCTGTCATTCATACTTACCAGTTCCACTGCTGCGCCGGAGAGTTCCTGCGTCGTGGGGATGACAGATACTCCCCGGAACTGTGTGGCTACTACAGCCTCAAAGACACCGCACTCGCCCATAAGCACCTCATAGACGGTATTGCGTATGCTTTTTTTCTGTATTCCGTAGCTGGTGGTGGTATTTCCCTGAGGATCAAAGTCCACGATCAGCACTTTTTTTCCTCTGTGTCCGAAGACGGCTGCCAGGTTCACAACGGTAGTGGATTTTCCGACTCCGCCCTTCTGATTTGATACAGCGATTATCTTTCCCATTTTTTATCTCCCGAAAAATTATTTGTCAAAAAAAGTTGCCTGTACTATTATACCACATTATTCTTATTTTGAAAAGTGTTTTTTTAAAATTGTTTTGTTCTTTGGCAGAAATTGTTCCACGTGGAACATAAGGGCAGCTCTCTGTAAAACAAAAGCGTTTTAACACTCGGCCATTTTTGGGAAGAAATGAGTAAACAGTATATTTGCATACTATAAAACAAAGCCGCACCAGACGGTACGGCTTTATACTGTATTATCTTACTCGTCGTCATCCGGTTCTTCATCCGGCTCAACGATCTCTCTTTCTTCTTCGGCCTTTGCTGCCTGCTCTTCGGCTTCAAGTTCTTTTTCCGAGGGCTGCTCTATCTCGGCCATCTCTGCGCCTTCCTCATGTTCAGCTCTGGTGAAAGCAACTACCTTATTATCACCCTGGAGCTTCATCATCCTGACACCTGTGGCATATCTGCTCATTATCCGGACATCTGAGGCTCTCAGCCTGATAATGATTCCGTCGGTGGAGATCATTATGATATCGTCCTCGTCGTCAACGACCTTTATGCCGCAGACATAGCCCTTTTCATCATCGGCCTTATAGTTGAGTCTGCCGTAGCCGCCGCGGTTCTGCACTGCATAGGCATCCAGCGATGTTCTTCTGCCCAATCCCTTTTCGGAGACGGTCATGACCGAAGCGCCTTCTCTTACCCTCGCCATAGAGACTACATAGTCGCCGTCACGGAGCTTGATAGCTTTTACGCCGTGAGCCGATCTGGACATAGCCCTGATCTTGGTCTCCTCGACTCTGATAGCCATACCGTTATGGGTGGCGATTATCAGCTGATCGCTGCCGCTGGTCATTCTTACGCCGGTGATTTCATCGCCCTCGTCCAGTCCGATAGCGATAAGGCCGTTCTTGCGGACATTCTTGTATGCCGACAAAGGCGTGCGCTTGATTTTGCCATTCTTTGTCACCATAATGATATACTTCTCGCCGGAGAAATCCTCCGTCTTTATCATCATAGCGATCTTCTCGTCCTCCCTGAGAGGCAGAAGATTAATGATATTGCTTCCTCTGGCGTTCTTGGCGCCCTCGGGCAGCTCATAACATTTGAGTCTGTACATTATACCCTTATTTGAGATAAAGAGTATATGGTCATGAGTTGAGCATATATTGAGCTCGCTGACAAAGTCGTCCTCTCTCTGCTTCACTCCCGAGACTCCGCGTCCGCCGCGGTTCTGAGCCTTGTATGCGGCAACGGGTGTACGCTTGATATATCCGGCGTTGGTGTAGGTGACAACGCTCTCTTCCACAGGGATGAGATCTTCGATGTCCACTTCGCCGCTGACGTTCTCGATCATAGTGCGGCGCTCGTCACCAAACTTTTTCTGTATCTCCTCCACCTCGCTGATAACGATATCCAGAACTCTCTGATGATTGGAGAGTATATCCTCATAGTCAGCGATCTTTGCCTCGATCTCGGCCAGTTCGTCAAGTATCTTCTGAGTCTCCAGACCTGTCAGACGTCCAAGTATCATATTAGCGATGTGGTCTGCCTGTATCTCCGAAAGTCCGAAGCGGGCGATAAGCCTTTCCTTGCCTTCGGGGATATTTTTTGAGGACTTCATTATCTCGATGACTTCATCGATATTATCAAGGGCTATCTTCAGTCCTCTGAGGATATGGTCTCTTTCCTTGGCTTTGCGCAGGTCATATCTTGTACGTCTTTCAATGACCTCCACCTGGAAATCGAGGTACTGTTCGAGGCATTCTTTGAGAGTAAGTATCTTTGGTATGCCGTTGACAAGAGCCAGCATAATTACTCCCACTGTATCCTGCAGCTGAGTATATGAGAACAGCTTATTGAGCACCACATCCGGGATAGCATCCTTTTTCAGCTCGATAACGATACGCATACCGTCTCTGTCCGACTCGTCTCTCAGGTCGTGGATACCCTCGACTCTCTTGTCCTTGACCAGATTTGCAATAGACTCCAGCAGTCTGCTCTTGATGACCATATAGGGTATCTCGTTGACGATGATGCAGTTTCTTCCGTTGATCTCCTCAATAGTTGTCTTGGAACGGAGGGTGATCTTGCCTCTTCCGGTGCCGTAGGCGGCCCTGATGCCGGCGCGTCCCATAATGATTCCGCCGGTGGGGAAGTCCGGTCCCTTGACACACTCCATAAGCTCGTCAAGAGTGCAGTCCGGGTTGCTTGCCAGCAGCTTCATACCGTCAATGATCTCATTCAGGTTATGGGGAGGTATATTCGTAGCCATACCCACAGCGATACCCACCGAACCGTTGCAAAGCAGATTCGGAAAACGTGAAGGCAGCACCACAGGTTCTTTCAGTCTGTCGTCGTAGTTGGGCTGGAAATCGACTGTCTCCTTGCCTATATCCGAGAGCATATAAAGGCTCATCTTGGACATTCTCGACTCGGTATAACGGTAAGCGGCAGGAGGATCTCCGTCTACGGAGCCGAAGTTTCCGTGACCGTCCACCATAGGATACCTCAGAGAGAAGCTCTGGGCAAGTCTTACCATAGCGTCATAAACTGATGCGTCGCCGTGGGGATGATACTTACCCAGCACGTTACCTACCGTATCGGCGCACTTTCTGTAAGGCTTATCGGGATACAGGCCATTTTCAAACATAGTATAGAGTATCCTTCTGTGAACGGGCTTGAGACCGTCCCGCACATCCGGCAGCGCACGGGAAACTATTACAGCCATTGAATACTGTAAAAAGCTCTCCTGCATTATACTGTTTACATCTGACTTGATTACAGTTGAATTTTCGGCAAACAAACTACCAACCTCTTTCTTACTGCTGAGCGAGGGCATAACGTGCTCTCACATATAATAAAAATCAAATATTTATTGCTTTGAGTTTTTCTCTCACAAGATCAATCTGCTCACTGCTCATACATCTCTTGGGCAGCACATAGATCGTTGCTTTTTTCACGATGACAACAAACTTATCTTCCTTCTCGACGGCATCCAGCAGCGGATCGTTCAGCTCAAAGGTCTGTGGAGGTATCTCCTCGAATCCCTCCTCATTACGTTCTTCCTCGGAGATCACAGTCTCGATCTTGAAGTCGCTGTCATAAAGGGTAAATATATACCTGTCGTCCTCCAGTATTTTCAGCGCCTCCATAAGCGAGCGTCTGATCTTAACGTTATTATACCATATCAGGGCCACCGCTGCGGCGCACACACCGAACAGTATATAATTCATTACCTGATCGGGATAAATAAAGGACGAAACCAGAAAACCTATCCCCAGCAGGCCGAAGCCCACACTTTTTATAACGTTGCGCTTAAAGACATATCTTCTCTGGAACGTCCTGAAAGCGTCGTCCTCCTCAGGAATAGTGACATTGAACTCAAACGAGCACAGAGAGGGCTTTTCATCAGCCTTGACTATCTCTGTTTCTTCCAAAGCAAACCCTCCTTTTCAGATCCGCGGTCAGATATCCAGATCTTTTGCATACTGTGCGTTCTTCTCGATGAACTCACGTCTCGGCTGGACCTTGTCGCCCATAAGTATCGTAAAGATCTCGTCCGCCTTGACGGCATCTTCCATAGTTACCTGGATCATAGTCCTTGATGAAGGATCCATAGTGGTCTCCCACAGCTGAACGGGATCCATCTCACCGAGACCTTTGTATCTCTGAACATCCACCTTGACGTCGGTACCGTTCTGTATCTCGGAGATATATCTGTCTCTCTCCTCGTCGGAGAAGGCATATCTCACCTGCTTGCCTCTTGCCACCTTGAAAAGGGGCGGCTGTGCGATATAAACGTGTCCCGCCGAGATAAGCTCTCTCATATAGCGGAAGAAGAAGGTGAGCAGCAGAGTCCTGATATGTGAACCGTCCACATCGGCATCGGCCATGATGATGACCTTGTCGTATCTCAGCTTGGAAACATCGAAATCCTCACCCATAGAGGTGCCCAGCGCCGTTACTACGGGCATCAGCTTATCGTTGCCGTAAACCTTGTCGATACGCACCTTTTCCACGTTGAGCATCTTGCCCCAGAGGGGGAGTATGGCCTGGAAGCGCCTGTCGCGGCCCTCCTTGGCAGAGCCGCCCGCCGAATCTCCCTCGACGATATATATTTCGGTATTGGCGGGGTCCTTATCCGAGCAGTCAGCCAGCTTTCCGGGAAGAGACACATTGTCAAGGGCGCTCTTGCGCTTTCTCTCGTTATCTCTGGCCTTCTTGGCGGCTTCTCTTGCCCTCTTTGCGGCCACGGACTTGTCAAATATCGCATTGGCTGTCTCGGGATTTTCCTCGAGATAGTCCATAAATTTTTCGTAAACGATCTTCTCGACGAAGGGCTTCACCTCAGGATTACCCAGTCTGCCCTTAGTCTGTCCCTCAAACTCACAGTTTGTGAGCTTTACGGAGATAATGGCGGTAAGGCCCTCTCTTACATCCTCGCCCACCAGCTTCTCTCCGTCCTTGAGAAGGCCGAATTTCTTGCCGTACTCGTTCAGGACCTTGGTTATCATATTCCTGAAAGCGTTCTCGTGAGTACCGCCGTCGGGAGTATGGATATTGTTTGCGAAGGAAAGGATCACATCATTGTAGGTGTCGTTGTACTGGAGAGCTATCTCACAGAACATATCCCCCTGCATACCCTGGAAATATATAACATTGTCAGAGATAGCCTCGACTCCTCTGGTCTTATGGATATGCTCAACGAACTCCCTGATACCGCCCACATAGTGGAGAGTCTCTGAAACGGTATTGTTCTCGTCTCTCAGGTCGGAGAACACGATCTTTATGCCCGCATTGAGGAAAGCCTGCTCTCTCAGTCTGGTGAGCAGTATCTCATAATCATAAACAGTGGACTCGGTGAATATCTGAGGATCAGCTTTGAAGGACACGGATGTACCTGTCCTGTCGGTCTCGCCGATGATCTTCAGAGGCTCCTTATACTCGCCGCGGTCAAATCTCTGGAAGTGTATATTTTTTCCGTCATAAACGGTGAGCTCCAGCCATTCGGAGAGAGCATTTACAACAGAAGCACCAACTCCGTGAAGGCCGCCCGCCACCTTATATCCGCCGCCGCCGAACTTACCGCCGGCGTGCAGTACGGTATAAACTACAGTCGCCGCCGAGATCTTCTCGGTGGGATGTATGCCGGTGGGTATGCCTCGGCCGTTGTCAGTTACCCTGATGACATTACCGGGCAGTATATCCACGGTTATCTCAGTGCAGTAGCCCGCAAGAGCCTCATCTATGGCGTTGTCCACGATCTCATAAACAAGGTGATGCAAGCCCTTCGGACCTGTGGAACCGATATACATACCGGGCCTGATCCTTACTGCCTCCAGTCCTTCGAGTACCTGGATCTGATTTTCGTCATAATCCTCCTCGACCTTGGATATTTCGCTGACCTCGACCAGCTCTTCGTCCGTCTTTTTGATTTCTTCGCTCATAAAAACAAATCCTCCATATGCAAAGCAAACAAATAATCACATTCTGTTTGATCTGTATCTTTTCTTTAAAGTCGCACAGGAAAGCTGAGAGATATATACCCTCTCCGTCAGCTCCCCGTCAAGAGTCACCACGAAACTCTTGGGCATCTCCAGCGTACAGTTCACAACACGCCCCAGCTTTGTGGCATTTGAGAGATAATCCCTCGTATATCTGGATACCGAGCTTTTCTCAAGATCGAATATTCCGACTATATATTTTCCGTTGACAATAAAGTCATTGCCCAGATGAAGATACATAACTACCTCTTTTTGACATCAAAAAAACAATGATCTGTCAGCTGCCGGTCATCTGACTATTCTTCCGCCCTTTATGCGGTAGAATTTTCCCGTCTTGTTCTCGGGGATGTTCTCGTCGCAGCAGGTGATGAACACCTGCATATTATCTATCTTAGAGATAACAAATTCCTGTCTTGACGGATCAAGCTCGCTTAAAACATCGTCCAGAAGGAACACCGGAGCCTCACCTGTCTCGTCAAGGAGGATATTCGCCTGAGCCAGCTTCAGCACCAGCGCCGCCGATCTGTGCTGTCCCTGCGAGGCAAAGTCCCTCGCCGGCAGGCCGTTTATAAATGCTGTAAGGTCATCCCTATGGACACCTTTTCCGGTAAAGCCAAGCCTTATATCCTCGTCCCTGCAGCATCTTATACATTCGAGATACTCAGCCGCAAGATCGTTCCTATAATCGGTCCTGCCCTCCAGTTCCCCGAACACGGTGGAACTGTATCTCAGTTCAAGACTTTCCCTGCCGGAGGATATCTCAGAATACAGCTTTGAGGCATAGGCCCCCAGCTTCTTTGAATAATTATATCTCAGCAGAGTGATATATGCTCCCATCTGAGCCAGCTGCATATCCCACACATCCAGCTCATCCCTGTCGGATCTGCCGAAAGAGATATTTTTCAGAAGAGTATTTCTCTGCTCCAGTATCTGATCGTATTTTTCAGTGACCAGCTTATAGGAATTCTTGATCTGCGCCGCCGAGAGGTCTAAGAATTGTCGCCTTTTATCCGGCGAGCCTTTTGAAAGCTCAAGATCCTCGGGAGTAAACACCACACAGTTGAGTCTCCCGAAAAGTTTTGACGGAGCCTTTACCCTTACGCCGTTCACCGAGCAGTTTTTATCTTTCAGATAAGGCTTTGCCATACGGTAGCATATCTCCTGCTCCCGCTCCCTGTTCTTGAATCTGAGAGCAATGCTCATTACCTCTCCGCTTATATCTATCATATCTTTATCTTTTGTGCTGCGGAAGCTCCTGACTCCCGAACACAGCCACACTGCTTCGATAAGATTTGTTTTTCCCTGGGCATTGTCGCCGCAGAAGATATTCAGCTTAGGATGCGGAGATACATTTATATCTTTCAGGTTCTTGAAACCGTTTATGCTGATCTCGGTGATTTTCATACTCAAACTATAACGAGTTCCTTATCAAGCTCGTCTATCTGCACTTTGTCTCCGGGCCTTATCTTCTTGCCGCGCATAGTGCAGACCTCGCCGTTGACTTTTATCCTGCCTTCGGCAACTATCTCCTTGCCGATACCTCCGGTCTCTGCAAGTCCGGCAAATTTCAACAGAGAATCCAGCTTGATAAACTCAGTCTTTATCTTAATTTTTTCCTGTTCCATAATATCAAATTCCAATTATTTATTAAGTTCGGATATCACTTATCTGTTATCCCTTTAATCCTCTCTGCTGCCTGTCCATATCCTCAACGACTATATCGTATATCTCACCGAGGCTGCGGCAGTATTCAAGAATGAGCCAGGGCTCATTTGTATGATAGTGGAGCTTTATAAGCTCGTCATCTCCCACAACGAGAAGACTGTCGCCCTTGAAATGCTCAATAATGTAATCGTTGATCTCATCCTCGTCAAGATCTTCGCCGTCGATAAGCAGCTGAGTGTCATATCTGTATTCAAGTTCTTCCATAATTTTCCTCTTTTCTATTTAGTCTGTCCTTTCAGCAGAATACATCAGTATTCAGGACAGAGCATCATATCCGGATATTTTTCTGTTTTTTTACGTTTCCAAATTATTTTCTGTCAAAGGGTAAAACAAGTGACAGTCATATTCAGGATTCTCTTGCCAGTCTTACTGGCAGGACGAGATAGGTATATTTATTACCCTCCAGGGGAACGATTTTCATCGGCAGAAGGCTTCCGCCCATCTGGAACTTCACCTTATCGTCATCGATCTTATTCAGCGGATCCAGCAGATACTTGCACTTGAAGCCTATCTCGATAACAGGTCCTGTCATATCAGCTGTGATCTCGTCCTGGATCTTGCCCAGCTCGGTAGTACACTTTATCCTGATGATGCCGTTCTCAAAATAGCATCTCACGGGGCTGGGAGTTCTCTCGCTTATGAGCAGCATAGCTCTTTCAAGAGTTTTTATTATCTCACGCCTGTCCACAATGATCTCGGTATTGCTGGTCTTCGGGATAGCGCTCTTATATGGGTGGAACTCACCCTCGATAAGTCTCGAATAAACGAGATATCCGTTTATATCGAAAATAATATGTTTCAGTGCAACATAAATATCGCAGCTGTCCTCGTCGTTATCGGAAAGGAGCCTTGAAACCTCTGCCAAAGTTTTAGAGGGAACGATGAACTTCTTATTCTCCTCATTCTTTACATTCTCAGTTCTGACGGCCAGCCTGTACCCGTCTATTGCAACGAGATTGAACACGCCGTTCTCGATTTCAAAGAGTTCACCCTTCAGAACAGGGTTGATATCCGATACCGAAGCTGCGAAGATAGTCTGATTTATCATACTTTTCAGCATGGTCTGGGGCATAGAGAGTTTTTCACACTTGTTGATGCCGGGCAGCTCGGGATACTCGTCGGCTGCCTTTGCGACCATATTATAGACCACATTTCCGCTGGAAATGGTGATCTGCATATTCTCGCTTACTTCTATAAGCACTTCTTCTCCGGGCATCTTCTTTATCATCTCGCTGAAAAGCTTGGCATTGACAAGGAAAATGCCATAGTCGTTTGACTTCACGGCAATAGTGGTCTTGATGCCTATTTCGAGATCGTATCCCGTAAGCTCCAGCGTAGAATCCTCCAGCTTCACCTTCATGCCTTCAAGAGAAGGAAGTGAACTTCTGTCGGATATAGCTTTTGAAACATTTACGATCGCTTCGTACAACTTATCTTTGCTGCAGGTTAATCTCATAAAATACAGACCTCCTCTGTGACCTTTCCGCCGTTCGGTGCGGTATCCCTCCGCGAAGGACAGGATATGATAGCTATATATCTATTTTATTTAGTATTCTTAGTAGTGCTGTTTAAAACTGCTAAAACCTTTCAAATGCCGTATTTTCGCCGTTTTCTGTCTCTTATTTATCAACATCGCTTCTTGAAAATACGTTTAAAGATTTTAAAGTTTTAAAGCGGGTTGAAAGTGTTGATTTGATTTGAAATCAATTTTAAACTGTGTTGATAAAATGATAAAAAGTTCTGACAAAATAAACACACGGTTTAAAAGACATCTGTTAAAAGCTTTGAAAGACCTGTCCGGAGCCCGATGCTCCGGCATTATGTATGTTAAAACTTTTGTTGAAAAGGTCTTCTCAGCTGTTTTTGAGATTTTTTTCCAGATCTTGTACTATCTGTCTGAAATCTCTGTTCCTGTTCATCTCGTCGCAGACATTCTGATAATGGATAGTCATGGTGCTGTGGTTCTTATTGAGCTCATTTCCTATCTGGATATAGGTCATTCCCTTGACTTCCTTCAGCAGGTAGATACATACCTTTCTTGCCCTGGAGATATTTTTGCTTCTGTTAGTGGATCTTATATCCTCGGGAGTTACCTTGAATACCTGTGCCACTTCATTTATGACTCTGTCCACGGTGATCTCCTGGGGATGATTCTGTATCATTATCTCCTTGACCACCTTCTGAGCCATAGCCATTGAGGGTGTTTCCTTTGTGAACTCTGTAAGGCCTTTCATCTTATTTACGGTGCCTTCCAGCTGTCTGATATTGGTCTTGATCTTCTCGGCGATGAGACGGCAGATATTATCGCTGAGCTGCAGTCCCACCAGTTCTGATTTTCTCTTGACGATAGCCATTCTGGTCTCAAAATCAGGCGGCTGTATATCGACCTGAACACCTAAGGCAAATCTCGAACGGATCCTGTCCTCGAGGGTATTCATTTTAGAGGGAGCGATATCCGCTGTGAGCACGATCTGCTTTCTTGCGTTATACAGGTCGTTGAAGGTATGGAAGAATTCCTGCTGAGCAGTCTCCTTGCCGGCGATGAACTGTATATCGTCCACCAGCAGGAAATCAGCGCTCCTGTACTTGGCGTGAAAATCGGTGGTGCTCTTTTTGGAGATAGCCTCCACCAGTTCGTTCAGAAAATTCTCTCCTGTGGTATATATGATCTTTATATCGGGGTTCTTTTTTCTTACCTCATTTTCGATAGCCTTCATCAGGTGAGTCTTGCCCAGTCCCGAATCTCCGTAGATGAAAAGGGGATTGAAGGTCTGATTTGTATTTATCGAGCCCTTATTCTCGCTGCTGCCTGCCACAGCTGTGGAAAAGGCATAGGCCAGTTCGTTTGACTTGCCTTTTACGAAGTTTTCAAAGGTGAGATTGTCAAACTGCTCGGGATCGTCGGAGACTGCCATACTGTTATCATCCTCGTCCTTGGAGCGTATCAGCAGTTCGACCTTTATCGGAAAGCCCATAACGTTCTCAAAGCCCTTTTCGATCATCTCCTTGTAATGGGTAGAGATGATATTCTTGGTAAACTCGTTCTCCGTCAGCAGAAAAGCGGTAGAACCTTCCAGCTTGAAGGGCTCAAGCTTTTTTATCCATTTTTCGAGTGCTATCGAACTGATGCTGTCATAATTTTTCTCGCAGAACCTGACTACGAGTTCAAACGCTTCATTAAGCGAATCCATCTTACTTTTCAATCCTTTCAGTTTTTGATTATGATAAGAGTATTTTTACCTGAAAGCTGATCCTTCATTTTATCCCGGTAATGATTTGATGCGCCGTATTTCCGCTGTCATTATGTCAGACGGGACGCGGCCGCAGTGTTTGTTCAGAGGTGATTTTCTGACATATCCGATGCTGAAAAATCCGTCCTTCCGTAAAAAAGTGCATAATACTCAATTCTATTCTATTATAGCACAAAGGCAAAAAAATTTCAAGAGAAAAGGGCCTGAAACTTATATATTTATAATAGTGTATCTAAAGGCAGAATTTGGTCTCGACATACAGTATATAGGCCATTTGCGGGAATTATAGTTCAATATATGGTTATTTGCTCTGTCTAAGTCATAAAAAGTTTAGATTTTTCCCGAAAAATGCCTCTTAAAGAGTGTAGATATAGGAAAAAATAAATATAAAAATTCTATGAACGGTATTGACAAACTCATATCGTTTAGTTTATAATAGATTATTGCAAGGGCAAATTGTCTCTATTCGTCAGAAGAATATTTGTCCGATCTCATTTGTCGGTCCGGTATGCGTGACGGCAGGCGTCACCTCCGGGGCAGATTCCGAAGGGAGGAAAAGTGTAATGAAAAGAACATATCAGCCCAAGAAGCTGCAGAGAAAAAAAGTTCACGGTTTTATGAAGAGAATGTCTACCAGAAACGGCAGAAAGGTTTTGGCTCGCAGACGCGCTAAGGGCAGAGCAAGACTCAGCTATTGATCTTCGTGACTTATGACCATATACCGTTCAGCCTGACTGCTCGGTATACGGTCTTTTGTCTTTTTTGGAAGATATAGGCAACACCGCACAACCCGCGGCTTGCGCCTCTGCACGTCATCTGCTTGCATATTTTCCGTCATAGCACACAAATTTTCCTTGCCGGGCGAAAAGCGAATTGGTCTTCGCTCGCCCGCCTGCGTCAAATTTATGCAC
>JAFXRI010000010.1 GCA_017526445.1 Ruminococcus sp. | reverse complement strand
TTTTCCTTGCCGGGCGAAAAGCGAATTGGTCTTCGCTCGCCCGCCTGCGTCAAATTTATGCACTCTGACGAAAAATCTCAGCTCAACTTTATTGAGCTTGCGCGTGATCTGACGCACAGGGGTTGTGCGGTATTGCCTTATGCTTTTGCAGGGGAGGAGTCATTGCGTGCCGTCCTGACTGCGGATGATACTGTGCGGCGGTCAGACTGCCGGGGATGTGACAGATGTGTGCCGCTTTTTTGACCGGACAGGGCCGCGGAAGTATGATAAATGTGCGGGGAAGAGCCCGAAAAAGTAAGGTTATCTGTTGCTAACTGTTGAAACTGACGAAAACATACATAAATAATTGTAGTTTATGCGAAAAATAAGCTTATTTGCACAAAGCTTTATTGACAGATTAAGAAAAATGTGTTATATTTATTATTGACGATTTGCGTGTTTAACAATAATTCAAGCGCAACAGGGGGTAAATGATCTATGGCAGAATCCAGATTTCTTAAAACCGTGACCTTTGGCGGATATGACAAGGGCGACGTTGACAAGCGTCTCGAATTTCTCTATTCACAGGTCTATGATCTGAAGAATGAGCTCCGCGAGACAAAGCTTATGCTCAACAAGCTGAAGGAAGGCACTTCCGAGGAAGCTGCTCACGAGTCGGTGCTTGCAAACGAGAGGGCCAAGCTGACCGAGATGCAGGTCAAGAACGAGGCTATGAGCGAAAAGCTCAAGTCTGCTGAAGAGGATAACAAGAAGAAGGAAGCCGAGCTTGCCGAGCTGCGGGCTGCCAAGGAGGAGCTGGATGCTGCTCTTGCCGATGCCAATGTGAAGCTTACTGCTGCATCCGGCGGCGGTGATGCTGCGATGTTCGGCGTGGTATTCGCCGAGGCGCAGAAGTCGGCAACTATGATCGTTACAACTGCCAAGCAGCAGGCTGCGGATCTGGAAGCTGATTCCAAGAAGCTGGCAGAAAACACTGTTATCGAGGCAAATAACAAGGCTTCAAAGATAATATATGACGCTGAGGTGCGTGCTGCAAAGATCATGACCGATGTCAAGAACGATTCCTCTGCTATGGAGGCTGCTACCGGCAATATGAAGGCTTCGATGCTCAACGAGGTCGGCAAGATCGGTGTGGAGATCAGCAAGCTCAAGAATATGCTCGTTGAATTCCAGCAGACAGGCATCGCTATGCTGGACGATTCTCAGAAACTGATAGACGATACAAAGGCGGAACTGACTGCCGGCGGCGTTCCTGTGTTCAGGAACCCCGAGCTGCAGGATCCCGCACTGCCGGATGCTCCGGAATATACCGCTACCGACAATACCTATGTCACCGGTGCGGATGCTCAGGCTCAGAAGAAGAACGAGGAGCTTGAAAAGCTCAAGGAAATGGCCAACTCCATCGGCAGCAAGCCCAAGGCTGACAGTGCTCCTGCCGGCGGCGCAGATCTGGCGGCGATCGCCAAGCAGGCTGCAGCGCTCAAGGACGACAAGAAGGCTGATGAGGCACCCAAGAAGGGCGGCACCGATCTCAGCGATCTTCTGAAGCAGGCGAAATCCATAAAGTGATCTTCTTTACCGGCACAGGCGGAAGACACGGGAATGCTTCGGCATTGATCTATTGATGCTTATACTATTTGGAAAGAGAGTGTATTATTCATATGAACGGAAATGAGATCATTATCGTAAAGCCCGACAGATGCGTTGGATGTAACGCATGTATCAGGAACTGCCCCGCTCCCGAGGCGAATATCACCAAGATGCTCGACGACGGCAAGTTCGTAACCACGGTAAATAACGAAAAGTGCATCTATTGCGGTGAGTGCGTAAAGACCTGTACACACGGCGCAAGAGACTACCTCGATGACACCGAGGACTGCATGGCCCGCATGACCAAGGAGAAACTGATCGTGCTGGCGACTCCTTCTATCAAGACGGTGTTCCCCACCAGGTGGAAGGGCATCCTTGACTGGTTCAAGGGACGCGGATGTCTTGTGTATGACGTATCCCTCGGTGCCGATATATGCACATGGGCTCATCTGAGAGCTATCGAGCAGAAGAAGGTCGGCAATATCATCACACAGCCCTGCGCTGCTATCGTTCAGTATGTTGAGAAGTATCAGCCCAAGCTGCTGGGCAACCTTTCGCCTATACACAGCCCGATCTGCTGTGCTGTTACTTACATAAAGAAGTATCTGAGAAGATCCAACCCCATCGCAGTGCTTACTCCGTGCATCGCCAAGAAGACTGAGTTTATGGAGACCGGTCTTGTTGATTACAATGTTACCTTCCAGAAGCTGGAGGAGTATTTTGACAGGAACGGCATAAAGGTATCTACCAATTCGGCAAATGACTTTGAATACAAGTTTGAAGAGATGCAGGGCCAGCTGGGTGCTGTTTACCCCCGTCCGGGCGGACTCAGAGACAATATCTGGCTGCATGATCCGGATATAAACATCACTACCTCCGAGGGAGCCAACAAGGTATATCCCGAGCTGGATATGTATGCCGAGATGCCCGAGTTCAAGCACCCTGAGGTGTTCGACGTGCTTTCCTGTGAGTTCGGATGCAACGTTGGCCCCGCTTCGGCTACCACACAGACTATGTTCGACGTTATGGCTTCGATGAGAGAGATCGAGAAGGAAGCGAAGACAAGACGTAAGACCGGCTTCAGAGGCGGCGACGACAAGCTGTTCAAGAAGTTCGATGACGAGCTGAAGCTCTCCGACTTCATGAGATCATACAAGCAGTGCACACCGACTCCGCTGCCCTCCGACAGACAGCTGGATGCTGTATTCGAGATGATGGGCAAGCATACCGAGGACGAGCGCAACTTCAACTGCCATTCCTGCGGCTACAGATCGTGCAAGGATATGGCTATCGCTATATGCAGAGGTCTTAATACTGCGGACAACTGCGTTGTTCACGCAAAGAACGTTCTCACTGCAAGACACAGCGAGCTGACTGCTCAGCATGAACTGCTGTCCGAGATCACCAATGAGTGTATGAGCCTTTCGGATAAGCTGAAGGATGACCTGAGGAACATCAATTCCAATATGGACACCATCGGTGAATCGACAGCCAAGACCAGTGACAGGGCCAACGTCGTTAACGACCTGCTCACCAACGTTATTGCGTTCTGCAGGGGCAATTCGTCTATGGACGCTGCCAGTGTCGGACAGCTCGTTGAGATACTGGAGACCACCCTTGATGCCTTTAAGGCTCTGGACGACAACGTTAATGTTACCAACGAGAGCTCGGATATCATCCGCGAGTCTATCAAGGAGATCAGTTCGCTCGTTGACAGCATCAACGAAAATCTCCACAAGACAGCACGCTGACGGCTCACTAAAAAACGGACGGTCGCTTGACCATGAAGCGGCCGTCCTCGCTTTATGATAGGGGCATTGCCCCTGCGCCGTGAATACGTGAAGATATGGGGAGCGGCTTGCGGATGCCGGATATATCCGGAATAAAGCCACGCTGAGAGACTTGTTCTGCGGTGTTTGCGGGCCGCAGCTGCCGATCTTGCGGACATATTTAAAAAGATGTAAATAATTTTTGCAAATTGCACATATTTGGCGGTTTAGGCTTGACATATTTTAATCGAAATGATATAATTATACTATATAGGTGTGTACCCGATAAGCAGCAGGTCTTGCGGGCGTTTTGCCGCGTATGACCGTGGCTTTCCGGGCACGCTGAGGATGGGAGAGTTGCTTATGCAATGCGAAAACTGTCACGCTGAGATACCTAAGGGCAGCGCGATGTGTCCCGAATGCAGAACGATCATGCTGCAGAAGATCCAGGGGTATGACGCTACAAAGCAGATACAGACGCTGATGCGTTCGCTCGTTGAAGAGCAGTTTGAAAATATAGCCAATACAGATCAGCTCATCAGTATGACCTATGATTATCTTGCAGGCTACGATTTCGAGCGTGCGGTGATAGTCAGGATGCTGAAGGCCGGCGTGCTTGATGTGTTCCTGAAGGAGCCGGACAGGCATAAGGCGGTGGACGCTGCCAGAGAGCTGATGACCAAGGACGTGGGGGCCAACGAAAATCAGGCTGAGTTCGTCCTGGCGGTGTTCTCTTATATGACAAAGCTGCCGTATCTCTCAAAACTGCATGAAGATGAAAAGAAAAAGGACGATTCCCAGAAGCCTAAGGAAAAGGCTGCCGTCGATATAGACAGCAAGGTCTACAGGAAGAAGGATGCTTTCCTTCATAAGCTGAGCAAGACGATAATCGTTAAGGAAGGCTATACAAGACTGGACGGGTACTGCTTTGACGGCTGCAAGATGCGCAGCATCAGCCTGCCGAGCACGCTGATGGCAGTCGGGGAGTATTCCTTTACGGACTGTAAGAAACTTATCAGCGTGAAGTTCCCTGATTCGGTCAAGAAGATCGAGAAAGGTGCCTTCAATGCCTGCCTGAGCCTTGAGAGCGTAAAGCTCCCCAAGAACCTGCTGGAGATAGGCGACAATACCTTCTTCTGCTGTACGTCTCTTAAAGTGCTCACTGTGCCGGATACCGTCAGCGGATTCGGCGAGAACGCGTTCTCGGGATGCGAGAGTCTCGAAGCGCTTATTGTGCCGAGAAGCGTTAAGTTCATAGATAAAAATGCATTTGCATATTGTCCTAAGCTGGTAGTGTACTGCTACGAAAATTCGTATGTGCATAAGTATTGTATGCAGCATAAGATCAAATTTGTAACCTCGGCTGTCGGAACAGCTCTGCCGGCTGATGAAGATTTTAAGGAGGAAGAATCAGATGACAGAGCTTAAGATAGGTCAGGAAGTTGAGCTTGAATACGGCGGCAAGGCCGTCGTTTCGGGAGTGATAGGAAGCGGCGGACAGGGTATCGTTTACCTGGTGGATTATAACGCTCAGAAGTGGGCTCTCAAATGGTACGATATCAATAAGATGAAGGACCCCGCTGCTTTCAGGAACAACATCAAGAGGAATATCGCGGACGGTGCTCCGAGCAACAAGTTCCTGTGGCCTAAGTACCTCACCAAGGAGACTCCTGACGGTACCTTTGGCTACCTCATGGAACTCAAGCCCCAGAGCTTTGACTCGTTTGTGGATATACTCAATACCTATAAGCTGGTGGTGGATCCCCTTACCGGCAAGGCTACGAAGGAGACTGTAAGGTTCACAAATCTCTTCGCTATGGTCACAGCAGTCATCAATATAGTCAACGCTTTCAGACAGCTGCACCGTGCAGGCAAGAGCTACCAGGATCTTAACGACGGCGGTTTCTTCATCAATACCGAGACCGGTGCCGTACTGGTCTGCGACTGCGATAATATCGCTCCCGACGGCAGCAACTTCGGTATCGGGGGCAAGCCCGGATATATGGCGCCTGAGATCGTGCGCGGCATCGCAAAGCCGGATATGCAGACTGATAAATACTCGCTGGCAGTAGTACTTTTCAAGCTGCTGTTCAGAGGAGATCCGATGGAGGGACAGAAGGTCATCAGGGACGTTTGCCTTACTGAGGCGGCTGAGCTCAAGCACTACGGCGCCGAGGCGGTGTTCGTTTACGATCCGACCGATTCCTCCAACAGACCTGTAAGAGGAATACATGACAACGTTATCAAGTTCTGGAAACTGTATCCCAAGTACGTGAAGGATGCATTCATTCTTTCCTTCACCGACGGACTTACAGATCCCAACAGACGTATAATCGAGAACGAGTGGCAGAAGCTGTTTATCAGGCTGCGCTCGGAGATAATCGCCTGCACCTGCGGAAGAACGAATTTCTCGTCAATGTTCGAGAAGCAGGACAGCTCCACATTCAGGTGCCCGAAATGCGGTATGACATTTGCCACGATGGAATTCAGCAACCGTGACAGCCTGCTGCCGCTTTACATAGGAAGCAAATTCTATGAGTGCGAGGTAAATCCTGACTCGGACGATTATCTGACCGTTGCCGGAGAACTGGTGGAGAACAAGCTCAAACCCGGCGTTCTCGGTATCAAGAACTGCTCGGAGATGACCTGGCGCGTAAGGATGCCCGACGGCAACTTCTATGACGTCGGTCCCGGCAAGGGATGCCCGATCTGGCAGGGACTTGAGATCGATTTCGGAAGCGTAACAGCAAGATTGAAATAGTTAAGTAATATAATGAAAAGGAGCATATGGATATGAGCAAGAAGAACAAAGCAAAAAACGGTGCTGCGCCGAATCCTGCAGAAGAGGCTGCTGTAAACGCAGCAGCTGAGAAGACCCAGGCAGAAGACGATCTCGATATGTTCGATTTCGACGACGATCCGCTGGGTGCTACCGGTGTGTCGAGGAAGAGCCTTGTAATATTCTTCCTTATCGATACTTCAGGAAGTATGAAGGGTACAAAGATGGGTGAGCTCAATACCGTTATGGAGGAGCTTATCCCTGAGATCCGCCGTGTGGGCGAGGCTGATACAGAGGTCAAGATCGCTGTACTGACCTTCTCGACTCACGTTAAGTGGATGTATGCTGAGCCTATCGCTATCGAGGATTTTGAGTGGGCAAGACTCTCGGCTTCGGGCGTTACAAGTATGGGCGAGGCTTTCAAGGAGCTGTCGGCAAGAATGTCGAGAAACAGCTTCCTGAATTCTCCTTCGCTGTCATTCGCACCTGTTATCTTCCTGATGACAGACGGCTATCCCTCCGACGACTATGTTGAGGGACTGAAGGTGCTTTCACAGAACAGCTGGTACAAGTTCGGACTCAAGGCAGCTCTGGGTATCGGCAATGAGGCTAATGACGATATGCTGGCCGAGTTCACAGGCTCGAAGGATACCGTTGTTCACGCTTATTCCGGAAATCAGCTGGCACAGATGATCAAGATCGTTGCTGTAACAGCTTCTCAGATCGGAAGTAAGAGTATGACTCTCTCTGAGCAGAACGAGTCTGAGCTCAGCGATGAGGATGTATATGCTGCCAAGCAGAAGATGCTCGGCCAGCAGATACAGGAGCTTGTTAATCAGAACGAATCGGACGATGTTTCTTTCGATACGGGCTGGTGATTATTCACCTGAAACACTTAATATCGGAAGGAGCTATGATAAGAAATGTTCAAGGGTTTCAGCCACTCAGTAATGGGTGCAAGCCACGAAAAAAAAGGTATAGTTTGCCAGGATAGCTCTGCATATGAGATCGGTGAAGGCTATGCTGTAGCCGTCGTAGCCGACGGCCACGGAAGCAAGAAGCATTTCCGCAGCAACATCGGCTCGAAGTGCGCGGTGGATGCTGTGCTCGAGGCGATCAAAAAGTTCTACGAGGATCCGGAAGAATTTGAAAGGCTCCTTAAAGAAGATCACGACAGGATGATCAGAAAGATCGAGAAGTATGTGATCTTTCTCTGGAACAACAAGGTGCTCGATCATCTTGAGAAGTACCCGGTAACGAGGAAGGAATCCAGCAAGTTTGAATACGACGAATTTGCCGAGATACCCTTTGAGTCTTACTACGGCACCACTCTTATCGCCGCTGTTGCGGGCAATGATTACACCTTCGGTTTCCAGATAGGTGACGGAAGCCTTGTGGCGGTGTTCGAGGACGGCGAGACTTCGATGATAATGGATTACGAGGAAGCAAACCCGGCCAATATCACCTCGTCGATGTGTAATGCAAATGCATATTCGATGTTCGACTCGTTCTATGTGGATGACAAGAAGCTGCTTGCTATTTGTGTTTCGACCGACGGTCTTTACACTTCTTTCGGAAGCGATTTCGACTTCCTGGATTATCATACGATCATCGCAGGGCAGCTTGCTAATCCCGATGCGTTCATGAATTCGCTTCAGAACAATCTCGTCAAGAGATCGCATTTCGGTACCGAGGACGATATCTCGCTATCGTGCGTTTACAATGAAGAACTGGCGATCAGCAACAACCAGATCATAAAGGACAAGATCGCCGCCAACAAGAAGGCTGCCGCTGAGCGCAGAGCTAATATTATGAGAACCTAATTTATTAAAAGCAGGTGCTTGATATGGATGCAAAAACACTGTATGATACTGCAAAAGAGTATGTAGTGAAAATGAAGGCCGCGGCTCCCTCATATACCGGCGAGGACGGGATGGAGCTTGCAGTGATCGTTGACGAGAACGATTATGTGTATGCGGCATCTACCAATGTCACTGTGAGGGACGGCTATGTTTGCAGGTTCCCTGCTGACCTTTCCGCCTATCTCCAGATGAAAAACGACGGAAGCCTTATAGCCAAGGCTATCATCGTGCTTGCATTTGAGGACAGAAGGATACTCAGACCTTCCACCGAGTGCATCGACGCAATGTTCCAGACAAATCCCGAGAATGACAACTGCATGGCAGTAGTTTCGGTCAATGAGCCTGTTAATATCTCCGCTCTCAGAGTAGGGGAGAGCAAGGCTGAGTTTGCCAACGGGTTTGAATTCGACAGCGAGATCGTGGAATCTGCTCCTGAGCCGGAGGCAGAGGCAGAACCTGCTCCCGAGCCGGAACCTGAGCCTACAGCAGTGTTTGAGGACCTGCCGGAGCTTACAGATCCCTTTGTTCCCGAATCGGAACCTGAGCAGAAGGCTGAGACGGAAGATAAGAAAGAGGAGAAAGAGGAGTCTGGCGATCTGTCGGCATTTGCTGACCTGGATATGCTCGAACCGCCTCCGATGCCCGATTTCATAGTGGAAAAACCGGCCGAGAAAAGACACGCTTCCAACGACAACCCTGTTCCTGTTATGGACCTGGGCAATAAGCCTTCGCCCAAGCCTAAGCCGAGCAGGGAGGATATGACATCCGATCCCGGTGTTGATGCAGTGGGCTCAAGCGGTAAGCACGCCGCCAATGTTATAAGCGGAGTTGAGATCGACGAGAGCAATCCTTTCTATGAGGCTCCCGTTGACGTTAAGCCCCCCGAGGAGATCATTGCGATCTTCGGCGAGGAGCATGAGGAGATCATCGAGGACGACGATCAGCCGGAGCTTACTAAGGAAGAGCTCCTTAAACAGGCCAAAAAGCGTAAGAAAGTCGCAAGGGCCAATTTCCTTTTCAGAAAGAAACAGTAAATAATCATCTTGCTCAAAAATGCTCATATCAGGGCGCCCGCAGCGATGCGGGCGCTTTGCTTTATGTCTCTTCAGGCAATGACAAAAAAATACTCCCCATACCGAAGTAAGGGGAGTGAAGATATTCTGTTATGAGGGTGTTATTTGAAGGATATGCCCACGTTGACCTTGCCGTACAGTTTCAGCTTGATCTTCTCCTTCTGAGACTTGAAGAAATACATCACACCGAGGAAAGCTACCACCGAAAGGATAGCAGCAACGATTATTCCTGCGGGAGCACCGATAGCGGCAATGCCGATCACCCAGATTATAGCCAGCAGAACAATAAGTATAGGCAGGCAGAAGGACGTAAATGTTCTGTCGGTGATCTTGAGATACTGGCGTATCTCCTTCTTCGTAAGATTCTCGTGGTGGCGGATGATAAATGTATCGGGCTTGCACCATTTGCAGAACTGCTTGAGGGTATCAAATTTTGCGACGAAATTCTGGCCGGTCTTGGTGACACGGTAGTCAACAGTTATACCGTCAGATCTTTCGTTGGTATCCATAATATGGATAACAGTGCCGGATTTAGCCTGTCCGGGCACAGTTTTTGTTACGACATACTTGCGGTCAAGCGCCTCGTCAATACTATAAAGCATGAATGCCATAAGAATCGTCCTCCTAATATACAATTGCTAAAAAATTAACATAGCAAAAATAAACTAAATGATTTAATGCTCACAAAGGGAACACAAACCCAAAGGGTATAGACCTTTATAATATTATAGCACTATTGAACAGCAATGTCAAGGATTGAAACCGCTGAAAATGATTTTTTTTACAATTTTTTATAATATTCTGCGAAGAAAAATGTGTCATTCAACGATTGGGAGATATATGCTGTTCAGCGCAGGCATCCGGGACCATTTACAGGGCTCGGAGGCGGTGCTGTACGCCGGACCGTACAGAAAAATATGGTAAAATTTCCAGCGCCGGGAGCATTTTTCGACAAAATCTGACTATATATGTACAAATGAATAAGCTGTGATAAAGCGCGAGAGAAATCATATGATATTTGTGATGCGTCAGGTTGCGTTTTCTGTCAAAAACTGTTATAATATACTGCGGTCACAGCTGCAGCCGTTATCCCGGTGCGCAGGAAAAGCGGAAGGGAGCTTCGCAGTACGGATGTGAAAGGGGGAGGGACGTTATAAGACTGCTGGTGCTTGATCCTAAGAACAATTCTATGGGGCAGCTGACAGGTGCTCTGATGAGGAGCAGTCACGAGGTATTTATCGTCAGCTCGTCTGATTATCTTGAGTATGAACCCATACCCTCCTTCACGGCGGATGCGGTGCTGATCGATGCCGACGAGCTGCCGCTGCACGACACTCTGAAGATCATCACGGCCCTTTGCGAGTCCGGGTACTTTCATTATGTGTATGTACTTACATCCCTGCTTTCCTTCCCCGTAAGTGAGCGTGAAAAATGGGGAGGAAAGCTGTTTTTTTATCTGAAGCCCATAGGCGCCCGGGAACTGGTCAGGGAATTTGACAAGGCCTCGGAGAAGCTGTTCCCTCTGACAGGCAAAGCGCTTATCAGCCGACGGACTTCAAGCATACTCAGCAAGCTGGGATACAGCCCTCACTACAGCGGATACAGCTGTGTTAAGATGGCGGTGGAGATGCTGGCGCAGGACCTGGAGGGGGATATCACCCTGAGCAAGACGGTATATCCCAGCATATCCCGCCGGACAGGATTGAAGCCCGGTAACGTTGAGCGCTCGATACGCTCCTGCAACAACAGGGTGTGGAGCTCCTTCGGGGAGGAGCTGAGATGCAGGCTGGCAGGGGAGGCTTCCTGCGCCGTCGGGAGCGTACCCAGCAACAAGCAGATGCTCAGCGCCATAGCTTATGCTGTGGCAAATTTCACGGATGAGGAGCTGGAAGGCCTGTTCTCCGGGAATGACGGAGGCATACTCTGAATATAATGGCAGTGTATCCTATTTACCGGAGGGAAGAATATGGTATGCAGTTTTTCCGATCTGAGAAACAAGGAGGTCGTAAATGTCAGGACGGGAGAAAAGATCGGCTACATCGACGACCTGGAGCTGGACAGCTCCGGCGGGAGGGTAGTCTCGCTCATAATTTACGGGAGGAGCAGGGCCTTCGGTCTGATGGGCAGGGACGAGGACATAACCGTCAGATGCTCGGACATCGAGCTCATCGGGCAGGACACGGTGCTGGTGAGGTTTGAAAAAGATGCGGTATGCATAAAGCCGCAGAGATGTGTGAGCGAAAATTTGTTGAAATAATCGGCTGTAAGGTGTTGACAAACGCCTTGACGTATGGTATAATATTAAAGCAATTCGCACGCACTGCTTTTGATGAGGTCCCCGAAGGGGTGTAATCAAGCCAAGCGGTGCGGAGGATACATCACCGCGAAAGCGGAATAAAAACCAACAGGAGGTTACTACAATGGCAGTAGTATCAATGAAGCAGCTTCTTGAGGCCGGCGTACACTTCGGCCACCAGACAAGAAGATGGAACCCGAAAATGGCACCGTACATTTTCACAGAAAGAAACGGCATCTACATCATCGACCTGCAGAAGACAGTCAAGAAGCTCGAGGAAGCTTATATGTTCGTAAGAGAGCTTTCTGCTGAGGGCAAGGAGGTACTTTTCGTAGGTACCAAGAAGCAGGCTGCTGATTCCGTTAAGGAAGAGGCTACAAGAGCTGATGCACACTTTGTAAACGCAAGATGGCTGGGCGGTATGATGACCAACTTCAAGACCATCCAGAGACGTATCAAGAGACTTGAGCAGCTCCGCACTCTTGAGGCTGACGGCACATTCGACCGTCTTACCAAGAAGGAAGTTGCAAAGCTCAACCTCGAGATCGAGAAGCTCGAGAAGTTCATGGGCGGTATCAAGAATATGAAGCAGCTCCCCGGAGCACTCTTCGTAGTTGACCCCCGCAAGGAGAAGATCGCTGTAAGCGAGGCTAAGAAGCTGGGTATCCCTGTAGTTGCTATCGTAGATACCAACTGCGATCCCGATGACGTTGATTACGTTATCCCCGGAAACGATGATGCTATCAGAGCTGTAAAGCTCATCGCAGGCTGCATGGCCAACGCTATCATCGAGGGCAGACAGGGCCAGGATGCTGCTGAGGCTGCTGAGGAAGAGACCGAGAAGGTCGAAGAGGCTGAGGACGCAGAATAATCATTGAAAATACGGGCAGGCAGAAGGTGTCTGCCCTGATTTCGATATAGGCAACACCGCACAACCCACGGCTAACGCCTCTGCACGTCATCTGCTTGCCAGCTTTCCGTCATGATCACCAACGTCATCAAAGATGACGTCAATTCTCCTTGACGTTGCGTAAAGCGAAGTGAACTTCGCTTGCAAACCTGCGTCGAATTTAGGAAATCTGACGAAAATCTGTACCTCAACGCCAGTTGAGGTTGCGCATACTGACGCACAGGGGTTGTGCGGTATTGCCTATAAGAAAAATAATTAGGAGGAATTACAAATGGGCAAGGTATCCGTTGCAGAGATCAAGGACCTCATGAAGGCTACAGGCGTCGGCATGATGGATTGCAAGAAGGCTCTCGAGGAAGCAGAGGGCGATACAGAGAAGGCTGTTCTCATTCTCAGAGAGAAGGGACTGGCTACTCAGGCTAAGAAGAGCGGCAGAGTTGCTGCTGAGGGCATCGTTACCTCGGTCGTTGAGGGCAATGTAGGTGCTGTTGTTGAAGTAAACATCGAGACTGACTTCGCAGCAAACAACGAGGAGTTCAAGGCTTTCGTTGCAGCAGTTGCAAAGACTGTTATCGAGAAGGATCCTGCTGATCTTGACGCACTCAAGGCTACAGTTATCAGCGGCGGCGACAAGACCGTTGAGGAGAGCCTCCAGGATCTGTTCATCAAGATCAGAGAGAATATGGTCATCCGTCGTTTCAAGAGATTTGAGGGCGTTCTCGTTCCTTACGTTCACGGCGGCGGCTCTATCGGTGTTATGGTAAAGCTTGACACTGATCTTCCTGCTGACAAGGCTTTCGAGGTGGGCAAGAACTGCGCACTCCAGGTTGCAGCTATGAACCCCAGCTACCTCAACAGAGAGGCTGTACCTGCTTCTGTACTTGACGAGGAGAAGAAGATCCTTCTGGCTCAGATGGCTGAGGATCCCAAGATGGCCAGCAAGCCCGAGCAGGTAAGAGTAAAGATCGTAGAGGGCAAGGTCGGAAAGTTCTATTCCGAGAACTGCCTGCTGGATCAGACCTTTGTAAAGGCTGACGTTTTCGAGGGCACCGTTGGCAAGTACGTTGAGGACGCTGCAAAGAAGCTCGGCGGCAGCATCAAGGTTGTTGATTTTGCACGTTTTGAGCGCGGCGAGGGCGTTGAGAAGAAGGAAGAGAACTTCGCTGACGAGGTCGCAGCAATGATGAACAAGTGATCCTGACGGGAACACGTTTTATCTTAGAATAAGCAAAGGGCACGGATAAACCGTGCCCTTTTTTGGCTTTATGAGATCGCGGGCTTATCATCTGGAAATACGGATCATAGTACAGTTCATACCGATGGAGCGGTCATATTCTATTGACTGGGCGATCTTATTAAGCACCGTGACATTGTCAAATTCCTTTTCTCTGCCTTTTTCAATGATCGTGGGGTTGAAGGTCTCGCCCATATCCCGCATCGAGATAACGATGCACTGATCTTCCTGACGGAGCACCACATCAATGACATCCTCCGGAGAAGACCTGTTCGCCGACACGATACCGGTAAGCATCTCTTCAAGAGCAAGGCAGGTCTTTTTTGATATTGAAGCATCGAGTCTGTCCTTTACCCACTTTTCTGCATCGGCTGACAGCCTGACGGCTTCCTGCACGTTCATATTAACGGTAAATTCCAACCTGTCGGGAGACGGCTCGGCTGGCAGCAGAAAGCTGATACTGCTTTCACTTTGGTGCTTTTTCTTTGATATGAGAAGATGCAGGATGATAACAGCGGAAGCCACGGTATCCGTAGCGATAATTGCTATCCACACGCCTGTCATTTTCCACAGCGTTGAGAAGACCGCCATAAATCCCACGGGGAAGATCAGGCCCTCCAGCACTGTCATAACAGCTGCAAGGCGCTGCCTTTTTATCGCCTGGAAATAGTAGGACATAATGAAGAAGAAAGCCAGTCCCGGATAGGAGAACACATACAGGCGGATACCCGTTTTGCAGGCTGAGATGACTTCGGGATCCTTTATCCCGTAGAGGAGGAGTATTATCTGCGGCAGTACCGCAAACAGAAGCCCGACTCCCACGGCTCCTCCAAGGGCCGTCTTAACGGAGCGTTTCAGCGCATATCTGGCTCTGTCATAGTCGCCCTCGTGGGCATATACGGAAACTATCGGCGAAAGAGTCTGAGCAGTACCTATAAAGATGATATATATAAGGAAAAGGCTGTTGCTGTAGATCGAATAGATCTGCAGGCCGACAGGACCGACGTTTGATGTTATCATTGTATTGAGTATCTGAGTTTTCAGCATGATATACAGCTGAGATGAGGCGGTCGGTATGCCCTTTACGGATATATTTTTAAGCGAGCTTAAAAACCTGCCGCTCCGGAGAGGATTCACAAAGCGCATCTGACGCTTCTTGCTGAAAATATACCTGAGCATGAACAGCGAACCGCATACATAACCGATAACGGTAGCGAGTGCCGCGCCCTTTATACCCATACCGCACAGCTTTATAAGCACTGTATCCATACACAGGTTCACGCAGTTGGATATAACGACTGCCCAGAACCCGATCTTGGGTGCGCCGTCTGCTCTTGAAAAGTAGGAAAGGCTCATGATAAAGCACAGCAGGGGCATACCGCACACAAGTATGCTGCCATAATCGCGGACGTCTGCAAGGTAAAGTTCATCCTTGCATAGCACTGTTGATATGCCCGGCATGAACAGCGTACCCAGCACTGCGACGGCGATACCGAATGCCACCACAGAGATCATCGACACGGAGAATACGCGGTCAGCGTCGTCCCGTTTGTGATCGGCTGTCAGATTGGAGGCCAGAAGGCTCCCTCCCAGTCCCAGCATCCAGTACACCATATTCACAAATGCCACGATAGGGAAGCACAGCTGCACAGCCGGCATCCTGTCAACGCCTATGAATGTACTTACAAGCACCGAGTCAACAAACAGAGCCATATTGTTTGCCATAGTCATTGCAAGAGTCGGCCAGAAGAATTCCTTATATTTTTTTGTGATAAGTGTATATCTTTTATCAGTCATCCCAATAACCCATACCTTTCAGGAAATCAACAAAGGAGTCAAGGTAATTCTCGGACAGGATCGGCCAGTAGATGTTGTCGTTGCACAGAGCCAGCACCGTATAATCGTTGCTGACAGGTGTCAGGATCCTTTCCTTCTTCGTTCCCATTCCCACGGTCGTTACTAGTCCGTAGAGGCCCTTCTGCTTTTCACTGTCATGCATTGCTTCTTCAAGTGCTTCTGCGAATCTCTGATCTTCTGCAGGCTTGATCCCGAGGCCGTTTTCGTTGGCTGTTCTCAGGATATCGGCATAGGTGACGGTATGATTGTTATAGCAGTTGAACAGGCAGCATTCCTTCGGTGAGGATGCCAGCGAAACGATAGCCTTTGCCGTTACATCTATCGGGCTGAATTCGACCTTCTGGAGCATCTTGGCATAGGGCATCATATGCATCGTGACATAGGCTTTCAGTCTGCTTATGAAGCCGTTTGACCGGAAGTTGATCTGGAATATGCCGTCGGAGTCCCTTGCCATAAGATTTCCCACGCGGATGACCTTTGCATCGGCGCCGTCTGCGGCAGCCTGGAGCACCAGTCTTTCGGAAAGGAATTTTGAACTCAGGTACTGATTGTCCAGTATCTGGCCTTTGTACAGCACCTGCTCGTCATAGGTGAACAGCTCGTGCTCATTATCTGCGGGTATCTCTCCGGCAGAGCTCGTTGTAGATATATGGATATATCTGATGCCCCGTGCGACGGCATATTCAAGGCCGTTCTTAACACCGTTGACATTGGTATCATAGATGTCGTTGCCGGCAGAAAAATGCTTTACAGACGCGGCACAGTTGATAACAGCATCAAGCTCGGTATCATCAAAGGCTTTGAAGGAGTCCGCGTCGGTGATAGCGCCTTCCTTAGCGAACAGCCGGATGCCGTTCAGCTCGGAGTAATCATTGTCAGAATAATAGAAAAGCTGTCCCATAAGTCTTTTGAGAGGAGACAGTTTTTCTTTTCCTCTCAGCATACAATAGACCGATATATCCTCGTTTTCAAGCAGCTCACGCAGCACATGGATGCCCAGGAAACCGGTGGCGCCGGTAAGAAGGACACGCCTGAACTTTTTCCTCTGACCGGAGATATAATTAGCGATAGTATTGTTTTTCAGATGATCGTGGATGGATGTGTAATCGTACTCTCTGATATCGCGCTCATCGGAGTCGGTAACAGTAGAAGCGTCGCCGTGTTTTTCTCTTACAAAGGCTGCGAGCTTTCTCGGAGTCGGATTATCGAAAATATCCCTGTACCTTATCTCATACCCTCCGTTGGAGGCGGCGATAGTAAGCTGTGTTGCCAGCAGCGAGCTTCCTCCCACGGCAAAGAAGTCATCTGTCGCACCGACTTCATCGGTCTCCAGCACCTGGCCGAATATGCGGCAGAAGAACTCCTCCTCATCGTTTACGGGAGCAGAATAGCTCCTTGTGATGACAGGCTCCGGCAGCGTCTTTCTGTCCAGCTTGCCGTTGGGGGTATAGGGCATACTGTCGAGCTGCATCAGCACAGTAGGCACCATATAGGGAGTGAGTCTTGAAGAAAGGAAAGCCTTCAGATCATTTGCATCGACTTTTTCCTCGGCGGTGAAATAGCCGCAGAGGTGGTCAGTCTTTCCTATCTTGCGGATAATGACCGCTGCCTCGCGGACAGCCGGGTATGCGAGCATAGACTGTTCTATCTCGCCGATCTCGACACGGAGGCCGCGGAGCTTGATCTGATTGTCGCGGCGTCCGAGCACCATAAAGTTCCCGTCGGGGAGCCGGTAGCAGAAGTCGCCGCTCCTGAAATACGGAACATTGTTTATCTTTATGAACCCGGCAGCTGTCTTTTCGGGGAGGTTATGGTATCCTCTTCCGACGCCGTAGCCGCCGATATACATTTCTCCCACAACGCCGTCGGGAAGCATTTTGCCGTCGAGGTCGCGTATATCGCACTGTACATTGTAAAGCGCATTGCCGACAGACGTCATAAGCTCCTCCCGGGCGATACGGGTATTGGAGATGATAGTGGTCTCGCTGGGACCGTAGGCATTGTATATATCCATATCGGAATACTCGCGGATCCTGTCATACAGTGCGGGCAGGAAGGGCTCGCCTCCCACGGAGCACATCCGTGCAGGAGCGGCAGCCTCAGCAAATTCCGGCACAGACATATACTGAAGAAGTCTTGAAGGAGTCATCATACCGATAGCTTCGGGCTTTGTTTCCTTTATCAGCTTCACCATAAGACTGATATCGCGGTTCTGTTCGTCATCCGCAAATATGAGCTTCATCCCGTTTGTCAGGCAGCCGATTATATCCAGCACGGATATATCGAAGGATACCGTAGCAGTCTCCAGCACGCTGGCGGGCTTGTCCGGTCTGGTATAATAATAGTTGTTCTCGGGAACAGGCAGCATAACATTTGCAAGGCCCCTGTTCGTAAGCTCAACGCCCTTTGGTCTGCCGGTAGAGCCGGAGGTATAGATCATATAGCTGAGGCGGTCACCGTCAATGGTAGTAGGCAGGTTCGTCTCATCGGTCTCCTCAAGCAGTTCGCTGACCGATATATGTTTAGGCAGGTCGCGGTCGGTGATGATGAAGTCCGCCTCCGAATCCTCCACGACATAGTTGACACGTTCTTCGGGATACTCTACATCCATAGGGATATAGCAGGCGCCGGCTTTCAGCACAGCCACCATTGACACGATGAGGTCTGCTGTACGCGGCATCAGCAGGACTACTCTTCCGTCGTCCTTTACGCCGCGCTTTCTCAGCGCGTGGGCTATCCTGTTGGCACGCCGGTTGAGCTCGTCATAGGTCATAGTCACGCCCTGACAGGTAAGTATGGGGAGGTCGGGCTGTTCAGAAGCCATACGCTCGATGACGCGGTTCACCATTGTTTCTTTGAGAGGGTGAAAATCATAGTTTATCTTTTCATCTCCCAGAGAGATATCTCTGATCCTCAGCACGGACAGATCTTTAGTGCAGAACCAATTTTCGATCAGGCCGCGCATACACTCCAGGAAGCAGCGGATATATTCCGGCGAGTAGAGGACATCGTTATACTCCGTCTGGATATAATACCGGTCTTCAAGGATCACATTGACCATAGTCTTATAGCGGAGGGAATCGAAGGCGATACGTCCTCTCGGATAATTTTTGCCGCCGAGACTGATCTCGTCATATATCTTCCCGTGATAGGTATAGAAAAACTCCGGGTGGATGTCAAACTCTCCGGCCAGCTTTGTGAAAGGATAGAGCTGGTTCGCCATAGTATCCATCCATACGCTGCCGACGTTCTTGAACAGTTCGCTGATGCTCTCGCTCCTGTCCTCTTTCAGAACGAGGGGAAGTGTCCTGACCATAAGTGCGACTGTATTCCGGGCAGAGGGATCCAGACGGCCGTTGGAAACGGTCGCCAGCAGGAGCTTGTCTTCCGAGTTGAATTTGCTCAGGACGATAAAGAGCGCAGACATAAACAGCACGTTCTGGCTGATGCCCTGTTCCTTGCAGAGGGCGTCCACCAGCGAAGCGCTGATGCCCACACGCTCGACGCCGAGCTTGCCTTCGCTTGCTTCGCCTTTGAGGTTGGGAGTAAGTATCGTCGGGGAATCGGCTATAGCAAATCTTCCGGCATAGTATTCTCTGCTGTGAACATAAGCCGGGCTGTTGAGCATGATCTTTTCATTCACGCTGAGCTGATATCCGTCTGTACCTTCTGCTGAAAGCTCCCTTCCGTCATAGGCGGCAGCTATATCCCTGAATATGATATTGAGAGAGCCTCCGTCCGTGATGAGGTGGTGGAACACGGAGAGCAGTATAGTTGAAGTCGGTGTCCTGACTATCCTGAAACGGAAAAGAGAGCCGCCGTTCAGATCAAAGGGTATCGCCGCAAACTTCCTGGCATCCTCTTCCGTAAACTCATCTGCTTCAACTATCGTGATGTCCTGCAATACAGATCTTGAGTCATCACGCTTCTGCAATATATCTCCGCCCTTTGACACGAGGGTGACTTTGAGATACTTATGGAAGCCTATTGTCATCGATACAGCATTTTTAAGTCTTTCGGCGCTGACAGACGCATCGAATCTGATGATGTTGGGGAGGTGATATCCTATGCTCCCGGGGTGGGCGATGCAGTCGAGATATATTCCGAGCTGGTTTTCAGTCAGCGGGTAATAATCCCTTTGCTCGTCATTGTTCAGGAGTTCTTCGCCCGGCTTTGCGGTATCGGAGACTGCTGTCAGCCTTGCAGTTTCTTCTGCGAGCAGTGCGACACAGCGCAGCTTCATAAAATCGGTCACGCGGAAGGATATCCCGTACTTCTCATATATCGCGGATATCACAGACACCATTGTGAGGGAGGTCAGACCTACTGTGAAAAGGTCGTCGCGTACGCCGAAATTATCCGTCCCCAGAGTCTTTGAAACAAGCTCAAAGATCTGCTTCTCTTCCTCAGTTACGGGTGCTTCAAAAGCTCTCCCCTCGGAGGTGTCTATCTCATAATCCTTCAGCACCTTGACAGCTACCTTGCCGTTGGGAGTCATGGGGAATTCTTTCAGGCAGGTGTAATAGGACGGCACCATATAGGAGGGGAGCTTTTTGCTGATATGCTTCCTTATATCCTCCGCCTTGATACCGGATACATTCTTTTTCAGAGTATAGAATGCGCAGAGATGCTCTGTTCCCTGAACAGTCCGCACCACGACTCTTGCATGAGCGATGCCGGGATAATTGCCGATATTATTCTCTATCTCCTCAAGCTCGATCCTGAGTCCTCTGAGCTTTATCATACCGTCGTTGCGTCCCAGGACGAACACTTCGCCGCTGGCGTCCTTGTATGCCAGGTCTCCGGTATTGCAGTATCTCTCGCCTTCAATGACAGGGAATCTCCTGCTTGTCATTTCCGGATCGCGGAAATAGCCGATCGCCACGCCTGCTCCGCCGACGTACAGTTCTCCTGCTGCATAGGGAGGGAGCTCGTTGCCGTCCGGATCAGCGATGCGGTCCCAGACATTCAGCATAGTAAAGCCTGCGGACACCCTTGACGATTCCATCTTTTTCTGATGAGAGGCAACGGTGACCTCGGTAGGGCCGTAGGAATTGAATATATCGCAGGCTGTATGCTTTCTGAGAGCATTGTAAAGCCGCCCGGGGAATCCTTCTCCTCCGATTATCATTACTTTGATGCTGCTGAGGGCTTCTGCGAATTTCGGGATCTCAATGTACTGCAGCAGTCTTGTGGGGGTAGAGCCCATGGCGTCTATATGAGCCGAGTCTATCAGGCCGGCTATGGCCGAGGGATCGACAGCCTGCTCCTCGCTGCACAGGACTACCTGCACTCCGTTAAGGATCGTGCCGAAGATCTCGCGCAGGAACACGATGAACGATACGCTTGAAAGGCAGAGCATTTTTGAGCACTTTTCTTTCAGGCAGTACATCGGAGCATTTTCAGGCTCGGCAGCCACGTAATTCGTGATGCCCCTGTGGGAGAGGACAACGCCCTTGGGGCGTCCGGTGGTGCCGGAGGTGTAGATGATAAAGCACATACTGTCCGGAGAGACTGTCACGGAGGGCTTAGATGTATCTGTCTCCTGCGCAAGAGTTCTGTATCCGACTGCCTTGGGCATAGATCTTTCGATCTCGGCTATATCCGTCAGTATCAGCGCAGCCTCGCTGTCCTCAAGGATCTGATCTATCCTTTCTCTCGGATAATCGGGATCCATTGTAATAAATACGGCCCCTGCCTTGAGCACGCCGAACACACTGACGACGAGCTGGCTTGTACGCCTCATAAGCAGCAGCACTCTGTCTCCCGGCTTTACGCCGCGCTTTATCAGGGCGTTCCCCAGCCTGTTCGCGGCATCGTCCAGTTCCTTATACGTCATAGACCTGTCGGCGGCAAAGAGTATCTCCTTATCGGGGGAGAGGGCGGCGAGCCTTTCAAAAACGGCGTTTACCGTACCCTCGTTCGCCAGCGAGATGCTGTGATGCCCGCTTTTCTCCTTTACGAGCAGGATGTCCCTGAGAGGCTTCTGCGAGGTCATCTCGCCGTATAAGAGCTTCAGGCTCTTATGGAAGGTGCTCATATATTCATCGGTATATAAAAGTCTGCTGTATATGATCTGCGTTCCCTCGCCGGTGACGCATACGGATATAGCGGCCCCGTCCCTGATCTCTGCGGCCTCCCTGAACGAAAGGACGACAGAAGGATCAAAGTTTATATCTGTGCGGCAGCTCATATCATACCCTGAGATCTCTTTCAGCCGGGCGAGCTTCGGCCTGATCTGCTCAACAAGCTCCGCTGCGGGAAGGGAAGTATCTACGCTGAGCCCGAAGGGCAGCACGGATACGCCGTACTTGACACCGAAGAGTATATCTTTCGTCATACCGAAACGGACGAGCGTGTCCGCAAGGGCGGCTGTCAGCAGGTATTTGTCCGTCATATCCTTGTCTGTTATTTTGCCGGATGATCTGGCGTTATGCCCTTGCTCCTTCGTGCTCCGGTTCATTCCGGACTGGAGATACACCGGTTCGTCCGCGGCAGCCATATTGCGCTCTATAAGGCATTCGGCGCTGATAAGTCTGCTCTCGGAGACAGCATATCCGGAGACAGGCTTTCCGGGATCCTCCGCAGCCTGCTTTATGAGATCGGATATACCGTCCCTGATCTGCTCGATATCCTCCTGCTTGAACAGCGTGCTGTTGTACTCAAATGTCAGGCTTTGCAGGCCTTCGCTGTCCCTGCGGTTAAGATTGACGCGGATATGGAAGGGAACGTCGGTCTCGTCAGGCAGGATCATCTCGCCGCCGTCCTCCGGCATCGGGTTTGAAACAGCCGAGAAGGAAGTCAGCGAGCGCAGGTCGCCGCCGGTCTTTTTAAGTTCGCCGAAATACTCGTTGGTATCTGTCCTGGCGTGAGAAAGCCCGGCCTTCATCTCCGATTTGACATATTTCAGGCTGTCGGCAAAGCTCAGCGAGGGATCATATACGAGCCTTAAAGGTAATGTGGCAACGTACATACCGGCCTCGCCGGCGATATCCTCACCGAAATACCGTCCGTGAACGCTGATCTCCCAGACCATATCCTTTGAAGCAGAGCCGGCAGCGCTTCTGCATTTCATAAAGTACAGGAATGCAGAAGTCAGCCCCGTTACAAAAGGAGAGATACGTTCACTGCTCTGTGCGGTTTTCAGCTTTTCAGTTGTATCCGCCGGGATCTCACAGCTTACGACTCCCTTGTCGAGGCCCTCCGCCTTGTATCCGATGCCGTGATAGCCTGAGAGCTTGTCGATCCAGTATTCCGCATCTGCCTTGGCTTCATCGGACGCAGAATAGCTCTTCACCCGGTCGATATAAGTATCGAACGTTACATTCAGCGCGGCAGGCGTTTTCCCGGCTTTCAGCTCACTGACAGCTCCGCGGATAAGGCGCGGGAAAACAGACTGTACCGTGGTACCGTCTGCGATAAGGTGATGAAATACGCAGAACAGGACAAGCTCCTGCCCTGTGCTGATAAGATGTATCCTGTATAGCGGGCTGTCAGACAGCGGAGCGATCCCCTTGCTTTTTATCCCGGAAATAAGCTCCTGCACATCCTTTTCGTCCCCGGACACGGAATGCTCTTCAAATCCGATCTCCTCCGGGGAGCTGTAAAGCATATAGCCTGTTTTTTTGCTGCTGCCCAGCCGCAGGCTGAAATTCCCGCAGAATATATAAGGTATAGCCTTTATCAGCCAGTCTCTGTCCCCGGCAGCAAATGTCAGTCTGGAGTACAGGTGATAAGCTTTTGTACCCGGATGGTTAAGCTCCGCTATCAGTATCCTGCTTTGCGAAGGTGATAATTCGATACGCTTTTCCGTTGTGTTTTCAAAATGATCGTTCAATTTCCGGTGCCCCTTTCGCTTGAACAGATGATCGGTACAGGCCGGGAAGCCTGTCCGGTACTGTATATTTTCCGATGTATCTTACGCAGATACCTGACTTGTTTTCAGACAAGCACTTCATTCGTATTATATCACAAAATGCCGGATGAGTCAATAAATTTTGTGCAGGATAACCAGTTTTTCCGCGGACAGTTTACGGCATCCCGGCTGACGCTGAATATCTGTCACACGAAAGAAAAATTTTTTTGGAAAGACCTGCACCCAAAGTCAGGAGGAAAGGGTATTACTGTCGGAAGCGAAAAAAACCGGAAAGATACGGAGAAATCAATTATGCCGAACAATATCGAACAGTACAAGTTAAGGCAACACCGCACGACCCGCGGCTAACGCCTCTGCACGTCATCTGCTTGCATATTTTCCGTCATAGCACACAAATTTTCCTTGCCGGGCGAAAAGCGAATTGGTCTTCGCTCGCCCGCCTGCGTCGAATTTAGGCAAACTGACGAAAATCTCAGTTCAACTTTGTTGAGCTTGCGCGCGATCTGATGCACAGGGGTTGTGCGGTATTGCCTTAAATACGGTAAAACATTCAAACAAAAGGTCAAGGGATATTACAAGGACCAGGAGACAAGACCGAGCTGTTCCACCTTGACCCGACAGAGCTGGCAAAGTTCCTTGAAGAAATGACTATCGTTGCCGAGGCTGTGTCAAGGGCATTCGGTGCGGAGAAGATAAATTATGAGCTGCTTGGTATGGGTGATGCGCACCTGCACTGGCATCTGTTCCCGAGGGTAAGCGGAGATATCGATAATTACGGCAATAACGGCAGAGGCCCCGTCTGGTGGTATCCTATGGAGAAGATGTATTCAGATGATAACAGACCCGGTGAGGAACAGCTTGCAGATATGAAACACAGGCTGCTTGAGGAATTGGAGGTTTGCAATGAATAACAAGTATTTCACAGTATGCGGCATAGTTGAGATAAACGGGAAAATCCTGCTCGTCCGCCACACCTACGGTACTGCCGAAGGGAGGATACTCGTTCCGGGAGGTTATGTCGAGGAGGGCGAGCTGCCCTCAAAAGCGATAGAGCGTGAGGTGTTTGAGGAAACAGGCGTGAGCGCAAAAACCAAAGCCGTATTCTCGGTGCAGTTCAAGCCCGAGCAGTGGTGTGTGGTGTTCACTTTGGAGTATGTAAGCGGTGAACCA
>JAFXRI010000073.1 GCA_017526445.1 Ruminococcus sp. | reverse complement strand
CGCTTTACGCAACGTCAAGGAGAATTGACGTCATCTTTGATGACGTTGGTGATCATGACGGATAAGCCGGTCGTCAAGCAGGCTTGACACGGCAGATGACGTGCAGAGGCGTTAGCCGTGGGTTGCGCGGTGTTGCCTTAATTCTTTTTTACCTCCGCTGCGCAGCGGTCAAGAGCGCTGTCCGCCAGCAGAACGAGGAGCTCGCTTATCTTTTCTATCGATTCGGCGCAGCAATATTCGTATCTGCCGTGGAAGTTATGGCCTCCGGCACAGAGGTTAGGGCAAGGCAGCCCCTTAAATGACAGAAATGCGCCGTCAGTGCCGCCGCGTATAGGCTTGATGATGCTTTGTATCCCAAGGCGTTCCATACAGGCTTTAGCATTGTCTATCAGGAACATATTATCGGGGAAGATCTTCTCGCGCATATTCCGGTAGGTGTCCTTTATCTCCAATGATACCGTACCCTCCGGCAGGCCCTCGCCCACCGAGGCTGCTATGCTTTCCATAAGCTCCTTGCGGCGGAGGAAGCCTTCGCTGTCGTGGTCACGGATAAGGTATTCAAGGCTGGCCTCCTCGACGGAAGCGGATATGTTTTCCAGGTGAAAGAATCCCTGATACCCCTCGGTATATTCGGGACGCTCGCCGGCGGGGATGAGGCTGTCGAACCTTGCGGCAAGGCGGGCGGCGTTTATCATCTTATCCTTGGCTTCACCTGTATGGATGCTTACGCCCCTGATCCTTACTTTAGCTGATGCGGCGTTGAAGCATTCGTACTCCAGCTCACCGATAGCGCCGCCGTCAACGGTATAGGCATAATCAGCGCCGAAGCGTTCGAGGTCGAAATGCTTTATACCTGCGCCGATCTCCTCGTCGGGGGTAAAGGCAATAGCTACAGGGCCGTGGGGAAGTGATATGTCGGACATGAGCCTTGCGGCCATAGTCATGATCTCGGCGATGCCGGCCTTATCGTCGGCACCGAGCAGCGTTGTTCCGTCGGTAGTGATAATTGTCTTGCCGGTATAGTTTCTGAGCTCAGGATAAACAACGGGATCCAGCACGACGCCGGGTTCCCGGCTGAGGACTATCCTGCCTCCGTCATAGTTTTCAATGATGCGGGGGGAGACTCCCTTGCCGGAGGTCTCGGGGGAGGTATCCATATGGGCGATGAACCCGAGAGTCTTATCATTGCTTCTCCCCTCGCTGGGAGGGATGCGGGCATAGACGGTGCCGCTCTTTTCATCCAGGGCGGCATTGGTGATGCCCAGTTCTTTCAGCTCAGAGACAAGCATCCCGGCCAGCACTTTTTGTCCCGGGGTGGAGGGGACGGTATTCTGATCCTCGTCAGACTGAGTATCAACAGTTACGTATCGGAGAAATCGCTCTGAGGCGGGACCTAAGGTTTTTTCAGATGCGGATACGGACATAGTACGGCTCCTTTCTTATCAGCGGTGATCCGGCAGGACTTCCTGCTCCAGCTTTCTGGCTACACCGTCGTCGTCATTTCCGGGGATGATCTCATCGGCGAGGGCTTTGAGTCTCTCGTCGGCATTAGCGACGGCATAGCGTACATCGGCGATCTCGAACAGGGGGATATCGTTGATCGAATCGCCGAAGGCGGCTATCCTGTCGCACCGGAGCAATTTTTTAAGGCTGAGTGCAGCGCTTGCCTTGCTGGTGCCCTCCGGCATTATCTCAAGCCAGCGTTCGCCGCTGTATATATCGTTATAATACAGGGCGGTATAACGGTCTTTCAGGTATTCATAGGCGCTTTGCAGCTCGTCACAGGAGGCGATGCAGTTGAAATAGAAGGGCTCGCCGTCAAGGATGCCGCTGTCGCCCGTAAGGGAATCTTTACGGGGATCGTCTCCCCGGGAATCGATAAAATCTCTTGTAAGGCGGTTGACGGAGATATCGTCATAGGAAAACCTCTCGGCGCCGTTCACGAGGTGATAGACTACAGGCGACAGGCCGTTTCTCCTGAAGCAGGAATAAATATCCCTTGCTTGGTCCGGAGTGAAGGTTCGCTTCCGGAGTATCCTGCCGGAGGCAGTATCGACGATGAAAGCGCCGTTATATGCAATGATCGGCAGGGGAACGCTGATGCCTTTTGTGACATTGAGGGCTGTGGTGCGGGAGCGTGCGGTGGCAAAGGCGAAAGGGATGCCGTTTTCCACCACCCGTCCTATGACCTGACAGGTATAGGGAGAAAGAGTCTCGTCCGAACGGAGAAGCGTTCCGTCCAGGTCGGAGAGCCAGAGAGTTTTCATTCTATCACCAGCCCTACGGGGCAATGGTCGCTGCCCATAATGTCGGAATATATCTCCGCCTCTCTGATACGTTCTGCAAGGCGGTCGGAAACTATGAAATAATCTATACGCCAGCCGGCGTTGTTCTTTCGTGCGTTGAAGCGGTAACTCCACCAGGAATAAGCGCCGGTGCGGTCGGGGTAGAGTCTTCGGAAGCTATCGGTGAAGCCGGCGGCGAGCAGCTCGGTCATCTTGGCGCGTTCCTCGTCGGAAAAGCCTGCGCTGCCGCGGTTGGGCCCGGGGTTTTTAAGGTCGATCTCCTCATGGGCGACATTAAGGTCGCCGGTATATATCACAGGCTTGGTCCTGTCGAGGGAGCAGAGGTACTCCCGCATATCGTCCTCGAACTGCATCCTGTAGTCAAGGCGCTTGAGTCCGTCCTGCGAATTCGGGACATAGCAGCACACGAGGAAGAAGTTCCCATACTCACAGGTTATGACTCTGCCCTCGTCCATATACTTTCCTCCGATGCCATAGCTGACGGAGAGCGGTTCCTGCTTTGAATAGACGGCGGTTCCGGAATAGCCTTTTTTCTCAGCGCTGAAAAGATACCTGTGGTAGCCTTCGGGGGAGAACTCGGCCTGCTCGGGCTGGAGCTTAGTCTCCTGCAGACAAAAAACATCGGCATCGGCGGAGCAGAAGAAATCCTCGAAGCCTTTTTTAAGTACGGCGCGGAAGCCGTTGACGTTCCATGAGATCAGTTTCATTATCATCACCTCTATGCCCGGACGGGAGCCGGGGGATACTGGAATAATTATAACACACCGCAGAAGAAAAGTCAAAAGAGGCTGCTGCACGCCCGGCAGATCGCGGTCTGTCTCACAGGCATTGTGAAACAGACTGCAACTTTTTCCGGCTTGCAGCAGCCTCTGAAATATCGTCGTTATTCGAGCAGGCCTTCATCGGTCTGATACACTACAGCTATGCTGTTCTTTGAATTGGAATCGCTCTTTCCGAAGATCCTGTCACGGAAGAGGAAAAAGACATCAAATGCGATAACGCCGAGGATAAGTATGATAAGAATGATAGGCACCACCATACTGCCGCCCTTCTTTTCGGGCTGGGAAGGCATTTGGGTGGGATCGGGATAGGGCTGATACATCGGCTGGCCGTTATTCATCGGCTGCTGATAGTAACCCTGCTGCGGCTGCTGATAGTAGCCCTGCTGGGGCTGCTGCGGCTGCTGATAATAACCCTGCTGCGGCTGCTGAGGCTGCTGATATCCGGTCTCGGGAGCTGCGGGTGCGGGCGGAGGTGTCTGACGGGTAAATGCCGACTCATCTATGGCATCCATAGCAGAGGGAGCAGGCGTGGTACCGGAAGGTGTCTTGAAGAAGTCATCGGTTATAACGGGAGGCACCAGTTCCTCCATAACGGCGGGGCCACCGCCTGTTTCGTCACCGATAACTCTGTACACATTTGCACCGCAGGCGGGGCAGAACTTGGAACCTGCTTTCAGCGGACTGCCGCAGGATGTACAGTTAAGGGAGGACATTTCTTCGGCAGCGGGAGCCTCGGGTGCTTCGACCTTTGCGCCGCAGCCGCGGCAGAACTTAGCGTTATCTGCAAGCTCCTGCCCGCAGTTCTTACAAATTACAGACATATTTATCAACCTTTCCTATTGTTCAATTTGACGAGCTGCCGGAACTTTCCGACGAGCTGCTGTCAGTAAAGATGCTTTCTATCACCGGCCCCATTATCAGCCAGTTAGTGCCGTCGTTTATGACGTTGACTGTCCTTTTAGCCTCGCTCCTCCCCGAGGAGAATTCCAGCTTCAGCTCATAGGCCTTGGTGATCTCAAGCCTGCGCGAATACTTTTCGGAATACGCATCCCTGAGTGCTGCGATCTCATCACGTTCGAGCTCACGGTGGTCGGCCACACTGCATATAAGGCCGAGCCTTACGCCGTCCTCGGTGACGGCCAGCTTCCCTGCCAGCTTCCTGTCAAACCCAGGCGATTTTTCATATACAGCCCTTGCCGCATCGGTAAAACAAAGCAGATAAGCCTCGGTATCGTCGGTCCTGACTGACTGTGTCAGTGTCCTCAGCACTACCTCGTAATGCGCGGAGGTATTATTTTCGCTGTCCCCGCAGCCTGCAAGCAGGACTGCCGCAAGGACGGTCACAATGATATATTTGATGATCCTCATAATATCCCGTTCTGTTATGAGCGGTGTAGGCGGGAGCTTCCCGCCTGCCGCAGTATTTTTTATCAGCTGAACATATCTACGAGATCTCCGACGTCGTCAAGGTCGCCGAGGTCGAGATCATCGAGACCGTCGAGAGCGTCATAGGCTGAGCTTATGGCCTTGCCGTTATTGGAGCCGCCCAGATCTCTGGGCATCATCTGATTGGGTGAGGGATCTGCAAGGATCCAGTCTCCGTCAACTTTGAGCACAGTCAGCGACTTTTCGCCCTTATCATTATCGTCCTTGCCGGACCAGGAAACGTCCAGATCAAGGATATACCCGTCGGTGACATCCGCCTTCTTGCCGTAGGTGGACTTGATAGCGGAAGCATAGCTCTTGAGCATGATCTCGGAGAGCTCCTTCTTCTCATCGATGCTGTAGCTTATGGAGAAGCCCTTGCCGAATTTATCTTCCAGCTTTTCCTGCTTGGAGGAAAGGTAATCGTCATAGTATTCTTCGATGTTATCGTACTTCTTGCTCTCGCCGATCTCCTTTTCCATATCCTTCTTGGCAGGCTCGGTAAGGAGAGCTATATAGTACTCGCCCTTACCTGTTTCAAGGGCTGAGACCAGATTATCGACAGGCTTTTTATATCCTCCGCCCAGAAGTATCGTCAGCAGGATGATGATAACAGCGATAACTACGACGGCGATGCCTGCGAGGCAGATAATAGTATATTTATTCGGTCTGGACTTCAGGTTCTTTATATTCTCGCCGGAGAGGGCGCCCTTGAAACCGCTGAAGCTGAAATTCGAGAGCTTTTCCTTAACGGCGCCTGCTGCAGCTTCGGCAGGAGTCGCACCCTGGGGGCCGGGAGCATAGGTCTGAGCAGGAGCGGGTGCAGGAGTCCCTGCAGCTGTTATTTGCTGAGGAGTTCCGCAGCTGGTGCAGAATGTTGCATCATCCGGCAGTGCAGCTCCGCAGGCGGTACAGAATTTTGACATAACATCTTCCTCCAATTAATTCTAAAGATTTTTGGATATACCACTTTTATATTAACTCAAAAAGGTAAATTTGTCAATAGATTATCCAAAAAATTTCCCGCGCACCGGGCGCGGGAGCTGAGCTGTGAAAGGCCGCTGTAAAGACTTAGTTCCCTGAGATTATGCCGTAGCATCCGGGGCGTCTGTCGCGGAAGAGCCCCCACTCGAGGCGGGCTCTGGAATTGGCTTCAAGGTCGAATTCATGTACTATGACGCTGTCGCCATCACGCCCGGCCTGTACGGCGATCTCTCCTGTGACATCTGTAATGAAAGAAGAGCCGTAGAATTTCAGCGAAGACTTCTGCCCGCCGTTTTCATCACAGGGCTCGACAGTTTCAACGCCGTATCTGTTGGCAGCGATGACAGGGACAAAGTTGGCAGCGGCGTGTCCCTGCATAGTACGTCTCCAATGGGGCATAGAGTCTGTATCAAGGATAGGCTCGCCCCCTATGGCGGTGGGATAGAGCAGCAGGTCAGCGCCCATTATCGCCATAGCTCTTGCAGTCTCGGGGAACCACTGATCCCAGCAAATGCCCACGCCTATTTTCCCGAAACGGGTATCCCATACTCTGAAGCCGGTATTGCCGGGGGTGAAGTAGAACTTCTCCTGATAGTAATGGTCGTCGGGAATATGTGTCTTGCGGTAAACACCGAGGATACTGCCGTCGGCATCTATCACGGCGGCGGAATTATAAAGCACATTGCCGTCCCGCTCATAGAAGCTTACGGGCAGAACGACTCCCAGTTCCTTTGCTACGTCCTTGAAATGCTGCACTGCGTCGTTTTCCGAAACGGGCTTGGCAAAGCTGTAATAGTCATAACGGCGCTCCTGGCAAAAATACTGTCTTTCAAACAGCTCGGGCAGCAGGATGATGTCTGCGCCCTTGTCCGCTGCTTCACGCACTAGTTTTTCTGCGTGAGCGATATTTTCGTTTACGTCTTTCGTGCAGTTCATCTGTACTGCGGCTGCAGTGATCTTCATTTCTGCATCTCCTCTTCATTAAGTATTATCCTCGGCCTGCTTATGTAATGTTCTTTGCTTTGCCTATCGATATATAATTATCGAGCACTGCTCTGAGGTCGGTGCCTTCGTCGGCTTCCCATCGGCGGACACCTACCACGGTATAGGTGGTCCTGCCGTTTGCGGAATGCGTTTCGTCGTAGTGATCCTGATAGAAAACTCCGTCGGAGACTATCCTGTCCCGAAGGATACCCTTACACTCAGAAAGAGGACAGGCCGGGAAATTGACGTTGTGTATCTCATTCTTGCCGACAGGCTCGTCTATGAGCTCGGCAATGATCTCTTCAAGATAACGGTCCGTGACCTCGTGGCAGGGATCGGAGTGCTCAGAGAAAGCTATCGTATGTATCCCCTGAAAAGCAGCCTCGAACGCTGCGCCGACAGTCGCGGAATACTGCAGATCCGTTGCCAGATTATAGCCGTAGTTTATGCCGGAAAAGACAACATCCGGTTTATCGGGAACGATATTCAGAACACCGATGCGGACGCAGTCGGCAGGAGTCCCGGTGCAGGCAAAAGCCCGGACTCCCTCCACGGGGAAGTCCGCCTCCCAGGCGTCAAAGCTGCCGTGGAGATTGATACTGTGGGACATAGCGCTTCGCTGGCTGTCGGGTGCCACCACCCAGACCTCGCCGAACTTCGCCGCCGCCCTTGCGAGCCTTATCAGCCCGCCAGCCTCGATCCCGTCATCGTTTGTAATAAGTATCTTTCTCATCTGCTGTTCCTTTCCGCCAATATCTATTCTTCAGGGATCTTTGCGGCAGGTATCTGCTGCGTGATGCAGTGTATGTTACCGCCGCCGATGATTATCTCTCTTGCATCTATCGGAACGATACGCCTGTCGGGGCAGAGGGCTTCCATTATACGGAATGCTCTCCTGTCGCTCTCCCTGTTCTCTCCACCGAACTGAGGCAGCAGAACGGCGCCGTTGGTGAAGCAGAAATTGACATACGAAGCCGCGAGCCTTTCGCCAACTTCCCGCTCGTCCTCACCTTCCTCGAAAGTATAGCCTGCAAGGTCATGCTCGGTTATCGTAACGGGCACGTCGGGTATCGGGAGCTTATGCACGGTTATTTTTCTTCCCTTTGCGTCTGTGACACCTTCGAGATAATCGAGCGATGCTTTCGACAGTGCGTACTGCGGATCGTTCTCATCATCCGTCCACGCAAGAACGACCTCTGTGGGACGTATGAACGCACATACGTTATCTACGTGTTCGTTGGTCTCGTCATTGAATATGCCCCTCGGCAGCCAGAGGACTTTTTCTCCGCCGAGATATTTGCAAAGCTCCTGCCCGATCTGCTCTTTAGTCAGCTGAGGGTTCCGCCCGCCGCTCAGCAGGCAGCTTTCGGTGACCATTATGGTCCCTTCGCCGTCGGAATGTATTGAACCGCCCTCCAGGACAAAGTGCTGTGCGTCATAGATATCATAGCCCGCAAGCCCGCAGAAACGTGAAGCAAGGGCATTATCTTTCTCCCAGTGGGCATAAAGGCCGTCATGCTCCCCGCCCCAGGCATTGAACTGCCAGTCTATGCCGCGGACGGTCCTGCCGTCGGTAATAAACGTCGGTGCGACATCTCTCGCCCACGAATCATCCGAGGGGATGTTCAATATCTCGATGTCTGCATTGCCGCCGAGCATTTCTCGGGCCTTTGCTTCGGTATTATCGCTGACGATGACAAAGGCTGTTTCGTCCTTTGCTATTTCGCGGATGATCTTTGCAAAGACTTTTTGTGCAGGCACAGCTCCGTAGCCCCACGAACCCGGACGCTCAGGGAATATTATCACTGTCCCTTTGTGCGGAGAGAACTCCGCAGGCATATAAAACCCGTCAGCCGACGGGGTCGAGTATAGTTTCATATAATATCACCCAAGGTCGTTAAGTCTGTATCTCACCCAGTCGAAAAGAAGTTCTGAAAGGGCTGCAAGGTCAGCTTCTCCGCCCTTTTTAAGTCGGATGAACTCCGAGATGATCGGCTTTTCCGAGTCACCTGCTCTTTCAAGAAGCTCTCTCTGAGTCCTTACGAACTCTCCTGTTTCCCTGTAAACTATCGCCTGAATAACGAAAGAGGCTGACTTGTAAAGGTTTTTAAGTGTTCTTTCTTTCCTGCCGTAGAGCGAATTGTGTACGCAGATATGATATATGCTGCAAAGTCCCGTCTTTATTGCCCTGACAACGTCCTCGTCAGTGATCTCAGGGATAAGACTTCCAAGATCTCCGCGAAGCGCAGCGGTATCGTGAAAGAGCTGGAAAAGGTCGGGAACATCCCACTTCGCAAGATCTTCCCTGCAGGAAAGGAACCCGCAGCAAAGCTCACGGTGTGTCAGCGTGTCCAGCATATCAGAGTAGCGCTGAACATCTGAATAATCGAGTTTGTCAAGGATGACCACCATATCTATATCGCTTTTGTCAGTTGCTTCTCCGCGGCTGTAGCTGCCCTGCAGGCCGATGAACAGAACTCTGTTACGGAAAGTGTTTTCAAGCGCCGCGCAGAATTCTGACGTCCATTTTTCTATATCTATCATATCTCACTCCAGGTCCGCTGACTGTCAGGACAGTCTTTGCTTGAAGTCCTCATATCCGAAACGTTTGATGACCTCATAGCTGCCGTCCTCACGGAGTATTCCGATATCTGGGAGCGGCATCCCGTTGAAGGTGTTGTTCTTCACCATTGAATAGATCGCCATATCTTCAAAGCAGAGGCGGTCTCCGATCTCCAGAGGCGCATCGAAGCTGTAATCGCCGATGATGTCCCCTGCAAGGCAGGTGCGGGAGGAAAGCCTGTAGGTGCAGGCTTTTTCGCCGGCTTCGCCTGAGAGGAACAGCGGCGGGCGGTAGGGCATTTCAAGCACATCCGGCATATGACAGGCCGCCGAGGCATCCAGCAGGGCTATATCAAGACCGTTGTGTACGATGTCCATTACCTCGGTCACAAGCCAGCCGGCATTCAGAGCCACAGCCTCGCCGGGCTCAAGATATACCTCAACACCGTACTTAGCTTTGAAATCACTTATAAGTCTTACAAGTCTTTCCCGGTCATAGTCAGGCCTGGTGATGTGATGTCCGCCGCCGAAGTTCACCCATTTCAGGCCGGGGATATACCTGCCGAACTTCTCCTCAAAGGCGGCGAGAGTTTTTTCCAGGGCATCGGAGTTCTGCTCGCAAAGAGTGTGAAAATGCATCCCGTCGATGTACCCGAGCACGCTGTCGTCGAAATCGCACAGGCGCACTCCAAGGCGGGAGCCTTCGGCGCAGGGATCGTAGATCGCAGTCTCCTGGGTGGAGCACTCGGGGTTTACGCGCAGGCCGATGCTCTTTCCTGCGCATCTGTCCCTGAACTTCACAAGCTGTCTCACCGAATTGAATACGATATGATCGCTGACTGACACGATCTCTTCAAACTCGGAGTCCTTATAGGCGGGGCAGAAAACGTGTACCTCGCCGGGGAACTCCTCCCGGCCGAGCCTGGCCTCATATAGCCCGCTGGCAGTAGTCCCGCAGAGGTACTCTGACAGCATCGGATACAGCGCAAAGGCTGAAAAAGCTTTCTGCGCCAGCAATATCTTACAGCCGGTACGGACTGTTATCTCATGCAGTATCTCCGCATTACGGCGAAGCCCTGCCTCGTCGATGACGTAGGCAGGGGTGGTTATTTCTCCGAATATATCTCTTGAAGGCTTTATCATATCATTCTACCGTTACGGGGTTCTCGTCAACTACCCAGGGGAGGCCGTACTTGTTGAGCATATCCATATAAGGATCGGGATCGAATTCCTCAACATTGAAAACGCCCTTCTTGTCCCAGGTGCCGGAGGCTACCATAGCGGTGCCGATCATTGCGGGCACACCGGTGGTATAGGAAACTGCCTGAGCGCCGGTCTCCTTGTAGCACTCCTGGTGGTCGCATACGTTATATATGTAGATCGTCTTCTCCTTGCCGTCCTTGACACCGGTAAAGATACAGCCGATGTTGGTCTTGCCCACAGTACGGGGGCCGAGTGATGCGGGATCGGGAAGGAGAGCTTTCAGGAACTTGATCGGCACTATCTCATGTCCCTCGAACATAACGGGAGTCGTTCCGAGCATACCCACGTTCTCGAGACACTTCATATGTGTGAGGTAGCTCTGTCCGAAAGTCATAAAGAAACGGATGCGCTTCACTCCGGGGATGTTCTTGGCGAGAGATTCGATCTCCTCGTGGTGGAGCAGGTACATATCCTTCATGCCCACGCCTTTGAAATCATACTCGCGCTTGATCTCCATAGGCTTGGTCTCTACCCAGTGACCGTCCTCCCAGTAGGAGCCGTTGGCCGACACCTCACGGAGGTTGATCTCCGGGTTGAAGTTGGTAGCGAAGGGATAGCCGTGGTCGCCGCCGTTGCAGTCGAGGATGTCTATATAATGTATCTCGTCAAAATAATGCTTCAGAGCATAGGCGGAATAGACCTGTGTAACACCGGGATCGAAGCCGGTGCCCAGCAATGCGGTGAGCCCTGCTTTTTTGAACTTCTCATCGTAAGCCCACTGCCAGCTGTAATCGAAGTATGCGGTGAAGCCCTTCTCCTTGCAGCGCTTTTCATATACGGCTCTCCACTCGGGATCGTCGGTGTCCTCTGCCTCATAGTTGGCGGTGTCGATATAGTTTGCTCCGCACTCAAGGCAGGCGTCCATTATGGTAAGGTCCTGATAGGGCAGGGCCACGTTCAGTACGGTGTGGGGCTTATACTCCTTCATCAGAGCAACGAGGGAGTCGAAGCTGTCGGCGTCAACTGTCGCTGTCGAGAGCTTTGCTTTGGTCTTGTCCTTTAATCTTTCAGCCAGCGCCTCGCACTTGGAGACTGTTCTGCTGGCGATCATGATCTCCGTAAAGAGCGGATTCTCACAGCACTTGTAAATTGCGACAGTTGCAACTCCGCCGCAGCCGATAACGAGTAATCTCATATTGTTTGTCCTCCTTGGTATTATGTTAAGTATTTTCAAGCTGAGCTTTTATTCGGGCTTCGCTCTACCCTCTTCCTCTTCCAGCAGGTCCTCGACGTACTTGGGGAGCATAAATGCGCCCATATGAAGATTGGTGGTATAGTACCAGGTCTTGATATGTCTTTTTTTCCAGCGCTCGGCATCCAGGTCTTTCAGGGGATGATACTTCTTGCTGGCGAAGCCGAACAGCCAGTACCCTGAGGGACAGGTGGGGATATGCGCCTGATATACGCGGCTAATGGGAAAGCTTCTGAAAGCCTTGCGGTGCATGGCACGGCAGGTCTCCTCGTCCTCATCGAAGAAGGGGGAGCCGTGCTGATAGACCATTATGCCGTCCTCGTGGAGAGCCTTGAAGCAGGAGCCGTAGAACTCCTTGGTGAACAGTCCTGCCGTATGTCCCAGGGGATCGGTGGAGTCGTTGATAATAAGGTCGTACTCGTCCTGCTTGCCGCGCAGGAAGCGGAGCCCGTCGCGATAATGCAGCCGGACGCGCTTATCGTCCAGTCCACGGGCGTTATCGGGGAAGAACTCACGGCAGACCTTTACGAACATTTCATCGGGTTCCACCACATCGATGACCTCGATCTCGTCATAGTATGAAAGCTCTCTTGCGACGCCGCCGTCGCCGCCGCCTATGACCAGCACCTTACGGACGTTAGGATGTACGGCCATAGGAACGTGGACGATCATCTCGTCATAAGTGAACTCGTCCTTTTCCGAGAAGATCACCGAGCCGTCGGAGGTAAGGAACCTTCCGAACTCCTCCGAGTCGAACACATCTATCCTTTGAAAATCGCTCTCGCCGGAAAAAAGCTGTTTCTCCACGCGGATCGACATTTTAACATTTTGAGTATGGTATTCGGAAAACCAGAAATCCAAGCTTCATCCCTCCAACAGATGATGAATAATATTTGGGCGATCAGCCCTCTAAAGCGGCATAATCGGGGGCGCCGAGGGCATCTCCACTGACGTGTACGGAATGGCCGGCGAACATATCGTCGTCATCGAACCAAACATCGTAATCTCCTTCCGCAGACACTTCAACGGAACTTATCTTTATGCGGGACCTGAATTCTTCCTCAGTTATCTCGTGATCGAGGTGGTCATCGTCCCTCCAGTCATTTGCAAGATATGTGAGTTCATCAGCGGCATAGTCCCGGACCTCTTTATCTCTGCGCTCGGCCTCACGGCAGAACTGTTCGAGGTTGGCGAGGCACTTTTCGTCCTCTCCCTCATCGGTATTGAAGTACACTTTTATCTCGGTCCCCAGCCAGTCGAATCTGGCTGAAAAGTATTCATAACGCTTATTGAGTTTCATCTCGCCGAAGAGGTCGGAGTGCATAAACACAGGTCGGTTGTACTCCTTCCACAGCAGGTCGAGGAAAGGCATCTTTCTCACAGTCCCCAGCACTTCCACGGGATAGAAGCTTCTGCTCCTCTTGCTGGGCAGGCCCTTTATCCTGTACTTGACGCCCTCCCTGAAGATCCCCGCATAGCTTCTTCTGCTGTAATCCTCATTGGTTATCACCCAGCTGATTGTCGATCTGCCCTCGGTGCGCTCGCCTGTTAAAAGGTCGATATACCCCAAAATATATGCCGTTACACAAGGATCACAGTTCCCGACTCTTGAACCGTAGGGTGATCCTCCTCCGATAAGCACAAGATACTCACGGGGCTCAGTGTCGAAGTATTCATATCTGTTCTCGGGCAGTTTTCCCGAGCCGAGTGTTATCGGATGATCCATAAGGTTCTCCTCCTCAGCCGTCATAATCATTCCGGACAAACGCCGTTTTGTCAGGCATCAGGCGTTACAATGCCGGTATCATTTCAGCACATTCAGCCTTTCCAGCGAGCCGTCCTCCGGGCCCTGCATCGAGCAGCCTTTTTCCTTTGCAAAGAGGGTATAGTCGATGATCTCGCGGGTTATCATCTCGCCGGGGGCGAGAATGGGGATGCCGGGGGGATAGCACATCACGAACTCGCCGCAGATGCGTCCTGCGGTCTCTCTGATAGGCACCAGTTCCTTTTCGGCATAGAATGCCTTCTGAGGGGTGGCGGCAACTATAGGTGTGATATACTCGGCGTTATGCAGCAGAGACACCGGCTTGGAGTAGAGTCTCTTTATATCCTCGAGAGCCCCCACAAGGCGTTCGATGTCCTGGATGCGGTCGCCGATAGAGATATACGCGAGTATATTGCCTATATCTCCGAACTCGATCTGTATATCATATTCATCTCTCAGCAGGTCATATACCTCGATATCGGTAAGGCCGATATCGCGGGTATAGACCGAAAGCTTGGTAACGTCGAAATCGAAAATGCTGCCGCCGTTTACAAGGTCCTTGCCGTAGGCATAATATCCTCCTATGGAATTGATCTCCTCTCTTGCATACTCTGCCATAGAGGCGACCTTCTCGAAGGACTGGCTGCCCCGAAGGGCGAGGTTGCGCCTGGAGATATCAAGGCTCGACAGCAGCAGATAGGATGCCGAGGTAGTCTGAGTCAGATTGATTATCTGCTCGACATAACGGGTATTAACGTTCTTTCCCAGCAGCAGCAGCGAGCTCTGGGTAAGGCTTCCTCCCGACTTATGCATTGACACAGCGGCCATATCCGCGCCCGCCTCCATAGCGGAAACAGGGAGCTTGTCGTTAAAGGAAAGGTGTGTGCCGTGGGCCTCATCGACGAGAACCATCATATCATGCTCGTGAGCGATACGGACTATCGAGCGGAGGTCAGAGCAGATCCCGTAATATGTGGGATTATTGACGAACACTGCCGTAGCATCCGGGTGCTCCGTCACTGCCTTTGCCACCTGTGAGAGCTCCATACCGAGAGCAATGCCGATATGCTTGTCCACGTCGGGATCCACATATACAGGCTCCGCCCCGCAGAGCACCAGGGCATTTATGACGCTGCGGTGGACGTTCCGCGGGAGTATTATCTTATCACCTGCTTTGCAGGCGGTGAGTATCATGCTCTGCACCGAGGAGGTGGTGCCGCCTACCATAAAATAGGCGTGGGCAGCTCCAAAGGCATCGGCTGCCAGCTGCTCGGCCTCCATAATGACCGAAACGGGGTGACAGAGGTTATCCAGAGGTTTCATGGAATTAACATCGAGGCTGACGCACTGCTCGCCCAGGAGCTTCACCAGCTCGGGATTGCCCCTGCCGCGCTTATGGCCGGGAACATCGAAGGGCACGACTCTCTGCCGTCTGAACCGTTCCAGTGCTTCATACACAGGAGCGGATTTCTGCTTTTCAATATCCATAGCGATCTCTCCAAAACAAAAAATGCAGGTGATCGGTCCACCTGCAAATCATTAACGTATAGGTATGGTGACGCACATCAGCTGTGCTGGGACATACGAGCATACGCCGAATCTTATTGACCGTTTCACAAGTGACCGGATTATCATCTTATAAAATTTGAGCTTTTAACTCAATCAATAATGCAGAGCCTTTTCCTCCGCGTTTCGGCTTTCGACCCGCCTGTCCGTCCGGGCTTGGCTTTGGGCGGGATACACTCGCTCAAAGCGGTCGCGATGTCGGTATCCTTCCGACTGCTTGTATTATATCACATCAGTTCCCGATTGTCAAGGTGTACGGGCCTTGCATCTGTACGCGGACAGACACGGGCACCGGGCGGCGGATTACGTCAGGCGGCGGCTCTGACCGGCTGATGACTGCGGACTGCTCCCCGGCGAAGGATCAAGGCAAATAATGTAAAAATATTTAACTTTCTGTGTACGGGAGATCACTCTTATCTGCCGCCGCAGGACACAGCCTTCCGGCAGGCAAATAATTCGCGCCGGCGGCGAGAAATAATGTCCCGGAGGGACTTTACAAAACGGGAAGGATATGGTATAATGTAAACGAATACATATGTGAATGGAGGTAACATATGAAACTGAAAAAAATGATAGCTATGGCGGCTGCCTTAGCAATGTCTGCATTTGTTCTGGGCGGCTGTTCGGACGGTGACAGCTCATCCGGAGGCTCCTCCGGAAGCAGCGCGGCGGAGACCTCTGAAGGCTCATCCGGCGGAGACGGCAGCGATGCCGACGCTCCGCAGGCTGTGGACACCGGCTGGACCTGGTCGGGTGTTGAGATCGGCGGCGGCGGATACGTACCGAACATCATCTACAATCCCACGGAAGAGGGGCTGGCCTACTGCCGGACCGACATCGGCGGAGCTTACAGACTCAACAAGGAGACCGAACGCTGGGAGTGCATCTCGGATATGTTCGGCGGTGATGACTGGAACCTCATCGGTATAGAGAGCATCGCCACCGATCCGGTAGAACCCAACAGAGTCTATGTGGCTGCGGGAACATACTCCAGCAGCAAGGGAGCTATGCTCTCTTCCGACGACTACGGCAAGACCTATACCCGCGTGGATATGCCCTTCGGCTGCGGAGGAAACGAAGTCGGGCGCGGCGCCGGCGAACGTTTGCAGGTGGATCCCAACAATAACAGCGTGATCTATTTCGGCTCACGCAGCGACGGACTTTACCGCTCGGAGGACTTTGGCAAGAGCTGGAACAAGGTGGGATCATTCCCCACGACGGGGGGCTACTCCGAGGAAGGCTACAGCATCGGCCTGACCTTTGTGGCCTTTGACAAGAGCTCGGCTTCTGCGGGCGAGAAGACGAAGACCATATTTGTGGGCGCTGCCCGCAACGAAGGCAATATGATCTACCGCTCGGACGACGCGGGCGAGACCTGGCAGGAGGTAGAGAACCCCAAGTCGGAGATGGCAGGGAACAATTCCAAGCTCCGTCCGATGCAGGGCGAAGTATCCTCTGACGGCTTCCTTTACACCACATGGTCCTTCGGAGTCGGCCCCAACGGCGCTGAACTGGGTGCTGTACAGAAGTACGACATCAAGGCCGGCAGCTGGAAGGAGATAACTCCCAAGACGGGATACAAGCACGGCTTCTGCGGACTGTCCGTAAACCCGAAGGATCCGAAGAACATAGTTGTGTCCACGCTCTGTCTGTGGTATCCTGTGGACGACGTGTTCGTTTCCAACGACGGCGGCGAGAGCTGGAAGGGACTGTGGGATCCGGACACTCAGGATCAGAACTATGAGATGGACGTCAGCGCCAGCAAGTGGCTGGAATGGCACGGCAATCTCAGGCTGGGCTGGTGGATAACGGGAGTTGCGATCAACCCCTTCAACCCTGACGAGATAATGTACGGCACCGGCGCCACGATCTACGGCACCGACAACCTTACCAAGATAGGCACCGAGAAGGTAAAGGTCAGAGTACGGGCTATGGGCATAGAGGAGACAGCGATATTCGATTTTGTCTCGCCCAAGAAGCTGGACGACAAGACTCCCGATCTGTACTCGATAATGGGAGACATATACGGCTTCCGTCACGACAGCGCCGACAAGGCTCCCGAGGAGCATTTCGGAGATTTCCCTTCGACAGACATCGACTGCGCGGCGAACGATTATCACTATGTGGTAAGGGCGACCGCTGAGGACAGACGCACGGTGCTCTACTCCACCGATGCAGGCAACAGCTGGAAGAAGGTGGAGTCGCTCCCCAAGGGCGCAAAGAACGCAAGCGGCGGACAGGTCTGCCTCTCCTGCGACGGAAAGGCTCTGATCTATCAGAGCAGCACTCCGGGCTCGGAGCCCAGCGTTACCACCGACTGGGGCAAGACCTGGACGGTATGCGAGGGGCTGCCTCAGGGGGCAGCTCTGGAGAGCGACAATGTGAACCCCAGCAAATTCTACGGCACCCGCGACGGCTCTTTCTATATGAGTGAGGACGGCGGAAAGACCTTCAAGAAGATAGCTGATTTCCTGGTATCCTATGTGACGTTTGAAGCAGCTCCCAACGAAGAAGGCAGACTGTATGTGGCGGTAGGCGGCGGCGGAGTGTACACTTTGGACGCTTCCGATGGCGCACTCACGAGAGTTGAGGGCGATATGCAAAGCTGCAAGGCTGTCGGAGTGGGTGCTCCCGAAAAGGAGGGCGACCCCGACACGCTGTTTATGCTGGGTGAAGCGAACCACGAAGGCGAGGGAGTATATATCTCTCAGGACAGGGGCAAGACCTGGAAACGCATAAACACCGACAGCGAGAAGTGGGGCAATGTCAATCCGAAGATAGCAGGAGATCCCAAGATCTTCGGCAGATGCTACATCTCCACTAACGGCCGCGGCATCATACGCGGCGACAAGAAATAAGCCTATAAACACCAGACAGACAGCACCGGCAAACGGATGGTGCTGTCTGTTTTGATGAGAGCAGACGGATATAAAATTTTTATAAAATTTCAAATAGCTATTGAAAAATAAAATGTGATATGCTACAATAATAATGTGTGTTGGGCGCTGTTGTATAATTATAGCTATTATCACAACAACTGACAGCATACGGCAGCACAGTACCGATTACCATGAAAGGCGGAAACACTCAGTATGGCAGATATTAAAGAACTGGCTCTGATCGTCGCGGGTATAGACGAGGAATACCAGAAAGGCGTTATCGACGGCATCATCACCAGTGCCAAAGCGAACAACGTCAACGTATCCTGCTTTTCGGCATTCGGCGGTGTGATCTCGGTCAAGAGCTACGATACCGGCGAGTACAACATATACAACCTCGCCAACTATGAGAAGTTCGACGGCGTGCTGCTGATGATAAACACTATCTCGGATCAGGGCCAGAAGGAACTGATCGTAAAAAAGGTCAGGGCTTCAAAGCTGCCCGTAGTGGTGCTTGACTGTGACGAGTACCCTGATTTCTACAACATCACTATCGACAACACGGCTGCTATGGAAGATCTCGTGCGCCATATCATTATAGATCACGGCGCGGAAAAGCTCGAATACATCGCAGGACCGGTATCCAATCCGGAGGCTCAGGACAGGCTGGAGGCTTTCAAGCGCGTATGCGCCGAAAACCACATTGCTGTTACGGCCGATGACATACACTACGGGGAATTCCGCTCCATCGACGGCAAACGCGCCGCCGAGAGGATACTCAAAAGCGGAAGGGCTCTGCCGGATGCGCTGGTATGTGCGAACGACGCTATGGCGCTGACTGCGATAAACGAATTTGTAAAGCACGGTGTAAGGATACCCGAGGATATGATAGTCACCGGGTTTGACAACACTTACAACGCAAGACACCACTGTCCTGCACTGTCAACGGTGGAAAGGCCTCTGAAGCAGGCAGGTCAGCTGGCCTGCGAGACTCTTATCCGGCTTATCAACGGAGAGAAATGCGAGAAGATACAGGGGCTGGGCTCGAAGGCTGTCTTTTCCGAAAGCTGCGGCTGCGAAAATCCGGACGGTCTGGACCTGGCGGCCTACAAGAAAAGCACCTACAACATAATCGACAGCAGCCGCGAGGACATAAATCTGCTGAACAGGCTGAACTCCGAACTTGCGGAGACTGAGACAGAGACTGAGTGTATGCGCGTGATCTCCTCATTCCTGGGAGATATGGAATGCGAGTGCTGCTGTATATGTATGTGCGACGGCTGGGACAACACCTGGAACGAAGGTGAAGAACTCATCAGCGGCTATACTGAGAAGATGCACGCCCCGCTGGTATGGGACAAGGGCTCGGTGAAGTTCTACGGGAGCTTTGAGACCAGACTTATGAATCCTATCCCCCGGGAGGGCGGCGGCAACATCAGCTATTTTCTGCCGCTGCATTTCCGCGACAGATGCCTGGGGTATTTTGTTGCCACCAACGGCGACTTCCCTATAAAGAGCCTGCTCTGCCACTCGGTGCTGATGAACATAAGCAATTCACTGGAAAATGTCAGAAAGCTCATAAATCTCAACTCGGCCATAAGGGAGCTTGACAGGCTGTATGTCATAGATCCGCTCTGCGGGATATACAACCGCAACGGCTTTATCCGTGCGGCGGATGCCAGGTTCCGCGAGTGCAAGAAGAACAACGAAAAGATACTGATAGCCTTTATAGATATGGACGGACTGAAGCGCATCAACGACGACTTCGGACACAACGAGGGCGACTTTGCTTTGCAGCGGCTGGCTTCGTCGATGGTGGACTGCTGTCACGAGGGCTGGATGTGCGCACGCTTCGGCGGTGACGAGTTCATCATCTTCGGCACTGCAAAGGATGAAAGCGACGGCGACGAGCTCATCGAGTCCTTAAAGAGCCGCCTGGCTCAGATCAACAGGCTGATACACAAGCCCTATGAGATCAGCGCAAGCATAGGCACGGTAGTCTCCGACATAGGCGAAGACTGCACGCTGTTCAGTCTTATCACCAGTGCTGACGAGATAATGTATGAGCAAAAGAAGAAAAGCAGCTCACGCTACATCCGCAAATAAACTAACTTATCAGTAACAAGCAACGGCACCCTTTCCCATATACGGGAGAGGGTGCCGTTTTGCGTCTGAGCTGTCAGCGCAGCATCGTTCGCTGCTGTTATTTTATTCTTTTACGATCTTTCCTCCGCCGACGACGTTATCGCCGCTGTAAATCACAGCCGACTGCCCTAAGGTCACGGCACGCTGGGGGGTATCGAATCTGATCCTCAGCAGATCGTCATCGAGCTGTACGATCTCGGCCGGCTGCTCGCGGTGGCTGTAGCGTATCTTCACGGCAGCGCGCAGAGGTCCGTTCAGCGCGGAGACAGATATAAGATTTATGTTCCTGACATACAGCGTATCCGAAAAAAGGTCGCTGTTCCTGCCGAGGGTGACGGTATTGGCGTCGGGATCAAGGCGGCACACGTATGCCCTCTCTCCGAGAGAGATACCAAGGCCCTTGCGCTGCCCGATGGTATAGCGTATCAGGCCGCTGTGTCTGCCGAGGACTTTGCCATTCATATCCACGAAGTCCCCGGGCGGATAGGTCTTACCGGTACGGCGCTCGATATATGAGACATAGTCGCCGTCCGGGATGAAGCAGATGTCCTGGCTGTCGTGCTTGCGGGCATTTACGAAGCCCTCGCTCCCGGCGATGCTCCTCACCTCATCCTTTGAAAGCTCCCCCAAGGGGAACACCACCCGTTCAAGCTGAGCCTGAGTAAGCTGATAAAGCACATAGCTCTGATCCTTTTCAGGTCTCAGAGCTTTTTTGAGCAGCCATCTGCCGCTTATATCATCATATCCGATACGGGCGTAATGCCCGGTCGAAAGCTTATCGCAGCCGTACTTATCAGCAATGTCAAAAAGCTCACCGAACTTCAGGCAGCGGTTGCAGTCAATACAGGGATTAGGAGTCTCGCCCTGTTCATAAGCGGTCACGAAGCGGTCGATGACCTGCTTCTCAAACTTCCCGGAGAGATCGACGGTGATATGCCTGATCCCCATTTTTTTACAAACGCTTTCAGCGTCCGCAGCCTCTGCTCCGGTACCGCTGTGGAGCAGCATCGTACAGCCGAGACAGTCAAGCCCGCTTCTGCTCAGCAGACTTACCGCGGCGCTTGAATCTACGCCGCCACTCATGGCGACCAGTACCCGTTCCTTCACCTGATTCACCGTCCTTCGGATCCTTCCACATAGACATAGTAAGGTTATTGAAGCCAAGCGAGTTCACATACTTTACCTTCTGCGCCATATTCATTACCATTCTTATGCCCATATGCATCGAACTGTCGTCAGTGGAGTCATTCTCGTCGTCCTTATGAGTCTCCATATAGCGCACGGGATCGAAGTTGATACAGTTGTCGCGGATACGCAGCACGGGATCGTTTTCCTTTATAAGGAGCCTTATGTCTATCGAATGCTCCTTATCGTCCATACTGAAGCCGTAGTCTATGGTATTTCTGGACATCTCCTCGATGCAAAGCGAGATAACGTTGCTGAGCTTTCTGTCGAGTCCGTGAGACTGGCAGAACTCGGAGGCTGCCGCTGAGACTCTGACGATCTCATCCCTGGTGGTGATGGACTGCTCGAAGCAATCGTCATCGCTTACCCCAAAATCGTCCCCGATAAGGGAATAGTTCTTGGACGAGATCTCAAAACTCCTGTTCTTCACAAATACATAGACGGACATAGCGCCCATAGTCAGGACCTCACCGCAGACGAAGGACACCCACACACCGGTAGTCCCGAAGAAGCGGCTGAGGACGAAGGCGCAGATCGCCGTAAACACGAAATTCTGCAGCACAGAAATGAATATGGACAGGCGAACGCGGTCGATGCCCTGATAGTAATTCTTGAAGCAGGTATTTATGGCGCACGGTACCAGTGACAGCACGAAAAGCCTCATACCGTTTATGGCGAGGTCCTCGGCATCGGGGTTATCGAGGAATATCGACACCAGCACATTGGCCCCGATAAACACTGCGGCAGTGACAGCTGTACAGATCACCACGGCGTAGAAAGCCATAGTCTTGACGATGTCCCTGAGAGAGTTGCGGTCTTCGTCGGCATAGAAGATAGATGACAGCATCAGGGCCACCGAAGCGATGCCTGAGCTGAAAGAATAGCAGATATTACCTGCTGTGGAGATAACAGAATAAGCGGCGACGGCCAGCTTCTGACCGACGTCCAGCAGGACCTTATTGAGCACAAGCGTCAGCAGCACCAAGCTTATCTGATTGACCAGCGTGGGAATGCCTGCTTTGACCAGGGCGGCGCACACCTTCATTTTGATGCGCTTAGGTCTGAAATGGAAGATACAGTCCTTCTTGAAGAAATAGGCGATGCCTATGAAGAAGGCGATATAGTAGCTCAGGCTCGAAGCCAGTCCCATACCGAAGGTCCCGCCGTGGATAACGAGCACGTTGAGGGCATCGAAGATTATATCCGATACAGTCATCAGTCCCACCGCCACCACAAGTCTGGTACGGTTGCCGGACATCTGCATATAGGGGACCATTATCTGAGCGAAGATGAACGCGGGGGCACCGATTATAAATCCGCGGAGGTAATCTTCCGTCAGGTTGAAGACCTCACGGTTGAGCTCGGGCTTGCTGGCGCCCAGCATAGTACAGATCTGCGGGGTGAACACTATGACAAGTATCACACCGATGATCGAGATCGCTGCGGCCATAGTGACCGAGACGGAAAAGCAGGCGTTGGTACCCTTGCGGTCACCGCTTCCCATAGTCTTGCCGCAGACCACCTGGATGCCTGCCGAGATCATATTGCCCATTGCGGCAAAGACCAGCAGGATCGGCGCGGCCAGACCGTAGGCTGCCATTGAATCGACACCCAGGAAACGGCCTATCATAATGCTGTCTATGAGCATACACAGCATAACCGTCATAGAGGACAGTATCTGTGTCAGCAGCATTTGTCTGAATAGCTTTTTTATCATATCCAACCTCTGAACTTACAAATAGTCGTGTAGTTCCATTATACATCATTTCGCTCCGTTTTGTCAAGCCTTTCGGCGCATAGCCCCTTTGTACGGGCGTACGAGGCGCCGATGCTGCCAATCAGGAAAATGACAGGGTCGCAAAGACCCGTCTGCGGATCTCCCAGACTTGTGACCGGCAGAGAACAGGGCTGCTTGCCCAAAATACTTGACAAGCATACCAAAAGTGCATTATAATTAAGGCAGCACAGCACGGCCCCGGGCGTTAGCCGCGGGTGCTGCGGTGCGCCTTAAGGCAATACCGCACAACCCCTGTGCGTCAGATTGCGCGCAAGCTCAACAAAGTTGAGCTGAGATTTTTCGTCAGAGTGCATAAATTTGACGCAGGCGGGCGAGCGAAGACCAATTCGCTTTTCGCCCGGCAAGGAAAATT
>JAFXRI010000072.1 GCA_017526445.1 Ruminococcus sp. | reverse complement strand
TATAGGCAATACCGCACAACCCCTGTGCGTCAGATCACGCGCAAGCTCAATAAAGTTGAGCTGAGATTTTTCGTCAGAGTGCATAAATTTGACGCAGGCGGGCGAGCGAAGACCAATTCACTTTTCGCCCGGCAAGGAAAATTTGTGTGCTATGACGGAAAATATGCAAGCAGATGACGTGCAGAGGCGCAAGCCGCGGGTTGTGCGGTATTGCCTATATGAAAAACGTCTCAGCAACCTGCGGTTTACCATATGCGGCATCCCATTTCAGGCGGTCAGCTTCTGTATCTCCGTGTGATCGGGATGAGCCGTCTCGCCAGAAATGCTCCTGCAACGCATTTTACGATGTCCCCAAGAATACAAGGCAGGAAGCAGGCTGCGAACAGTGCCCCGACGGTCATTCCTTCGCCTTCGATCCAGATGTTCTTGGCGGCGTAAAAATATCCCATACCTATTGTATATACCACAGCGAGCCCCGCAAAGTCTGCGATCAGCAGGCGGATGAGCGTGGGCTCTTTTTCTGCGTTTGCGATCCTGCCCGTCACATAGGCCCCCACAATAAATCCCAGCAGATACCCGAAGCTGGGCTTGAGCACATACATTATACCGCCGCCCTCAGTGAAAACAGGCACGCCGATAAGTCCCAGCAGGACGTAAACTCCCACACTGGCGGCACCGTATCCTCCGCCCAGCAGCAGTCCCGCCAGCATCGTGAAAAAGCTCTGCAGCGTGATCGGCAGGAAGGGTATGGGTATCTTGAGAAAGGCACCTGCCGCTGACAACGCCGTGAACATCGCACAGAGACATATAAGCATTGTCCTGCGCCTGTTTTTTGAAACTATACCTGCTGTCATATTCCTGTCCTCCTGACTGTGATCTCTCCGCTGGATACGGTCCTTTCCGTACCGTCCTCCAGCCGCACCCTGAGCGCATAGCTGTCGGTAACGCCCAGCAGCGTGCAGGTGTATTCCTCCTGCCCGCTGATGACTCTTATCTTTTCGCCCTGCCACATCAGCTTCCTGCGGTAGGCGGCGAGCATCTGCGGAGAGGAAAGGTCGGCATAGTATTCCATAAACCGCGAGATCACACAGCCTGCAAGGCGGTTGCGCATATCATCCTGTCTGCGGTCAGACACAGCGCCGGCGATACCGGCGATCTCCGGAGGGAAGCCCCCCTCCGGCTCGTAGGCGTTTATGCCTATGCCCACTACCGCATGATCCAGGCCGCCGTTCTCCAGCGAGAAGGAAGCCTCGGTGAGTATGCCGCATATCTTCTTCCCTCGCAGATAGACGTCATTCACCCATTTTACAGCGCTGCTCTCCCCGGAGACGGCATCCACCGCTTCGGCAGCAGCCACAGCAGCAGCTGTGGTTATCCTCACCGAATCCGCGGCAGACATCTTCGGGCGGAGCAGTATGCTCAGATACAGCCCCGTGTCCGCCGGCGAGAAAAAGCTCCTGCCCAGCCGGCCTTTGCCGCCGGTCTGAGCCGCAGAGATAACGCACAGCCCCTCGGGAGCCCCCTGCTCGGCAAGAGCGCGGGCGGCGTTGTTGGTCGATCCCACCTCACGCCTGACATCAAGCACTACTCCCTCTGCCCTGCCTGTAAGCCAGCGTCTGATCCCCGCCTCTGAGAGAACATCGGTCTCGGCGCCGAGACGGTAGCCCTTGTTTGTTGAAGCGCTGATAGCATAGCCCTCAGCTTTCAGCGCCTTAACTGCCTTCCAGACAGCAGCCCGGGAGCATCCCAGCTGTGAAGCCAGCTCCTCGCCGGAGAGGTAGTTCTCACGGTTGTTTTCAAAGAGCGCTATAAGTCTTTGTTTGACGTTCATTCTATATCATTCCTTTTGCTTTGTCTGTTGCCGAGAATAATTATAGCACATCCCTCCCGGTTTGTCAACCCATTTGCTTGATATGGTTTACAATCAGACGATGCAGATCACAGAATGAAAAAGAAAAGCTGATAATGAAGGTTTCCGCCCGGAGGGCTCCTTCATTATCAGCTGTCAGCTATCTGTTATCTATCCGGCTGCCGGACTTGCCGCAGCACTTTTCCTGCCCGCACAGGGATCTCAGGACACCAGCCAGGCCAGTACCTCGAACTGTGTCTTGTCCCCTTCAGGGATCGTTACGGTCACAGTGTGAGTCTTCACCTCGTCGGAACTGAATACCTCCACATTAGCAGCGTAGTCTCCCCAACCGCCGGTAAAGTCGCCATCGACCTGCATAACGTCCTTGCCGTCAACAGCCACATTGGCAATAGCAGACTTGCCGTTGGTGGTCTTGTAATAAACCATTCCGAGGTTTTTGAAATCCATCTCAAAGGTGATAGTGCTTGCCTTGCCTGTGCTCCAGCCGTTCTGGAAGTTCCAGGGAGTGGAAGTCTCCAGCCAGCCGCCCAGGTCCTTGACCTTGACGTCGCCGGTGGTCATATCGCAGACCTTAGCCCCGGAATACTTGTCTCCCGTCGGGGACTCGATCGAGGTATCGAAGGGCTTCAGCTCGGGAGTCCTGTCAGCCTTCAAGCACTCGGTGCAGAAATTCTCAATGATCTTGGCAACCCAGGTATGACCCACGTTGTTGGGGTGGGTACCGTCCTTGGAGAGGTCATCAAAGGTGAAGTTGCCTGCTTCTATCTCGGGAGTAATAGCATCATGATAGGACAGCACAGGAACATTATAGGTCTTTGCTGCCTCTGAGTGCGCATTCTGGCAGTTTCCGCCGCCCTTGAGGCTCATCTCAACGAGTACCACAGCGGGGTTGTTCGGATCGGCAAGACACTTTCTGATAAGGCTGTCCATAGTGGTCTGATAGAAAATGTCGTCACGGTCGTTGATGAACTCGATGAAAATGATATCAGGCTTGACCGAGAGCACATCCTTGTCAACACGGTGTACACCGAGATATGAGTCTGTCGCTCCGATGCCTGCATTGGTGAACTTGCAAAGCAGAGTGACATTCTCCTTGAACCAGTTCTCCACCTGCTTTACATACTGGTATTTGGAGTTGGCGGCACCGCTGCCCGCAGTGATCGAGTCGCCCAGGAATGCTACCTGAGTGAGCTTCTTCTCCTTACCCTCCTTGGCAGCCTTGAGCTTTGCTATGAGCCTGTCGGCATTGCCGGAACGGAATGAGCGGATAAGCATATTCTCCGTCATATTGTCAAAATCGGGTGTAAAGGGCGCATCAGCCGGAGCCTGAGCCTTGTCCATTATGCTCTCGGGGCCTTTGCTGTCGTCCGGGGTGCTTTCTGCCGGAGCACTTTCGGCGGGAGTACTTTCAGCAGGAGCGCTGTCATCAGTAACGCTTTCGGCAGCAGAGCTCGTCTCAGCCTTGCTCTCCGACGCAGAAGAGCTTGAATCGCCGCAGCCTGCAAACAGCGAGGCGGTCATCGCCAGCGACAAAGCCAGCACAAGAAATTTTTTTAACATGATCTCATCCTTTCTTAATGTTTGTTTCAGATATTGATATAACGGTGCATCTACAAGACAATTATACACCAGCTTTTCACTTTTTGCAAGGGTTGACCGCATATTTTTACGTTTCTGAAATAATCTTTTCCTCGAAAACGTTTGAGATTCTTGACATATACACTGTACGATGATAAAATAGTCGTATAAAGCTGAAATCATCACAAAGGAGTGGTACCTATGCCAAAGAAATTCATCCCCGCATCCGATCCTTCGATACGCTATATGGGGCGCATCGACAGGACGATACCCGATGCCCCGAAGATCATATATGCAGGCTCGATGATAACCCTTCGCTTCACAGGCACCTGCCTTTCGGCAGTTATCTGCAATCACAGATTCTACAACAAAATGGAGCTGGGGCTCCTCGTTGACGGCAAGGAAGAAAAGGTCTCCTTCGAGACGGACCGCGAGCGCTTTACCCTTCCGCTGGTGTCCGGGCTGCCGGATGCCGAGCATGAAGTCACTCTCTTCAAACGGCAGGATGCCACCCATTATTTCGACTTCTTCGGCTTCGAGACCGATCCCGAGACCGAGTCGCTGCCGCCCAGGCCCCTGCCTGACAGACGCATAGAATGCTACGGCGATTCAGTATCGGCAGGCGCCGTCTGCGAGGCAATGGATAACGTGGCTTCTCCCGATCCCGATGACACTCAGGGAGTATATGACAACGCCTACCACTCCTTCCCGATGATAACCGCCCGCAACCTGGGTGCGGAGATAAACAATATCGCTCAGGGGGGGATCGCAGTCTTTGACCGCACCGGCTACTACCACGCCCCCGACACTATCGGTATGGAGACTGTCTATAACAAGACGGTGTACTTTCCCGAGGAGTGCGGCTATACAGAATGGGATTTTTCCAGATACACACCCCACGTTGTGATATTTGCGGTGGGCCAGAACGACCAGCACCGTGAACAGGGAGAGGATCCCGACATCAACGAGCCCGGTTACCGGAGCAAGTGGAAGGAACGCTACAAGGACATCCTCCGGGATCTCAGGAGCCATTATCCGAATGCACGCTTCATACTGCTGCTGACGGTGCTTATGCACGATCCTTCCTGGGACGCGGCTCTCGACGAGATAGTTGCCGAGCTTGGGGCCGAAGGCGAGGACAAGGTGACTCATTTCACCTTCACCCGCTGCGGCAAGGCCACCCCGGGCCATCCCCGTCTGCCCGAGCAGTACGAAATGGCAAGTGAGCTGACGGCATATATCTCGCGCATGGATCCGGGTATCTGGGAGTAAAAGTTTCATAGCCCGGCGGAATGCTTCGGCTTTTCAGGCTGCGGCGTATCACAAAAGGAGGCTTCCATATGAACAGTCCGTTTTCTCTGGCAAAGGCTTATGAAAAATACTTCAGGATCGGCGCAGCGGTGTCGCATCTGAATATCGACAGCTACCGGGATCTGCTTGCTCAGCATTTCAGCAGCATCACTCCCGAGAACGAGCTGAAATACTCCTCCACCGAACCCGAAGAGGGCGTATTTACCTTTGACGATGCTGACAAGATCTTTGACACCGCCCGCTCGCTGGGGATAAAGGTCCGCGCCCATGCTCCCGTGTGGCACAACCAGACTGGTGAGTGGATGTATCTCAACGGCGATAAACCCGCCCCTCCCGAGCTGATATACGAACGTATCGACGCCCATTCCAGGGCGCTGTGCGAAAGGTACAATGAAGACGTTTATGCCTGGGATGTGGTGAACGAGGCCGCACGCGATGACCTTTCCTCTGAGGAAGAGGCCTCGGCCAGCGACGTTTACCGCGGGAGCAAGTATTTCAGAATGACAGGCACCGGCTTCATCGAGGCCGCCTTCCGCTCTATGGACAAATACTCCCCCAACGCCCAGCTGTTCTACAACGACTACAGCGAGTGCGAACCCGGAAAGCGGGAGCGTATAGTCAAGCTGCTGAAAAACCTTCAGCAGAAGGGCTGCCGCGTGGACGGCTTCGGTATGCAGCAGCATTATTTCTTCGAGCCCGATTACGACGAGCTGAAGCGCTCGATCGAGACCTATGCCGGACTCGGTCTGAGACTGCATATCACCGAGCTTGACATCTCTCTTATGGCAACGATCAATCCCGGCACCAAGCGTCTTAAACCGGATGATCCCGGCTTTGAGGAATACATAAAGGAATCCCTCCACCCCACACCCGCGAAGCTGGCGAAGATCAGCGATATATATGTAAAGCTCTTTGACGTTTACCGCAGCTACAGCGACGTGATAGACTGCGTTACGACCTGGGGCGTTGCAGATGACTACACCTGGCTGGACCATTTCGGCGGAGCACCGGGTATGCCCCATGTAAAGCAGTACCCTCTGATGTTCAATGCCGACCACACCCCGAAACCCTGCATAGAAGAAAATATAGCGCTGGCACAGCGCGGATGATATACAGTTCCCTCCGCAGCTTTCCGGCGGGACAGGATCATATCAGCACGAAAAGGGCTCTCCGCTTTCACGGAGAGCCCTTTCCTGATCATACTACTGACAAAAGTATGTATATTACATCTCGCGGATATCGATCATACCATAGGATGCTTCGCCACTCTTGGCGGACATATCCTTCAGAACAGTAACGACCGAAAGGTCGATGCCCCTTGTCTTCTTTATAACTGCAACTCTGTACTTCGGATAGATCGAGCGGCCGTCTTCAAGCTTCTCGGGAACAGACATCTGTCTGAGAGCATTGTTGACCTTTTCGAGCATACCCTCGTTGAGAGGCATTCCGTCCTGAGTCTTGACTGCAACTACGAATTTATCCGAACCGGTACGGTAGATCTGCTCCTCCTCGAAGAATTCCTTCATATCCTCAACTGCACGGACAAGGATCCTGTCGCCGGAGTCGTTGCCGTACTGCGAGTTGATCTCGCTGAAGTTAATGATATTGAACATTGCAAAGAAGTAAGGCTCACCGGAGTTCTGATCGATCTTATCAATATCCATTGAAAGGCTGATACGGTTGTTTGCGCCGGTAAGAACGTCCTTGAACATAGCGGTATTCAGAGACTTCTTTGTACGGTTTGCCTTGGCAATGGTCGAAACCAGCTTCTCGTTGATCTTCTGCTGTCTCTTGGTGATGAAGTAGAATACTACTGTCAGGCAGAGGATGATGAATGCGAATATGCTGAGGTAAATTATCATCGTTCTCATAAGCGAGAAAACTTCGCTCGTCTCATCGTCGATGGTCAGGATCCATCCGTACTGAGGCATATAGGAGTAGATGGATACATAGCTCTTGCTGTCCTGCGAATACTCGAAGTCACCGTTGTCGGCGTCTGTTCTCTCTGCGTACTTGTCGCACAGATCAACCAGCTCCTTATGCTCGGGCTCGGAGCCGATCTTTGCAGAATCAACGTTGAAGATATAGGTCTTGTCCTTAACATTTACCATGTTGTAGAAGGAGTTCTCGATACCGGAAAGCGGGATCTTGTCGAGAGTATCGATAAGTCCCTCGGTGAAGATACCGAGACCTACAAAACCGATAAGGTTGTCGCCGTCAAATACGCCCTTGTAAAGCGAGAGGCACTGCTTCTGGCTTGCAGGCGAGATGATGATACCGGTGTTGTAAACGCCGTTGGGGCCTGCTGTCTTCAGAGCATCAAGCAGCTGATTTACTCTTGCATCATCGGGTACCTGCTTGCCGTTCTCATCGGTAACGACATTGCCGTCTGCATCTCTCTTTGAACGTGTGACCATTCCGATTACCTTGGGGTTCTGAGGTGCGCTCGAGTGAGTCATAACCTCAGTGGTGAGAAGACCGGACCACAGACCTTCGTTGTACTCGATCTCCTTGCCGAAGGCCTCGGTATAGGCCTGAGCAGCAGCCTTGTACTCCGGCTTGGTGGGGTTCTTGAACATATCGACGATCTCTTTGCCCTTGCTGTAGTAGGTAAGAGTCTTCTCGGCGTTCTGAACGAAGCTCTCGATGATAGCTGCACGCTCGTCTGTGATCGCCTTCATGTGGTCGATAGCGTTCTGTTTTGTCTTATCACTGACTGTTAATGTGATGAATATTGACAGTCCCAGCATTATGATAAGCTGTATGATAAGAACGATATTCAGGGTTGACATGCTTTTTGCTTTCTTATTGGAAGCCATAAAATCACTGACCTTTCAAAAAATATTTAACGCCTTATTCCTAAGGCGGTTGCCCTGTCGGTATCATAGCCGCAAAGCGGATAAGGGGGAGTATCAGAAAAAGCCGAAACGTTTTTTCTTCTTCTTTTTCGTATCGAGCTCCTCCAGGAACTCCTCGTCATCGTCATCCCCTTCATCGACGCCTTCCATAAGACTGTTGACTCTGTCAAGCAGCAAATTCTTCTTGGGAGCAGCAGGCTCCGCGCTCTTTGCAGCGGGTGCCGGGGCGATCAGAGAAGGATCTCCGATCTCGATGAAAGGCACCTCCTTGTTGGGAGTTACCGCTTTGCCGTTGACATTTTCGGGATTTACAGTAAAGAAATAGTCAACGCTGTCTTTGCTGGGAAGGATAGCGATCCTGCTCATCGCATTGATGAGCACGAGTGTGTCGATAGCTGTTTCGCCGGCCATTACCATTGAGCCCAGAGCAACTCTCTCAGCGGGTATAGACTGTGCCGGGTCTTCACTGTTACGGCTCAATCCGTGGTAAAGCTTACCTGAGCGCGAACAGATAACACAAAGTGTTGTGTCAGAATTGCTGATCCTGTTGTCTGCGGAAAGTCTGTTCAACATGTCCATGGCATGCTTATATATTTCCTTGAATGTCATTAAAAAACCACCTTTCAACATTACTTTTGTCAGCAAATATTTTATCTTCTGTTGCATATTTAATTCTATACTATTTTTTTCAATATGTCAATATTGACATTAAAAAGATATAGTTTACAGGAACTTTTTGTAGGACTAACCAAAAAGCATCAAACAATTTATGTACATTTTACTACAGAACAGCAGTTCAATAAACAAAATACCCATTTTTTCCCAACAAGGGCAGGCTGCCGGGATAACGCAAAAAAAGGCGCCCCGTTTACCGCAGTAAACGGAGCGTCTATGCCCTGTTATTATATGACCGATTAAGTGTTCCTCCACTGCTCGGTCTTTCCCCCGGTCACAGTCAGCACGGGGGAACTCATCACTTCAAAGGGATGGCTGTCAAACAGCACCAGATCGGCGCGCTTTCCCGCTTCGACCGAGCCGGTAAGGCTGTCAATGCCCGCGATCTCAGCAGCAGTCACAGTCACCGCATCGAGGGCCTTGTCAAAGGGCAAGCCGTGCTTTATGCAGACTCCCACACTTATGGGGAGATACTCTATAGGTATCTCGCTGTGGTCGGTACAGATAGCCGTCTTAACTCCCGCCGCTGTAAGGACAGCCGCATTGGCAGGGGTTATATTAGCCAGTTCCGGCTTGCAGGCGTCGCACATTATAGGCCCCACCACGGCACAAGCCCCGTCCCCGGCCAGCTCGTCGGCAATAAGGTGACCGTCAGTGCAGTGTATCAGCACGCAGTCAAGGCCAAACTCCCTGGATATACGCAGAGCCGTGAAGATATCGTCGGCGCGGTGGCAGTGGAAGTGCGCTTTGAGCTTCCTTTCGAGCAGAGGAATCAGAGCCTCGCTGCCCAGGTCCAGCTCCGGCATATCGCCGTCGCCCTCGGCTGCCTCATGCTTGTCATCCATATAACGCTTTGCCTTGGCGAGAGCTTCTCTTATCATCGCGGCGATCGCCATTCTCGTGCAGGGCGTCTCATCGCGGTTCATATATGTCATCTTGGGATTCTCCCCCAGCGAGAACTTCATCCCCACTCTGCCTATGAGCATACTGTCTATGCGCTTTCCATAGGTGGAGACGGCGCATATATCCCCCGCCACCGGGTTCATTGAGCCGGGAGACACCAGCACAGAGGTTATCCCTGCACGCCTTGCGTCCCGGAAGCTCTTGTCGAAGGGGTTTATCGCATCGAGGATATGCAGCTGAGGCGAAACAGGCTCGCTCTCCTCGTTAAAGTCCTCGCCCTCTATCCCGACGCCGTTAGTTGTCAGCCCGAGGTGGGTGTGGATATCTATGAACCCGGGATAAAGCGAAGCTCCCTCCGCATCTATCCCGTCCTCCTTATCGTCGGGCACGCCTTCCGACACCTGGGTGATGATGCCGTCCTCCCAACGGACAAAGCCCTTTTCGATGATCTTCCTCTCAGCATCCTGAGTGTATATCTTAGCATTGTAGATTACCATATTATCTCCTTTGAGCGGCCTTACCTGCCGGCCTTTCTGAATTTCAGCGTGATCTGCGGCGCATCACAGACAGGTATGGAGGCGGTGATCGTCTCACCGTCAAAGTCAAATTTGTGAAGACTCACCACATAATCCCTGGAAGGATCCTTATCTGCGACGGTCCATCTGTTCTCGGTGCTGCCGATCGGTCTCAGGACAACGATCTCTGTGCTCTCGCCGTTCACGCTGCAGGTCCCGCCCCGGAATTCCAGCTTCATACTGAAGCCTTCGGTGCTTTTCCACACGCCCTGGAGCATAGGCAGAACGGTATCGTTCTCCACGGTGAAGTGTCCGTAGCGGGAGTCTTCGGTGCGGGCCATTTCGGTAACGCTCTCCCCGGAGATGGGGAAATCCTCGGTAAGGCGGAAGCCGTTCTCTGTACACAGACACTCTGTGAGCCTTGCATAGGGTTCCTCTCTGGGGATCCAGTCGTTCAGGCCATTTTCTTCAAGCACAAGAAAGGTACCGCTATCCTTTTCACTGACGGTGAAGGTCGTATCCAGCACGGGGTAATTCCTCCACAGCAGCAGGAACCTGTTCCCGGTGATCTCAAGCCGCAGCCCGTAACTGCCGTCGGCAGGGATATAAGCACCATTCAGATCTCTCATAGGGTACCTCCTGTTTATTATTTTTCAGATCTCCGCGCCGGCGTGTCTCGTAACGTGACATCCCACGTTCACCGATACCGGCAGGCCCGCTATATGTGTCGGAGCCTGTTCGATATTCACTGCAAGACAGGTCACGGTCCCGCCGAAGCCCTGGGGACCTATGCCGAGACGGTTGATCTTCTCCAGCATCTTAGCCTCCAGCTCAGCATAGAGCGCCTTGGGGTTGCGCTGACTGACAGGACGGCATAGAGCCTTCTTTGCCAGGTATGCGCACTTCTCGAAATCTCCCCCTATGCCCACGCCGATAACGATAGGCGGGCAGGGGTTGGAGCCTGCTGAAGCTACTACGGAGACCACCCAGTCCACGATCTCGTCCGTGGTGACCGAGGGAGTCATCATTTTAAGCTGTGACATATTCTCCGAGCCGAAACCCTTTGGCGCGACTGTGATATGCACGCCTTCACCGTCAACTATGCGGGTATGCACCACAGCGGGAGTATTGTCGCCGGTATTGACTCTCTCCAACGGATCACCCACCACCGAACAGCGCAGGCGCCCTTCGGTGTAGCCTCTTGAAACTCCCCTGTTTATGGCTTCACGCAGCGAACCTCCTGTGAAATGCACGTCCTGACCGATGTCGATGAATACCACCGCCATACCGCAGTCCTGGCATATGGGGATATTCTCCTCCTTGGCGGCGCGGATGTTCTCGATTATATCGTCAAAGACCGCCCTGCCGACAGAGCTTTCCTCTGTCCTTGCTCCGCAGCCTATGCACTGCTCCATATCCTCCGGAAGGAGAAGATTGGCCTTGATGCACAGTTCCCTTACCGTTTCTTCTATTCTGTCTACGCTGATCTCTCTCATATCCAAACCTCTTTGCTGTGTGATGTGTCCGACCTGTCAGAAATTCTCCTCAAGCCTGTCGATACGCTCACGGATACTTGCTCTGAATTCCTCGTCGGAAAGCCTGGGGTCTCTTGTCTTTTTCCATATACTGCAGGGGATATCGGGGCAGTCGATGCAGCTGTCATACCCTCTGTCATAAACGCAGCAGGCGTATATAGCGCACTCCTTCCCTTCCTCGCAGTGAAAGACCTTGCCCTCGCACTTGTTGCAGCCCTTGCAAGTCTTGTTTTTCAGAAACTCGCAGGCGGCACAGTCCGCTCCGCACACGCTGATGTTTGTGTTCATGGAAATATCCTCCTTTTCAAAAGCTCCCCGGCTTCAGGCAGCTTGTATTCTACCCTTTTATAAAGTGAATGATCTTAGACTGATAGTCTCCCCAGAGACCGCCGATATTTATCCCGCAGTTCATGAGCGCTGCTCCCGAGAGCCTGACCTCCGGCTTTTCCTCGTCAAAGTAGAAGGCATCGGGATCGAGGCCTTTCAGCTTTATCCTCCGGCTCCGCTGATTGGGCTTTGCCAACACCTGCACGAACTCAAACAGCGCCTCGCTCTTATCCTTGGCGACAAATTCCCAGGCATCGAAGCTGTTGTCCTCGAACATATTCCCGATCCGGTAATGATCCCCGGTGCGCACAAGGGCGTTATACTTGTTGAACTCGGCGATCTGTCCGGGAATAGCATCTCTGTCCTCTTGAGGGATGCGGGTGACATCCAGCTCGTAGCCAAAGGTGCCGACCATAGCCACATGACCTCTTGTTCTGAAAGGAGTGCTCCTTCCCACTGTATGGTTGGGGCAGTCGGAAACGTGAGCCCCCATAGCCGAACAGGGATAGCACATCGAGGTGCCATACTGTATTTTAAGTCTCTCTATGGCATCAGTATCGTCTGAGCACCAGATCTGCGGTGAGTAGTAGAGCATACCTGCGTCGAACCGCGCCCCACCGCCAGAGCAGTTCTCCAGCAGGATATGAGGATAATCGCTGGTCAGCCTGCCCATAAGCTCATACACGCCCAGCACATAACGGTGCCATAGCTCCTTCTGTCTGCCGGCCGGCAGCTTAGCCGAGCCGACCTCAGTGAGCTGGCGGTTCATATCCCATTTGATATATTCTATGTTAGCACTGTCCAGTATCTTCCGCATCATCGAATAGACATAGTCCCTGACTTCTTTGCGGGAGTAATCGAGGACGTACTGCTCGCGGCAGAGGGTAAGGGGACGTCCCTTGACCTGTATAGCCCAGTCCGGGTGTTCGCGGTAAAGCTCGGAGTCGGGGCTTATCATCTCCGGCTCGAACCAGATACCGAACTTCATCCCCAGTTTGTTGACCTCATCGACCAGATGCTTCAAGCCCCCGGGAAGCTTTTTCTCGTACACGAACCAGTCCCCGAGCGAGGAGCTGTCGCTATCTCTGTGGCCGAACCAGCCGTCGTCCATCACCAGCATCTCTATCCCGAGCTTTGAAGCTTCCTTCGCTATGGAGATGAGCTTTTCGGTGCTGAAATCGAAATATGTAGCCTCCCAGTTATTTATAAGTATCGGGCGTCTCTTGCTGCGGTATTCTCCTCTTATAAGGTTGCTGCGGTACAGATCGTGGAAGGTGCGGCTCATCCCGCCCAGTCCCTCAGTCGAGTGTACCATTACCGTCTCCGGTGCTGTGAAGCTCTCCCCCGGCTCCAGCAGCCAGGAGAAATCGGTATCGTTTATACCCATAACGAAGCGTGTCTTCTTATGCTGTGTGACCTCGGCCTGAGCAATGAAGTTGCCTGAATAGACGAATCCAAAGCCGAAGACCTCTCCGCTGTCCTCATCGGCCTTATGCTCACAAAGGGCGACGAATGGATTGTTTTGGTGGGAGCTCTCGCCGCGCATAGAGTCTATCGACTGCTTGCCGTGGTGCAGCCTGCACCTTTCCACGGCACGCTCCCTTGCCCAGGAGCCGTTCAGCGTTATCATATCGAATTCGTCGGTGTCGAGATCCACGCAGGCGGAATACACCCTTGTCAGGGTACAGGGCTTATCCCCCACGTTTCTTACGATCACCGAGCGGGTGATGACGTCCAGCTTCTCAAAGGCCGAATAGATGAGAGTCACTTCCAGCCCGGCCGGCTTGTCTTCCAGAACTATCTCCAGCGTATCGCAGGGGCTCTCCTCCGTTGCAAAGGTAGCCGGCAGCCCTTCAAGAGCAGGTTTTCCGCTGTATATCCTGTGGGACTTGTATCTGAGATCGCAGGTCGAGGTCCCGTCGGCCGCAGTGATCTTGAAGGCACTCTCGCGGTAATCCCCCAGGCCGAAGCAGGGATACTCAAAAGGCAGCGTGTCCATATATACTGCGCGGTCTCTGTTATTGACCTCGGGAGTCCAGGGGTTCTCATCGAGGCGCAGCAGATAGGACAGGTCCTCATCCGGGACTGACGGGCCATAATATACGTGGGCGAGATAGTCCCCGCCGGGAGCTATCCTTATAATATAATCAGTTTTATTTGCCCGCAGACGGAACTGTCTTGCGGCTTCATTATAGCTAACGGTCATAGCAGGCACTCCTTATAAATGATATCATCTTTGATTATAGCAACATTCACAAAAAAATGCAAGAGCCGAAAACGTTTAACGAAAAATAATCCCTTTTCAGATAATTTTTTCCCTGCAAAACAGGTTCCGCAGCACTTTATAACAATGGTATGCTCCCGGTCCCTCAGAGAAAACAAAAACGGGATGCCGGTCCGTATGCCGGGCGATAGTGCCCGGGGACCTGCATCCCGCACAGTTTAATATTCAGTCAATGGCTGTTATCAGCCTGCCTTTGCTACCAGCAGTCTCTTTATCGGTGTGAGTTTGAACAGTGCTACTACTGCTATGGTAGTAAATACCAGCTCCGGCAGCATATATGAGCCGTTGTACAGTGCGCTGTAAACATATTTGCTGGAGGTCTCGAAGCCCCATACCTCGCCGACGGACTCCCAGATGAACACTCCGGAGAAGAAGTGCATAAGGAATCTCAGCGAAAGCGCCATAATGCATCCGATTATCCAGCCCTTGGTCCCGTGCTTTCTGAATGCGCCCGCTGTACCAAGCATAGTATAGGCCAGTATATAATCAAGGGCAAAGCAGGCTATCAGCGTTCCCGCTGTAAGTCCCCAGGAAAGCACCTCGCCCAGGTCCAGCAGCAGCTGAACGACAGAATACACGAATGACACGGCCATTCCAGCAAGGAAGCCCCTCTTGATGCTGAACAAGCAGATCGGCACCATAGACAGCAGCGTGATCGAGCCGCCCCAGGGCAGCTTGTACACCTTCACAAGACTGAGTACAGCAGCAAGGGCTATCATTACTGCGCCCTCCACAAGTATCAGTGTTTTCTGATTTTTCACTTTTCATTCTTCCTTTCCTCGGGAGTTTTCGGGCAAAAACAAAACGCTGCATCCGATCGTTGGATTGCAGCGCAAACACACTGTGCTTTCCCTACGTCGGCATTATCCGAATCAGGTCACGGGTCGAAGCATAGTTTTGCTTCCTCTCAGCCTCTTCAAAGCTCCCCTTTTGAATATTGATTATGTACAGCAGATCCGGAGATCTTTCTGCATATATTATGATAGCACTTTGCCCCGGCTTTGTCAAGCAGTGAGACTGTGTCTATATTGTAAACATTTTCTTTTCAAAAAAATTTTTTAAAAGCCCTGATATTTGCAAAGAAGTTGCAAAGTTCGGTGTGATATAATGTAGCCACAGTCAAAGAAAAAAATAAAAAACAAAAAAAGGAGTAATCAAAAATGGAAAACACAAAGAACAACAGGAAGAACAACAATAAGCTCATTGCTGCAATGACAGGCATCATCGGTGCCTCCGTCCTCGCAGCAAGTATCGCGGTATTCACCGTGTCGGCATCACCTATCGATAAGGTTTCGGACAGCTCCTTCGCGGCGGCCTCCGTTACTATGGCAGCAAGAGCCGAGACCAAGCTCACTGCACAGACAGCCGGCGAAACAGTCAAGAACCCCGGTGAGAGCGGCTACGGATATGTAGCTTCCGAGGACGAAACTGTAAATGAAATGGGCAAACATCCCGGCGAATCCGGCTACAATTACGTTGATGAAAACGGCAAGCACCCCGGCGAGAGCGGATTCGGATATGTGGCTCCCGAGGACGAGACTGTAAATGAAATGGGCAAACATCCCGGCGAGTCCGGTTACAATTACGTTGATGAAAACGGCAAGCACCCCGGTGAGAGCGGCTACGGATATGTAGCTTCCGAGGACGAGACTGTAAATGAAATGGGCAAACATCCCGGCGAGTCCGGTTACAATTACGTTGATGAAAACGGCAAACACCCCAGTGAGAGCGGCTACGGATATGTAGCTTCCGAGGACGAGACTGTAAATGAAATGGGCAAACATCCCGGCGAATCCGGTTACAATTACGTTGATGAAAACGGCAAGCACCCCGGTGAGAGCGGATTCGGATATGATATGACATGATCCTTGGTGTTTTTCAAGCTCCTTAAATAATCACAGTGAGGCCGGTCCCGGAAAGGGCCGGCTTTGCTGTTTTTATGAGATGCTCAGCCGTGCAGGACACTTTAAATATCCATTATTCTTTATTCTTTATTCATTATTCTTTATTTCTCTCCCTCTTGCACTCCTTTCCAAAATATGCTATAATAAATCAGCGCCGTAATGTGCGGCGCTGATGTTTTTTCATAACAGGATATCAGGCGGAATACTCTCTCCCCCGCATCAGCAGGGGGAGCTGCTTTTTCCGCACTTCTCCGAGCCGCCCCGGACGGCGAGGTATAAGAAAGGTTTGATATATATGAACGGTCAGCACATCCTCATCCTCGATTTCGGAGGACAGTACAACCAGCTCATCGCAAGGCGCGTGCGCGAGTGCAATGTATATTGCGAGGTGAAGCCCTTTGACAAGGTCTCGCTTGACTTTATCAGAGAAGACAAGCCCTCGGGCATCATTTTCACCGGCGGCCCCAACAGCGTTTACGCCGAGGGCGCTCCGAGCGTTCCGAGGGAGCTGTTTGAAATGGGCATCCCCGTGCTGGGCATCTGCTACGGCTCACAGCTAATGGCTCACGTTCTCGGCGGAGAAGTAAGCACCTGCGTGACCAGCGAGTACGGCAAGACCGAGACAGAATACGACAAGGACTGCCCGCTGTTCGCATCTCAGGAGCTCCCCAGGAAAGCCGTGTCGTGGATGAGCCATACCGACTATATCTCCAAGCTCCCCAAGGGCTTTAAAAAATCCGCTCAGACCTGGAACTGCCCCTTTGCAGGGATGTACTGCGAGGAGAGAAAGCTCTATGCCGTACAGTTCCACCCGGAGGTCAACCACACCGAGCACGGCATCACTATGATAGACAATTTCGTCAAGAAGGTATGCGGCTGCACCGGCGACTGGACAATGGAAAACTATGCTGAAACAGCGATAAAGGACATCAGGGAAAAGGTCGGCAGCGGAAAGGTGCTGCTGGCTCTTTCGGGAGGCGTTGACAGCTCGGTGCTGGCGGCGCTTCTCTCCAAGGCTATCGGCAGACAGCTGACCTGCATCTTCGTCGATCACGGCTTTATGCGCAAGAACGAGGGCGACGAGGTAGAGGCTGCTTTCAAGGACTGGGATATCAACTTCGTCCGTGTAAATGCCAAGGACAGATTTATGGACAGGCTCCGCGGCGTGTCCGAGCCGGAAGCAAAGCGCAAGATCATCGGCGAGGAGTTCATCCGCGTGTTTGAAGCCGAGGCTAAAAAGATCGGTCGTGTCGATTTCCTCGCTCAGGGTACTATCTACCCCGACGTTATCGAATCCGGCTCCGGCGACGCGGCTGTCATCAAGAGCCACCACAACGTGGGCGGGCTCCCCGACTATGTGGATTTCAAGGAGATCATCGAACCTCTGAGAATGCTTTTCAAGGACGAGACCAGAAAGCTCGGACAGGAACTGGGGCTCAGTGATACCCTCGTGTGGAGACAGCCCTTCCCCGGCCCCGGCCTCGCCATAAGAATAATCGGCGAGATCACCGACGACAAGCTGGAGATACTTAAAGACGCTGACTGGATCTTCCGTGAGGAGATCGCCAAAGCAGGCCTTGACAGGGCTCTGAACCAGTACTTTGCGGTGCTTACCAATAACCGCTCGGTGGGAGTAATGGGCGATTTCAGGACATACGACTACACCCTGGCGCTCCGTGCCGTAGAAACGACGGATTTTATGACCGCCGAGTTCAGCCGCATCCCATATGGGGTACTGGAAGTCTGCTCCCGCCGCATAGTCAACGAAGTAAAGAACATCAACAGAGTAGTGTATGATATTACGACCAAGCCGCCGGCTACTATTGAGTGGGAGTGATACCACGCACCCCGCAAACCCCGTATCAGCGCAGTTTGCACCACACACCCATCCCCTCTGATAACAATTTGATAACACTTCCAAACCGAGTTTTATTCTGTATCTCAAGTGGTTATGAGGTACAATAGCTTAGTTTGAAAAGACCTTGCCTGACGGTGTCGGGCAAGGTCTTTTTTGTTATGCCTAAAAAAGGAGGTGTCAATCTGATGAAACGATCTTCTTAAACGTGCCGGACTCGTCAGAGTTCGGGTAGTTGTACCGCCAGTTGTCGTAATCCTCCTGGGTGATCTCGCCTGAGCGAAGCTGCTCGGCTTTGGTTTCCCACGCTCTGAACATTTCAAGCATTGTGAGATAGTCATTGCTTTCCTTGTCAAGGCGAATGCAGACCTCACCGTTCAGCTTGTCGATCTTCAAACCGAAATTGTCCTCAAGGGCAAACAGCGTGTGCATAACACCGAGATAGCTCTCAATGTTCGGCACTTCGAGCGTTTCGGGTGCGACGCCGAGAACATCTGCTATTTGCTTTGCAAGGTCGGATTTGGGCGTGCGGGTGCCGTTTTCGTACTGAGCCATTCTGACGTCAGCGTTATTAGCGGGAAAGCCCACCGATTCACCAAGATATTTGAGGGTCATACCACGCATTGTGCGGATACGTTTTATGCGTTCAGCTATTGCCATAAGATCACTCCTAAAGTGTTTTTTTCATTATAGCATATTTGTTTAGAGAATGTCAAGAGATATTTAACAAAAAAGTTTAAATATTTTGTGTGAAAGGGGTTGACAAAAGCAAATTTGTTTAGTATAATGTGAATCAGGACATTAAGCATAATAGCTTAGTACCTGTATAAGAGAGATAGAAAGGGGAAATGCAAATGAAAAACAAGTTTATCAGAGTAAAAGAGGTGGCAGAGGAACTGCAAGTGTCGGTCCCGTATGCCTACAAGATCATCAAAATGCTGAATGATGAGCTGAAGGCTCAGGGCTTTATGACGATATCGGGGCGTGTTAGCCGTGAGTATTTCTATCAGCGATTCTTCGGCAGAAATGAAAAGGAGGAATAATATGCCCGTATATAAAGACAGCAACGGCTCGTGGTACGCTATGGTGAGGTATGACGACTGGCAGGGCAAACGCAAGCAGAAGTGCAAGCGTGGATTCTCTACCAAAAGGGAGGCACAGAACTGGGAACGCAGTTTTCTGCTGCAATCATCAAATGACCTCGATATGACCTTCTTGATGAATTAAAACGAATTGAGAATGGAGCCGAGGTAGACGAAGATTTGCTCGCCACGATAAAACTTATCACCGTTACCCTTGACGGAATGAAGCAAGAGAGCTGAATTGACTTCCTCAGGGCGTATACACGGTACAAGGACTCCCCCTTGCCCCCCTTTCCTTACTTATTTTAGCCTTCATAATCAAATGCAAACCTTGCGTCAGGGTCTCCTTAATTATATAATAATTCGACTCAGACAAACGACTCAGACAAATAAAAAAATCATCTTAAATTTTTCCTCTTAAACTTATAAAAAAACAAAACCTTATCAATAGTTTTTCCTTCCTCCTATGATAATATTTAATCTAAGGTGCTAAAGCACCTGAAATTACTGTTACACACTTAAGAAATATAAAAAACAAAGACCACTTAGGAAACTAATCAATCTACCCTGAGTGGTCTTGATCGTCTGTTACGAGATTTCTTTATTTTTTATTCAACCCCTGCGTCTCTTGACGCTAAGTCACTTTAATCAGCAAAACAGTTGGTAATAATATCTTTACAATTTCACTCTTTCATCAAAAGTCAACCCCAAAGCCTCCTAAAATAATCAAGAATACTGTTCCAGCACAATACTCATATCTCAATTTCTAATATCTCATATATATATAATTTAACTCAAGAGAATGACTCAGACGAAAAACTTATCTTAGATATTATTCTTTAACTCATACTATAATTCTGTATCTCATCAAAAACGTTATATTTTTTAGAGTTATCAACTAATACAAAAATCCATCATCCAGCAAAAAACTCTACAAATACAATGTTGATTATTTACATACACTCAACAAGTAAAAGCGTAACCAAAGCGTAACAAAACTTGTGAGAGCAAGGATAAAATTGCTACTTTTAGTGGAATGGAGAAAAAAATACGCCCTATTTATGGGCGTTTGGAATGAAGATTAAAGCCAGTCGATAGAGTGGGAGTGATAAACGCCCCGAAAAACAGGGCATAAACACGCCAAAATCCGTTATCAGCCTGTTATCATGGCAACGATTTGGCTACAGTTATAAATATTCTGTCTGAAAAGATAAGGGGCTGCTGCACTGCGCAACAGCCCCTATTTATCTTACTGATCCTTTTTGGAGTCATCGGAATCGTCGGTCTGATAATACATTACGACCGGCGTGCCAAGCTCTACATTATCAAATACATATTTCGCGGCATCCAGCGGCATATTGATGCAGCCGTGTGAACCGTCGTATTTGTAGATGTTCCCTCCGAATGCGGGACGCCTTACGGTGTCGTGCATACCTATGCCGCAAAGAGAGATGTTGTTCCAGTAATTGCAGGTGGTGTCCCAGCTCTCGCCGTCGGCATTGGTGTCCTTCATACGGTAGTTGGTCTGCTTGTTCCACAGCTTGTAAACTCCGGGCAGAGTCGTCCTCGCCATAGAAGTTGTCTGTCCCGAAACAATGGGACAGTCATATTTCAGCTTGCCCTTCTCGTAATACCAGAAATGCTGTGCTGAAAGATCGACCTCGCAGTAGGTCTTGCCGATATCGTCCTTAGCGGTACGCGCCTCGGGAACACCCGAATACTCGAATCCGTACTCGTTGTAGTAGATCGGCTTGACCTTATCCACCGACTTGCCCTCCTTGAGCATTTCCACAAGGGCATCGCAGGTCTCGTCCTGCCAGATCCACCAGCCGTACTTTGCATCATCGCTTCTGGGAACAATGATATTGCCCTGGAGCGTTGACTTGAACTTGCGCTTGGTATCGAAGGTGTCGTACTTTTTGGCGAGCTTCTCGACATACTTCATACACTTGTCTCTGTCCACCTTGATAACGCCTTTTTCGTCGGGAAGCGAGATCATCGCCTGCAACTCCTCGCCGGTAAGAGTCTCGGTGGTATAGTCAAAGTCGTAAACTATCTTTAAGTTCCAGATCTTATTCAGATCATCACACTGCTTCTGCAGATCCTCGGGCTGGACCTTGGGCTTGATATAGCAGCCAGAATCCACCGCATTGACTTTATAATTGCCGTTGGCGAACTGTCCCAGCAGATAACTTTCCAGCAGATCGTAGGACATCTCGTCGCCCTGAACAGGCTCGGTGATGTAATAACCCTCGTCTCCAAGCTCGATCTTGGCATCCTGATTCTTCACGCTGCCCCAGTCGGCAGATTTCAATGCCGCTTTCAGCAGATCCTTGTCGTAGGAGGAATTTTCGTTAAATGACAGCTCAGCCTTGCCCATATACCCGGTGAACCAGGCATTTGCATCCTGCTTCTCGAACAGGTCGTCGATCTGCTGCTTGGTGTCATACACAAAGCCTATAGACGAGAAGGGTATCTTAACTTCGCTGCCGTCACGCTTGATAACAGTGAAAGCCTGTCCGCCGTCGTCATGAACGAATATCGTCTCGACTTCCTGCAAGGTCTTTCCGCTGACATCAGTGCCGTTTATGTAGGTGTTGGGCAGGAACTTGCCCTGATAACGCGATCTGCCCACAAAATAGATCACCAATATGCTGACCAGCAGCAGCACGAGCACCGATGCGATTATGACTACCGGAAGCACGTTTTGTTTCTTTTTCTTTCTTTTCTTTTTGGTAGCGGTTGCCATATATAGCTCTCCTTCCTCCTGTCCCCCGAAGCGGACAAAAGCATCTTAGTTGTTCCCTTATATCCTATCATATAATTATATCACATATATCTGCTGATTGCAATAGGATAAACTGTGAAAAAAAGCGGCGGCATCATTGTCTGTAATTGTTTATTATTGTCGCCTGATGTTCCTTCACGTAGGAAACGAGATATAACGAGCCGCAGATCAGCAGCACATCCCCCGGATACTCCTCTGCCAGAGCCCGTATCACTCCGGCGATCTCACCGCTTCTGACCTCGGTCCTGCCGCCTGAGTTCTCTATCATTTCCGCCAGCTTTTCGGCCGGGATGTCTCGGTCTGAAAAGCCGCTCACGGGATAGAAACGCTCCGTGCAGGGCAGGAGTTTTGACGCGGCTTCTGCGGCATTCTTGTCCGAGTGCATCCCTATCACCGCCCGCACCGAGGTACAGCCCCCTGCTTTGAGCGTACCCGCAAGGGCAGCCATACCGTCAGGGTTGTGAGAGCCGTCAAGTATTATGAGCGGATCCTTCGAGAGCACCTCTACCCGTCCCGGCAGTTTTGCTGCTGCAAGTCCGCGCTTTATGCTGCTGCCGCTCACCGAGAGCCTGTCCCCTATAAGCCTGAGAGAATCTATGACCGTCAGGGCGTTGTTTACCTGGTGCAGTCCCGGCATCGTGAGCTCATACTCCTCCCCGCGGTAGGAGAAAGTGCTTCCGGTGATATCCGAGCGCGTCACACGGCAAAGCGCATAGTTCGGGATGTTCAGGAGCGAGCCCTTTTCAGCTGCTGTCTCACGGAAGACTCTCACCGCCCCGGCAGGCGCCCCCGCCGAAAGCACACAGGGGCTTCCCGGCTTTATGATCCCCGCCTTCTGCACAGCGATCTGTTCCACCGTATCTCCGAGGATGTCGGTGTGGTCGAGAGCTATGGAACCTATCGCACACACCAGCGGCGACTCTATGATATTAGTGCTGTCAAGCAGTCCCCCCAGCCCTGCTTCAAGGACCACCACATCACACTTTTTCCTTGCGAACCACACAAAGGCCGCCGCCTGAGTGACCTCGAACTGAGAGAAGCTGTCCCTCAGCGGATGAGCGTCTATGGCGGGAGCGATGTCTGAGATGACCTCCGCCAGTTCACTGTCCGGGATGCAGCTGTTATCAAGGCGGATGCGGTCATTGAAGGTGAATATATACGGCGAGGTGAACAGCCCCGTGCGGTATCCCTCGCTCACAAGTATCTCGCTGAACATCTGAGCCATCGAGCCCTTGCCGTTAGTGCCGGCAATGTGGATGAACCTAAGACTGTCCTGCGGACGCCCCACAGCCTCCAGCAGAGATCCTATCCTCGAAAGATCGCTGACTCTCTTTCCGAGACGTGAAAAACCTGAAATATACTCGACCGGTGTCATACCTTCCCCCTCCCGCGGACACTGCCGCGCAATATGCTTAAACTCGAAAATATGATATATAATCCATTATAGCAGGAACCGGAGCGAAATGCAAGTCTCGGCGCATATACGATACTGCTGAAAAAAGGGCTTGACTTATTCGGGGCAATGGTGTATAATATATAAGTTAAAGTGTATTCAAATGCCTGTAAGGCATATTCGATACAGGAAAGCAGCATTGAAAGGATGTAAAGCTATGTCAAGGTTCAGAAAGACTGCGGCGCTCCTGGCGTGTGCGGTCATCGCAAGCACGGTAACAGGCTGTTCCGATACTACCTACTCGATCAAGTTTGATGGCGAAGAAGTCAAGGCCGGCGTCTATATCGGTTATCTGCAGAATGAGCTCACAAATCAGCTCTATATGCTCTCCAACACCGGCGATACCGATGATGTATTCTCAAATCAGGTCGACGGCAAGAGCCTTTCCGACTATGTAAAGGACAATTCCCTGAAGGACATCAAGGAGTATGCGGGCATCAAGAAGCAGTTCGCTGCCGAGGGACTCACTCTCTCCGATGACGAGCTCAAGGAAATGAACACCGGCGTCAAGAACTCCTGGGACAGTATGGGTGAGCTTTATGAGTACGACGGCGTCAGCAAGGAGTCTCTCAAGGAGATCTACCGCGAGTCCCTTATGAGAAGCAAGCTCTTCGATCACTACTACGGCACGGAAGGCAAGGAAGCCCCCTCGGCTGAAGATATTCAGAAGTATGTGAACGAGAACTATGTCAGATATAAGATCATCTCGATATACAAGTCCACTGAGACCGACGAGACCAAGAAGAAGGAAGAGAACGACGCCAAGCTCAAAGAGCGTGACGATCTCTATGAAAAAGGCAAGGATTATTCCTACGAGGACTTCGACAAGCTGATCGACGAGTATAATGAGTCGCAGAAGGTCCCCGAAGATGACAGCAGCACTCCCGACGAAAGCACTCCGGATGAGAGCACAGCTGATGAAAGCAAGACTGATGCAAGTGCCGCTGACGAGAGCACGTCCGATTCCAGCACCGCTGACGAGAACACAGCCGATGCAAGCAGCGCGGATGAGACCTCCTCGCTGACAGAGACTGATACTTCGGTCAATGCAGCAGCTCCCGACGAGGGGCTGGTCACCACAGGCCCCGATGACTCGGATAAGGAGATCGCCGCAGGTGAAGTGAGCGGCGACAGCTCCGTAAACGCCGACAGCAGCTCTGAAGCCGCTGAGGACACCAGCTCCGCCAATTCCGATGATGCGGCCTCCGATACTGAAGCCGGCCCCGCAGAAGACACCGTACTCAGCGCTGCCGATCCTTCCTCCAAGGAAGATATCGGGGACGGCTCGATCGAGGTCGAGGACGTTTCCGGCACTGAAGAAGCAGATCCTTTCAAGAACGACGTTATGATAAACCTCGCAAGCTATACCGATAAGGATTTCGAGACCGAGAGCGGCAAGCTCTATAAGTTTATCAAGGGTGCCGACAAAGGCAAGGTGCTCACCTTCGAGAACGAAAACGCGTACTACATCGTTATCAAGGAGGATCCCGCAGGCTACACAGGCTATGCCGAGGAGAACCGCGACACTATCGTCCAGACAATGAAGAAGGACGACTTCCAGTCCAAGATAGACAGCTGGGTAGAGGCTGCCAATATCTCCGTAAACGATAAGGCTATCAAGCGCTATACTCCCGAGGTCATCTACGACCGTATGAACGAGTACTACGAAGAGCAGAGCAAAAAGAAATAATGTCTGACTAAGACGGCAAAGGGCATTTCTCCCGAACGCGGGGGCGATGCCCTTTTATAGTTGATTTATTTCCGGCTTCGTGATATAATATTGTCTGAGGTGATCTTTTATGAAAACTATCCTCGTCGTGGACGATGATATATATATCGGAAATATGCTGGAGGAAATACTCTCCAAGGAAGGCTACTGCGTGCTGAGAGCCTACTCCGGCACCGAGGCCCTTATGGTGCTCTCAAAGTCCAGGCCGGACCTTATGCTCCTTGACCTGATGCTGCCCGGCCTGTCCGGAGAAAAAATACTCCCCGCCGCCGAGGGCGTGCCTGTCATAATCGTAAGCGCCAAGGCCGATGTGACTGATAAGGTAAGCCTGCTTATGAACGGCGCCGCCGACTATGTCACAAAACCCTTCAATGTAAGCGAGCTGCTGGCCCGCATCGCAGTTCAGCTCCGTCAGTGCGATGCGAGAAATGCCTCCGAGATCTCCGCCTGCGGCCTTACCCTCTGCCCCGATACCCTTACCGTTACAGTCTCAGACCAGGAGGTCCACCTTACCCGTACTGAGTGCGCCGTCCTTAAACTGCTTATGCAGAACGAGGGCCGCCCCGTGGGCCGTACTACTATTCTCGACCGTATAAGCCTCGATACCCCAGACTGTACCGAGCGCTCACTTAAACAGCATATCTCTAATATACGAAAAAAACTCTCCGCCGCCGATAACACCGACCATATCGAAGCCGTCTATGGAATAGGCTTTAAATTAAAATGACCTCCCGGCTCTGACTTGCTGCAAAAACGGCAGCTTGCTGGCCGGGCGCGTGGCTTCTTGAGGGAAACCCTTTTGAAAAAGGGTTATCCCTCAAACTCCCTTCCTAAAACTTTTAATTCTTTTTTGGCAGGGGGCAGCAGAATTTACGATAGAACGCGCAAGTCGGAAATTTCCTGCTTTTTTCCGGCTTTGTGGTACCCCCTGCCAAAAAAGTACCAAAAGTCTTGGGAAAGGGGGTCCGGGGGGAGAACCTTTCTTCAGAAAGGTTTCCACCCGGGAAATCACGCGCCCGGCCGGCAAGCCGCTGTTTTTTTACAGCAAGACAGACCTGGGGGTGCTTGAATCTTGACCAAATCTTGACTATTTCTTGGCTGGTTTCTTGACCATTAGGTGATATTATGTTTTCAGAAAGGAAGGATCGACAATGGAATACGTTCTGAAAACCAACACTCTTTCCAAGCGATACCGGAAGTTCACGGCGCTTGACGAAGTCTCGCTGAGCGTACCGAAGGGCTCGGTGTACGGGCTGGTAGGGCGCAACGGAGCAGGCAAGACCACACTGATGCGGGTGATCTGCGGATTGCAGGAGCCCACCGGAGGAAGCTACTCGATATACGGCGTTGAGAACGGCAGCAGGAGCATAGCCGCCTCCCGCAAACGGATGGGAGCCGTCATTGAGAAGCCCGCCATCTACCTTGGGATGAGCGCGAGACAGAATCTGAAAGTACAGTACTCGCTGCTGGGGCTGCCATCTGACGAAGGCATCGATCAGCTGTTAGAGCTTGTGGGGCTTACTGACACAGGTAAGAAAAAAGCAAGGAGCTTCTCTCTCGGGATGAAGCAGCGGCTGGGCATAGCCGTAGCGCTTGCAGGCAGTCCCGACTTCCTGCTGCTGGACGAGCCGATCAACGGGCTTGATCCCCAGGGCATCGTGGAGATCAGGGAGCTCATACTCAAACTCAACCGCGAGCACAGCATCACGGTGCTCATATCCTCGCACATACTCTCCGAGCTGTCCCTGCTGGCAACGCATTACGGTTTTGTGGACAAGGGGCGTCTTGTGAAGGAGATCAGCGCAGAGGATCTGGAGCGTCAGGTGCGCAAGTGTATGAAAGTAAGCGTCTCGGACACCAAAGCTCTGACAAGAGTGCTTGACAGGCAGGGCTGTGAGTACGAGATCATCTCGGACAAGGACGCTAAGATCTACGCCCGCATACCTATCACTCAGCTGACCACCTCCCTTCTGGAGGAGGACTGTGAACTTCTCACCGTCTCCGAAGCCGACGAGAGCCTTGAAAGCTATTTCATTGACCTTGTGGGAGGTGGAACGGATGTTAAGACTGACTAAAGTTACAATGCGTCTCCGCTTCGGTAGCCTGATGTTCGCGGTTTCCTGTATAGCATCCGCGGCAGCAGGGATACTGATGGGGATAATAATATCACAAGGCGATCAGGATGAACTGAGCGCCGCACCTTTCACAGCTGCCGGGATATGCCTGATCTTTTCGGTCTGCTTTTCGGTTGGCACCGAGTTTTCAAACGGCACGGTAAGAAACAAACTTATCCAAGGCTATACCAAAACACAGTTTTATCTCGTACAGCTCGTTACTGCACTTACAGAGGCGCTGATACTTTGCCTGTGCGCGGGAGTGCCCTACATTCTGATCGGTTGGAACAGATTTTTCTCCCTCTTTGATACGGAGCTTCTCGTCAAGAGCCTGGTGCTTATGGCTGCGGGAGTTCTGCTCTCAACCGCCATAATAGTTTTCCTGTGCATATCCGTGCGGAATACTGCATATGCGCTGATCGTATGTGCCGGAGCGCTCTTCCTGCTCTTTACTGTCTCGAACTCGCTTGATTCGGCACTGACCCACCCAGAATACAGCAAGGAATCGGGCGGTGAGATCGAGTACGATCCCGAGACCGAAACAGAAACAGAAATAACGTGGGAGAAGGTCGTTCCCGGAAAATACTATGTAAAAGAACCCAGGAGGACTGTATACACTATCCTGTGGAAGATTGATCCAATCACCTGCCTCAGAGCTGCACAGGATATGGTCAGCTGCAGAGACTGGCGCGAACAGCATTTTACAGTTGAGCAGAACAAAGCCCTGCTTGACAAAGACCGCGCAGGCGAAGGAAAATATTTATGGGATATAGACCACCTGGAGGATCGCCTGTTCGGCAGCATATACTATCCGATCTGGTCGGGCTTGACGGTGTTGGTGCTGACCGGCATAGGCATACTGATATTCAGGAAGAGAAACATATCCTGACAACACACGGAAAGGAATGGACAAACAATGTCACGGCTTATAAAAAACGCCCTGCGGGTGCATATCGTAAGCAGGATATTTCTTTTCTGCGCTGTGTCCGTGTTTCTCACCAGTATGATCTCGGGCATCACTCACCGCATCGGTGAGAATGGCCATTACGACAGCTACTACCCGCTGTCCTTTGTCATAGCAATTGCCGCCGTATTCATAACAATGGCCTTCGGGCTCTGCGGCGAGTTCGAGAGCGGGGCTGTGCGGAACAAGCTCTCACATGGCTTTACGAAGATGCAGTTCTTCTTCTCACAGCTGACAGCCGCTCTTGCCGAGTGCGTGATATTCTCGGTGCTGGCGTGGGTGCCCTACTTCATTATCGCTTACGGCAAGTTCTTCTCGCTGTTTACGGGCGAGGTCATCCTGCGGGCACTGTGGTTGCTCTTTGCCTCGGTGCTGCTGATGGCGCTGGTAGGATTCACCGTATGCATCACGGTGCGAAAGACTGCGCTTGCCATCATTATCTGCGCACTACTGGGGCTGGGACTGGAGTACGCTTCGGAAAGGCTTGAAAGCGACCTCGGTCAGCCGATGTACACCTTTGAAAACGGTCAGGACGATTACATCTATCACCCCGAGACAGACACGCTGGAGTACGTCGTCATCAGGGAACCCGACAAGGTGGAATATCCCTGGTATGTGGACGGCGTGGAACGCGAAATCTATTATGCAGGCTATGTCGCCAATCCTATGACCTGCCTGCTCTGCGGGTGGAAGTACCTCATGTACAGCGATGACTGCTTCAATCTCGAGGATAAAAGATCCTTCATCGAACACCATGAACTTTTCAACGATAAATATATCTACAATACGGAGTTTATGACGGACAGCAGGATAGACAATGTAATCTATCCCCTCTGGTCGGGCTTGACGGTGCTGGTGCTTACCGGCATAGGCATACTGATATTCAGAAAGAGAAACATATACTGAACACTTTATCAAACGGCATAAAACAGAGACAAAATACAAAACGGGGTTATCTATATGATTCGACTAATAAAAACAAATCTTCAATACCTCACCTTCCGCGAGCTGTTTCTTGTGGGAGCTGCGGGAGCCCTTTTTCTGGGGATAAGGGGAGGTCTTCTCTCCTACGATAACAGTTTCAGCGGAGACTATCTGATCTTTGCGGTACTGATCTGCGCGGCTGTGACACTGCTGAACGTGGGACGCGAGCATATGGACGGTGTCATCCGCAACAAGCTGACTCTCGGCTTCACACGGATGAAGATATACGCCTCGTTCATTATCACGTCGGCGGTCAGCTCCACGGTGCTGTACCTGCTGACAGCCGTTCCCTTCTTCGCTGTGAGCAGTGCGAACGTCGCAAAGTATATGCCCGAGGGCGAGTATTTCAAAATGGCACTGATCTGCTATGTGACCGCACTGGTGATAACTATGGGGAGCACAGTGCTGGCTATCTGTGTGCCGAGACTCTCCATAGCGGCGGTGCTGCTGCTGGCCTCGGCCATAGGCTTCGTTGTGATGAGCCACAGCTTTGAAGCCAAGCTCAGCCAGAGCAGGACCAATTCATATATGATATCCTACAGGAGCCTTGAGGACATCAAGGAATACGGCGAGAATATGGACGATTTCTACTACGATCCCCTCGAGGATGCATATATCGGGACGCAGGAGCAGGAGAACGAGTACTACGTCGGCGGGACAAGCCGCAGCATTATGAGGACGGTGCTGTTCTGCGATCCCTACTTCCAGCTGCAGGGCGTCACCGCCGCAGTCAGGCTCTACGAGCAGGAAAGCTTTGCACAGCGTGCCGAGATGATACTGAACACCGACTTTGATCCCGATGTGTTCGACTTCCGCTACGATGTGTTCAGGAACTACCACACCTTCCCCATATACAGCGGTGTGTTCATAGTGATACTGATAACAGCAGGAGCACTGGTGTTCAGAAAGATAAATATAAATTGATATGCATATAAGCGGGGATGCTCCGGATAAGCTCCCCGCGCTTTGCAGTTTCTGCGGCCCAGGAATCCCTGTGACTTGCCGGACCGCAGGGACAGTCAGATCATAAAACAGAAAGCAGGCGAAAAAATGGCGGGTTGGATAATTGCAGGTGTACTGGGCGCGGTATGCGCCGGGCTCATCGCGAAAATACTTATTATGCGAAAAAGCACCGGGGAAATACTTGCCCAGCTGGAGCAGATACTCTCCGACGACACTAACGCTGTGATCGGCATATCCTCGTCAGACAGGAAGATGCGGGAACTGACTGCCGGCCTTGACCGTCTGCTCAGAAAGCTGAGACACGAGCAGATACGCTATCTCAAAGGGGACCGCGAGCTTAAAGAGGCTGTGACCAATATTTCCCACGACCTGCGGACTCCACTCACTGCCATAATGGGCTACCTTGAAGTGATGAAGCAAACCGAAAAATCACCGGAGCTTGAAAACTATCTGAAAATAATCGAAGGCCGCGCCGAAGCTATGCGGCAGCTCACAGAGGAGCTGTTCCGCTATTCGGTGATCCTTTCCAACTCCGGCCCGGGCGAACCGGAGGAGACGGTCATAAACACTGTCCTCGAGGAGTGTGTCATCGGATACTACGGCGCCCTCTCCGAGCGGGGCATCGAGCCGGAGGTGGAGATCTGCGAGGAGAAGGTCATCCGCTCCCTTGACCGCGCCGCCCTTGCAAGAGTCTTCGGAAATCTGATGAACAATGCCCTGAAGTATTCAGCGGGAGATCTGAGGATCTCCCTTGTCCCGGACGGAACTGTCACCTTTGCGAACTACGCCCCCGACCTGACAAAAACACAGATCGAGCGATTGTTCGACCGTTTTTACACTGTCGAAGCCGGCAGAAGCGCCACGGGACTTGGCCTGTCCATTGCCCGCACCCTCATCGAGCAGATGGGAGGGAGCATCACCGCAGAACTGAAAGACAGCAGTCTTGTCATTACGGTGAGGCCGTAACAGCGAACATCGTATAAAAAAGAAAGAAGAATGAGTAAGGGTCTGCGCATATGCGCACGTATCCTGATATCCATTCTTCTTTTTTTCATCGGGTGCTGCGCCGGGCAGAATAAAGACACCCCTGCCGGCCCGGCAGAGGTGTCTTTGAAATATCTGTCTTTACAGCGCAGGAGCTTAGGGCAATACCGCACAACCCCTGTGCGTCAGATGCGCAGTCAGATTTTTCGTCAGAGTGCATAAATTTGACGCAGGCGGGCTGACGCCCGGCAAGGAAAATTTGTGTGCTATGACGGAAAATATGCAAGCAGATGACGTGCAG
>JAFXRI010000002.1 GCA_017526445.1 Ruminococcus sp. | reverse complement strand
TGCACGTCATCTGCTTGCATATTTCCCGTCATAGCACACAAATTTTCCTTGCCGGGCGTCAGCCCGCCTGCGTCAAATTTATGCACTCTGACGAAAAATCTGACTGCGCATCTGACGCACAGGGGTTGTGCGGTATTGCCCAAGCTTTTGTTTCCGGCAGCAAAAAAGCCGGGCCCAAAGACTGACGCCTTTGGATCCGGCGGGTATCGCCCTTACAGTACACAGGATACGGTTTTTATCATATCGAACTTATCGCAGCTTTCATCTCAGATACATACTCTCCTACCGGTGCAGCAGATCCTCTTCCGTGCTCGGCTATCTGTCTCACTATCGCTGAACCTACAATAACACCGTCGGCATACTGTGCCATATTGGCGGCCTGCTCGGGAGTAGAGATTCCGAAGCCTACCGCGCAGGGGATATCGGTATTCTCCCTGATGACCTTTACCAGTGCGGAAATGTCAGTCGTTATCTGTGATCTCACACCGGTCACTCCCAGCGAGGATACGATATAAATAAATCCGTCTGCCTCTTTGGCTATCATTGCGATACGGTCGGCCGAAGTGGGCGCTATCAGCGAGATGAGGTCCACTCCGTACTCTCTGCATACGGGCAGGAACTCATCCTTCTCCTCAAAGGGCAGGTCGGGCAGGATGATGCCGTCGATGCCGATGCGCCTGCAGGCTGAGATGAACTTTTCAGCGCCGTAGGAATAGACCACGTTGGCATAGGTCATAAACACCATCGGGATGCTTACGTCCTTTCTCAGATCCTCCACAAAAGCGAAGATCTTGTCGGTGGTGACTCCGCCGGAAAGTGCGCGGATATTGGCTCCCTGTATCACAGGCCCCTCGGCGGTGGGATCCGAGAAGGGTATGCCCAGTTCGATAAGGTCGGCGCCGCCTGCGGCCATTTCGCGGACGATCTTACCGGTGGTCTCCAGGTCGGGATCACCGCAGGTGACGAAGGGAATGAACGCCTTGCCGTTTGCAAAGGCTCTGGCTATATTACTCATATATATCCTCTCCTCTGTAGCGTGCGATAGCGGCGCAGTCCTTGTCTCCGCGCCCGGAGATCGTCACGATGATTATTTTGTCCTTGTCCATAGACGGTGCCAGCTTCATAGCGTAGGCAACTGCGTGAGCGGACTCTATGGCGGGGATGATGCCCTCGGTGCGGGACAGGAACTCAAAGGCGTCAACTGCCTCGTCGTCAGTAACGGGGACGTATTCCGCTCTGCCGATGTCGTGGAGATAGGCGTGCTCGGGGCCTACGCCGGGGTAGTCGAGCCCTGCCGAGATAGAATATACCGGTGCGATCTGGCCGTATTCATCCTGACAAAAATAGCTCTTCATACCGTGGAAAATGCCCAGGCGTCCGGTGTTCACGGTGGCTGCGGTCTCAAAGGTATCGATGCCTCTGCCGGCGGCCTCGCAGCCGATAAGGCGCACTCCCTCGTCGTTTATGAAATTATAGAAACTGTCGATAGCATTGGAGCCGCCGCCCACACAGGCTATGACCGCATCGGGGAGACGTCCCTCATACTCGAGGATCTGCTCGCGGGCCTCCTTGGAGATCACTGACTGGAAGTCTCTGACTATGGTTGGGAAGGGATGAGGTCCCATTACCGATCCGAGGCAGTAGTGTGTATCGTCGATACGCGATGTCCACTCGCGCATAGCCTCAGAGACCGCATCTTTAAGGGTTGCGGTGCCGCTGGTGACAGGCACCACTTTGGAGCCCAGCAGTCTCATCCTGTACACGTTAAGAGCCTGACGCTTGGTGTCCTCCTCGCCCATAAACACCACGCACTCCATACCGAGAAGTGCTGCGGCGGTGGCAGCAGCGACGCCGTGCTGACCTGCGCCGGTCTCGGCGATAAGACGAGTCTTGCCCATTTTCTTTGCCAGAAGCGCCTGACCGAGAACGTTGTTTATCTTGTGGGAGCCTGTATGGTTCAGGTCCTCACGCTTCAGATATATCTTTGCCCCGCCCAGGGTTTTTGTCAACTTCTCCGCATAGTACAGAAGCGAGGGCCTTCCGGCATAGTTTGCCAGCAGCTCGGAAAGTTCTTTCTGAAAAGCGGGATCGTTTTTGTAATGCTCATATGCCTTTTCCAGTTCGATAACGGCGTTCATCAGCGTTTCGGGAATATACTGTCCGCCGTGGATGCCGAAACGTCCTTTCTTGTCACTCATATCTATCATCCTTCCCTGACAGCCTTGATGAAGGCCGCCATCTTAGTCCTGTCTTTTTTGCCCTTGGTCTCAAGGCTGCTGCTGGCGTCCACCGCAAAGGGGTGCAGCTGATCTATCGCCTCGGCCACGTTATTGATGCCGATACCCCCTGCCAGGAAGAACGGCCGGGTAACTCCGCTTATCAGAGAATGGTCGAAGGTCTGTCCGGTGCCTGTGCCGGAGTCAAGCAGGACGAGATCTGCACAGCTGTTCTCGGCGGCTGCGGCGTCCTCCTCCGAGCGTATGGTGAAGGCTTTTATCACCGGCTTGCCGGTAAGAGCTTTCAGCGAGCTTATATATGCATCGTCCTCACTGCCGTGGAGTTGGATGAGGTCAAGCTTGTCGGCATAGTATTTCACGATCCAGTCAAGGGGCTCATCCACGAACACTCCCACCTTTTTTACCTCGCTGCCCGTGAGATAGGCCTGTATCTCGCCGAAGGTTCCTATGCCTATGGAATGGCGGAAGCCCTCGGTCAGTACGAAGCCCGCATAATCGGCACCCAGGTCTCTGGCGGCCACTACGTCTGCGGGACGCATCAGCCCGCATAGCTTTACTTTGGTCATACTCCTGCTCCTTTCAGCTCGCGCAGCTTGGCGGCGGTATCAGAGGCTCTCATCAGCGCCTCGCCGATAAGGACCGCATCAGCGCCGGCAGCCTCCAGCTTTACTATATCCTCGCGGCAGCTGACGCCGCTCTCGGAAACGAAGATCACGCTGTCCGGGACCAGCTCGCGAAGCCTGCGGCTGTTGTCGGTATCCACCGAGAAATCTGCCAGATTGCGGTTATTTACGCCTATCACTCTTGCTCCCGCACTGACTGCGGCTCTCACCTCGTCGGCATCGTGGGCTTCCACCAGCGCCGACAGTCCCAGGTCCTCACAGAGGGCGAGATAATTCTCCAGCTGCGAGGCGGTAAGGATCGAGCAGATGAGCAGCACCGCCTTTGCTCCCAGCAGCTTCGCCTCATAGATCATATACTCGTGAACAGTGAAGTCCTTGCGCAGGCAGGGTACGCTCACCTCAGAAGCGATCTCTCTGAGATACTGCTCCGACCCCAGGAACCACCTGGGCTCGGTAAGCACCGAGATGCAGTCGGCACCGGCGGCCTCGTAGCGCTTTGCTATATCAAGATAGGGGAAATCCTCCACGATGATGCCCTTGGAAGGGCTGGCCTTTTTGCACTCGCAGATGAAGGAGATGCCCTTGCGGGAGAGAGCCTTTTCAAATTCAAAGCTGCCCTTCGGGAGCTCACCGGCGCGTATCTTCAGTTCCTCCGCCGAGCAGATCTTCTTTGCTGCCGCCACGCGCTCTCTTGCGTGCCCGGCCAGCTGTTCAAGTATCGTCATCTGTTGGATACCTCTACGATCTTTTCGAGAGCAGCATAGGCCTTGCCCGAATCAATGAGCTCGGCTGCCAGCTTTACGCCGTCAGCAAAAGATTCAGCCTTACCGCCAACACAGAGGGCTGCGCCTGCATTGAGCAGTACCGCCTCACGCTTGACGCCTCTTTCCTCGCCCCTGAGTATGCGGCGGGTGATCTCGGCATTCTCCTCGGGAGTGCCGCCGCGGATATCCTCGTGTGAGCCTCCGATAAGGCCGAACTGCTGAGGAGTCACGTCATAGCTCTTGAACCAGCCGTCCTTGAACTCGCAGATGTGGGTAGGTGCAGCCACGGAGACCTCGTCCAGCTTATCGGTGCCGAACACCACCATACCGCGCTTCACGCCCAGATTCATAAGCACCTGAGCCAGCGGCTCAACGAGAGAGCGGTCATATACTCCCAGCAAAAAGCGCTTGGGGCTGGCGGGATTAGTGAGGGGCCCGAGGATATTGAACACCGTCCTGATGCCCAGTTCCTTTCTTATGGGGCCCACATACTTCATCGAGGTGTGGTACTTCTGTGCAAAGAAGAAGCAGAAATTGGTCTCGTCCAGCATCTCGCGGCACTTCTCAACATCCTGCTGGATATTCACGCCGAGGGCTTCAAGGCAGTCGGCTGTTCCCGAGAGGGAAGAAGCTGCTCTGTTTCCGTGCTTGGCGATCTTCACGCCTGCCGATGCCACCACCATTGCCGAAGTGGTGGAGATATTGAAGCTGTGGGCGTTATCTCCGCCGGTGCCGACTATCTCGAGCAGGTCGTCGTCATTTTCAAACTTAACGGCGGCGTCACGCATCGCTGCGGCGCAGCCGGCGATCTCGTCTATCGTCTCGGACTTGGTGGACTTGGTGGAAAGGGCTGCCAGGAACGCTGCGTTCTGTGTAGCCGAGGTCTTTCCGGACATTATCTCGCTGATGACCTCATATGCCTCGTCGTAGGTCAGGTCCTGTTTATCAACTATCTTTACTATCGCTTTTTCGATCATTGTATTTTCCTCCTTACAAAAGTTCAATTACGGATCATAACTCAACAAAGTTTTTCAGCATCTCTTTCCCCAGGGTGGTGAGTATCGACTCGGGGTGGAACTGCACTCCGAAAATAGGGTAGTCCCTGTGCTGCACGGCCATTATCTCGCCGTCAGCTGTTCGGGCCGTGACCTTCAGGCAGTCGGGAAGGTCCGATGCTGCCAGAGAGTGGTATCTTGCCACCTCCGTCTGCTCGGGGAGCCCTTTGAACAGCGGACAGCTGTTATCCAGGGTGACTGTGCTCTGCTTGCCGTGCATAAGCTGCTTGGCGTAGGTGATCTCCGCCCCGTAGGCCTGACAGATCGCCTGATGACCGAGACATACGCCCAGGGTAGGTATCTCCCTGGATACGGAGGCTGCGGTCTGCACTGTGATGCCTGCATCCTCCGGACGTCCAGGTCCGGGGGAGAGGATGATCTTGCTCGGGTTCAGCAGTCTTATGCCTGCTTCGGTCAGCTCGTCATTGCGGACGACCTTGATGTTGGGCTCCAGTTCTCCCACCAGCTGGAACAGGTTATAGGAAAAGCTGTCATAGTTGTCGATAAGAAGTATCATTGCCCCACCTCCTCTGCGGCGTGAAGCGCTTCTACCACTGCCGCCGCCTTGTTGATGCTCTCGCGGTATTCATTCTCGGGCACCGAATCGGCGACTATGCCGCCGCCGCTGCGGATGAAGACCTTGCCGTTCTTCTTGAAGGCCGAACGGATGGCTATGCAGGTATCGAGGTTCCCCGTGAAGTCTATATATCCTATGGCACCGCCGTAAAGGCCGCGCTTGTTGTTCTCAAGCTCTGCGATGAGCTGGCAGGCGCGGATCTTCGGTGCTCCCGAAAGTGTCCCAGCAGGGAGCACGGCGTTTACCGCATCCAGCGCGTCGCAGTCATCCCTGATCTCGCCCCTTACCGTGGAGCCGATATGCATAACATGGGAGAACCGGAGGATATGCTTGTAGTTCTCCACCTCAACAGTGCCGAAGCGGCTTATGCGTCCTAAGTCGTTGCGCCCCAGATCTACCAGCATATTATGCTCGGCAAGCTCCTTTTCGTCGGCCAGCAGCTCACGCTCCAGCTCCTTATCCTCCTCGTCGGTCTTTCCTCTGGGACGGGTGCCTGCAAGAGGGAAGGTGTGGAGCACTCCGTTTTCCAGTTTTACAAGAGTCTCGGGGGAGGCTCCGGCGATCTCCACATCGGTGCCGGAGAAATAGAACATATACGGTGAGGGATTCTTTGTCCTCAGTATGCGGTAGGTATTCAGCAGGCTGCCCTCGTAATCGGCATCAAGGCGGTTGGAGAGCACGATCTGGAAGATGTCGCCCTCGACGATATACTGCTTGGCCTTTTCCACCATAGAGCAGTATTCCTCCTTGGTGAACAGCGCCCTGACTTCGCTCCTGAGCCTGCCGGCGGGCTCGCGGCTCTGTTCGCCGTTTTGCAGGAGGTCTGCCATCTGACGCAGCTCCAGGCAGGCCTTGTTGTAGCCTGTCTCGCGGTCTGCAAGCTTCATATTTGCGATCAGGACGATGCGTCCGCGGTAGTTGTCAAAGGCGATGACCTTATCGAAAAGCATCAGGTCGGCGTTCTTGAAATGCTCGCTGTCATCCACGGGCCTTCTGATCGAGGGCTCGGAATAGCCTAAAAAGTCATAGGAGAAGTATCCCACCAGTCCTCCGGTGAAGGGCGGGAGGCCCTCGATGCGCGGGCTGCGGTACTGTGAGAGCAGCTTGCGGATATGCGGCGAAGGATCGTCGGTCCTGAGCTCCACATCCCCGATATGAAGTGTATCGTCGTCGCAGGTCAGCTCCAGCTGAGGTTCATATCCGAGGAAGGACCAGCGTCCCCAGCGTTCCCTGTCCTCTGCCGATTCCAGCAGATAGCAGTGTGTTGACACGTTTTTCAGGATCTTGACCGCCTCGATCGGCGTACATATATCTGACAGGAGCTCACAGCTCACCGGCATGATATCGTACCTGCTGTCAGCGGCATACTCCATTGCGGTCTCCATCGACGGATAAAATCTCATTGCAAACACCCCTTCTGGTCAGTTGATGATCGATGCAGGCGATACCTTTATTATCTACTGCCGATCTAAAATAAAAACGCCCTCGGTAAAACCTTTCGGTCTTATCAAGGACGAATAATACTTTATCCGCGGTGCCACCTTGATTCACAGCATGATACTGTGCTCTTGACGGGATACCATCATATCCCCGGCAACTGACGTATGCCCACACGTCACAGAATACTCTGCCCTTTACAGACATTTGACTGTGCCCTCAGCGGTCCATTTGATGACTTGTTTTTCACCCGGCTCTCAGCACCCCAGGCTCTCTGTGGAAGCATCATCACCGTTATCTCCGCGTCAACGGTTTATGTACATTTCAGATTATAGCACGCCGCCGGCCGTTTGTCAATACCCAATTTCAATTTTTTTACATTTTCTGCTTCCCCCTCGCAGGGGCCTGACGGCAAAGCATTTGACTTTGGAACTGCGATGTGCTATAATACTGTTGTATATTCAGAGCAAAACTCCGCGTACCCTGCACATCAGATCATATAGTATGGAGAAACAGATTATGAGCAGTAAAGACAAAATGGATCTTGAGGTACTCCGCCTGATCCCCAAAAAGAGAAAGGGCCTGCTGGGGCTTGTTTTCAGCCGTGTGGGCATCACTATCATCCTTGTACTGATCGAAGTATTAGTGCTGTTTACTTTCTTTGCAGTATTCGCCGGGGACAACTGGTGGCTGATGCTGCTGCAGGGCGCCTTTGAGTTGACGATGATACTTTACCTGTTCAACTGCTCTATGGATTCCTCGCCGAAGCTGACTTGGCTGGTACTGATAGTCATTTTCCCGGTGCCGGCGTCGATACTGCTGTGGCTGACGAAAAAAGACATCGGCCATATGAAACTGAAAAAACGCCTTGAGCTGATGATACGCGAGACCAAGAAAAAGCTCCCGCAAAACCCATATACGATAATCGAGGACGACATCATAATGTCAGGTACCGACGATCTCGTCCATTACCTCAACCGCACCGGATGCTTCCCGCTGTACGAGAACACTCAGGTAAAATTCTTCCCTCTGGGAGAATACAAATTCCGCTCTGTGATCGACGAGCTGCAGAAGGCCGAAAAATTCATCTTCCTGGAATACTTCATCCTGGATGAGGGGTATATGTGGGGGAGCATACTCAACATCCTGGCGCAGAAGGCTGCTGCCGGGGTGGATGTGCGTGTTATGTATGACGGGATGTGTGAGATCTCCACACTCACCTCGGACTATCCTCAGAGGATGGCAAAGCTGGGGATCAAATGCAAACCCTTCTCGCCCATAAGGCCCTTCTTCTCCACTCACTACAACTACCGCGATCACCGCAAGATACTGGTCATCGACGGCAAGGTCGCCTATACGGGAGGTGTGAACCTTGCTGATGAATACATCAACCGCATCAACCGTTTCGGTCACTGGAAGGACACGGCTGTTATGCTTAAAGGCGAGGCGGTGCAGAGCTTCACGCTGATGTTTTTGCAGATGTGGAACCTGACCGAACGCGAGCTCCGCTGGGACGAGTGCGAGATCCGCATCCCGGAAGCCAGCGACGGCTTTGTTATCCCCTTCTGTGACTCTCCTCTTGACGAGAACAAGGTCGGCGAGCGGGTATATATGGACATAATCAACCATGCAAGGAGCTATGTTCATATAATGACTCCCTACCTCATACTTGACAACGAGATGGAGGACGCACTGAAATATGCAGCTGAGCGAGGCGTAGATATCAAGATCATCCTGCCGGGCATCCCCGATAAGAAGGGTGCCTATGCGCTGGCCAAGTCACACTACAAGTCGCTGCTGAAGGCAGGAGTAAGACTTTACGAATACACTCCCGGATTTGTTCACGCAAAGATATTTGTCAGCGACAACGAAAAGGCCGTAGTGGGGACGATCAATCTTGACTACCGCAGCTTGTACCACCATTTTGAATGCGGGACATATCTGTTCAAGAACTCCAGCATAGCCGAGATCGAGAAAGACTATTCGCAAACTCTGAAGAAGTGCTGCGAGATCACCAAGGACAACTACAAAGAAAAAGGCAAGGGCTGGTTCGTTCTGGGCGGCGTAATGAAGCTGATCGCACCGATGATGTGACAGCGCACGTCAGACAGAAGTTAAAACGCACAATGAGGGCTGTATCCTCACTGTGCGTTTGTTTTTTAGGCAATACCACACAACCCCTGTGCGTCAGATCACGCGCAAGCTCAATAAAGTTGAGCTGAGATTTTTCGTCAGAGTGCATAAATTTGACGCAGGCGGGCGAGCGAAGACCAATTCGCTTTTTGCCCGGCAAGGAAAATTTGTGTGCTATGA
>JAFXRI010000071.1 GCA_017526445.1 Ruminococcus sp. | reverse complement strand
GTCAGATTTTTCGTCAGAGTGCATAAATTTGACGCAGGCGGGCTGACGCCCGGCAAGGAAAATTTGTGTGCTATGACGGAAAATATGCAAGCAGATGACGTGCAGAGGCGCAAGCCGCGGGTTGTGCGGTGTTGCCTTAAATGTATAAAATGCACATAATATAATAAATTTTCAAAAAATACTTGACATTTTCGTCAAAATGTGATATTATGTAAATCAAAGCCAAGGTAATAACAAATTTACAAAACAAAATATTTTTGACGTACTATCTTAATATTTCGCCAAAAACGTCTTGTCGGAAATACTGAAAGCTCGCAGAAAAAGAAACACTGTCAGATTCAGACAGTGGAAAAACTAAGGAGGAAAACAAATTGAAAATAACATCGTTCAATCCGCTCATTCTGACAAAAGATCCCGAGAGCACCATCAAACTGTTTGAGGAGCTGGGCTTCAGGAGACGCCACACCAAAGAGGGAATCGGTATGTACGGTGCCACTAATGTCCGCATGAAGGACGACAACGGTTTCTATGTGGATGTTGCCAAGTCCGAAGAGGAACGCACGCTCATCAGAATGAACGTGAGCGATCTTGATGAGGCCTTTGAATTCCTCACCGCACGTGGGTTCAGAATGGCAAGACACGAAGCAGCCAAGGAAACTGTTGATACAGGTTCTTCAAAAATCAATATTATGGTATCACCCTCAGGTTATATCCTGAGTGTATCACAACATATCAAGGAGGAGTAACAATGAAGATCACAACATTCAACCCTATGATCGTAACAAAGGACGCCGAGAGTGTTATCAAGCTTTTTGAGGAACTTGGCTTTGAGCGCCGCCACATGAAGACCGGCATCAACGACAAGGATATCACCAGCGTCCGTATGAGATACACCGGCGAGGACGGCAAGGTGTTCCACGTTGACGTTGCTGAGGCTTCCGTACCGCAGGATATCACCACTATGCGTATGAATATCGACAATTTCGACGAGGCATACAATATGCTGACCGAGAAGGGCTTCAAGAATTCACAGGGTGAAAAGATCACAGAGACCGGTTCTTCAAGATCGACAATGATGATCTCTCCCTCCGGATTCCCGATCAATATCACCCAGCATATCAAGAAATGATATACCGCAGGAAACCAAAATATAGACGAGATCATCAGCAAATAACTGAAAAAAGCCTCCGGCGCTTTTATTGCCGGAGGCTTTTTGATTATCGGACTGAGATCATTTATTTCTGAATTATCCCCGCTCTTTTCTTGACTTTTTCTTCCATTTATGGTATAATAGGTTAAAAGAATTTGGGTAATATGACGAAAAGCTGGCAAGAGATGACGTGCAGAGACGTTAGCCGTGGGTTATGCGGTGTTGCCTTAATATTTTGCTGAATGGATCACACAAGCCCCGGAGCGGTGCATATATCAGCGCTGCTCCGGGGTATTTATTGACAGACACCTGCAGTCTGAGCTACGCCAAGCCCCAGGACTGGGGCGGCATGAGCCCTTACATAAAGGATATATTCATTCTTACCGACGGCGATATCATGCTCGAAGTGACAGCCCTTAAAGATGTTTTCTGCATTTCCTTCCAGCTCATAAACAAGGACAGCACTCCGTTCGATCTGTTCTGCAAACTTCTTGAAACGGAAAAGCTGCCCTACAAGGCTACGAAAATAAAAACAAGGCTGCTCCCGAAGATAGAGTTCCCCAAGAAATAGAAAGCTCTTTCCAAGGCCTTAAGATCGTTTGCTCCTTCCGGTGCGGCAGGAACTGTGAACGGTATCAGCTTTACTTCGGGAAGACTATTTTCATAAAACTCAACTGTTATCCAAGCGCCTCGCGCAGACTGTTCGGGATGCCTCTCGGTCCTCTGACCGCAAAGATGCCGAACTCTGCTCCGAGGCGCTCAAAGGTAAACTGCTCCGGCGGGTAACGTTTCAGGAGCCTGATCGTCATAAGCGCTTTGATAGTAAGGCCGCCGCTCTGATAGTCGTACGGTATGTCAACGGCGGTGACTATGCATTTATACATTATGGCCGAAACAGGTGCTCCCACATAGAGATACACTACATCGCCTTTTTTGATGCCGCTGCCCTGTTTCCAGTCAATGGTATCGGTATCATCGAAGGCGTGGATTATGTCATAATACTTAGGATTTGAGGGAATGAGCCAGTCCTTGGGCGGGCGGAATTCCTGTTTCTTTTTTCCGGATGCTGTGGCCCTGAAACTCAGGTCGATAAGATCTTTGATCTCGTCAAGAGGAACGGTCCCGTCCAGCAGGACCGACACCCACCTGCCGCGGGCTATGTGGTATCCGTAATAATAGCCCTCCTGCTGCACCAGCATATCTCTCAGCAGAAGGTCATCTACCTTGATGTTGAGTACATCTGCCGTACCGCTCCTGCTGCTGTCAAGCTTATCAAGGGATATATCCATAACGATGCCGAACCATTTCCGGTTATCCGAATGACGGAAAACAGCATAATCCGGGAACCTGGCCCAGAGATATTCGGGCTCGGCTCCATATTTTTGTGCGGCGTATCTGAACACATCAGCGCGGAATGAGTCAGTCATAGCAAGGCTCCTTTCGGTATTATCATCTCAGTGTACATACAGTGTACCCTTGACGAGGTATTCACCCACGCGCTCGCCTTTGGGAGTTTCAAGCAGAGTATTATAAAACCTGCTGTCGTGATTGTTTGTCAGCAAAAAGTTGAAACGCTTATTGGCATTGTCTCTCATCCCGCCTGCGAACACCGGATCGTTCGGCATCTCTGTCCAGTGCTGTTTCGACTGGACGAATCCGTACTTATCTGCTGTTTCGTTGAATCTTGCGAGCTTGTCGGGTGTCCACCACTCTTTATTGTTAGCCGGTCCCTCGATCTTTTCGCTGGCAAGAGGTTTCAGCTTTTCACCGATATCATAGAGGTCGATATAGTATTTTGTATCCCGCCCGCTGGCAGAAAAGCCTTTCTGTATAAAGCATCCGAGCTGCAGCTGCCCGTTGTACTCTCTGGTAAAGATGTGTCCGTAAAGGCGCTCGCTGCTGAAAAAGCTGCCGTCTATCAGCGTACTTCCCCAGGGCAGGACCTCGCCTTTTCCGGTGATGCGGTACATCTCGCAGGAGAGCTCCCATCTGTTGTCCTTTCTGTCAAGAGCCACAACAAGCATATACGAAGGCTCGTCATCGCAGTCATAGACCGTGTACATCGCCGCACCGCCGGTACACTCGCACACGCCGAGGCAGTACATATTCCCTCCGTCGGAAATATAGGGATATCTTACCTCCTGACGCTCCATAGCCGGTCTGTCTTTGAGGATGACCTCATCAAAGTATCTGGCCATGACCTTCCGTTTGTCGGGGCGCACCGCCTCATAAAGGGGAAGGAACAGCCCGTCGAAGGCGCTGTTTACTTCAGCATAATTTTTCGGATACCGCATATATCCGTGAGCACTGATGCTGCTCTTGTCATCGTATCTTACGCTGAAACCGAAGGAGCTGCCGTCCAGGACGTTCTGATCGCTCTTGCTGAATCCGTCCCACTTGCGCAGCCCGTACTCCGCGATGATGCGCTCCAGCTCCTCTGCAAAGCCCTCATCTGCATCAAGTTTCAGAGCATCTTCTTCCCGCACACCTTCTATCCGGATACTTATGACTCCCCTGCCGTCCGCAGTGTCACAGTCATAGTCATAATCGAATCCCGATCCCATATATGTCCCACTCGTTCCGAAGTGAAAGCTTGTGATCCTTGGCATAGTCAACAACTCCTTACCATAGCTTTATTATCTTCTGCAATTCTCATATCCCAGCCTGCCTGGCGGCAAAGGTCACATCCATATCCGACCGGCCGCTGTCCACAGCCGATGCCAGAAGTCTGCAAAATGTCCTCTCGTCATATATCCTGCCGTCAATGGCTCTGACAGTTTTTCCCTCAGAGAAAGCACCGATCAGCTCCGACGTATTGAAGGCATTGTGCAGAGTGCAGACGATCCTTTCTCCGTCAATTATGTACAGGCAAGGCTCATATGGCTGCGAAGCCAACCTGTATCTGCATCCCTTATAGGTGTAGTAAAGCGTCGCATCTGCGCTGCCGGTGTATTCAAGACAGCCGAAGCGTTCGGCGGCAGCACGGAGTATCTGCTCATAGCTCTCAGCTCTGATGACAAAAAAGTTCTTCTCGATCTCTCGCGTCCAGAGGTCGATCTCTCCCTCGATGTTTGACACCTCCGGCAGGATGAAACCCCATACCTCACAGCCGGTCTTTTTAAGCTCCGGCAGGAAATACTCAAAGCCCCAATCCACATCCTCCCTGACGTCCTCAAAGCCGTTTCTCGCATCCACTATGAAGATGCTGCCCTTGTGCTTTCTCAGCATATCCAGCGATGCCGTCACGGGAAGGCGGTAGTCGCTGAAATGGGCTTCCTTTTTCCAGACGTGCAAAACGGCGTTGTCCTTTCCGATGTATTCACATCTTGCAAAGCCGCTTTCAAATACCTCCTCCGGCGCAGATATGCCTATGAACTCTGCCGCACACTTTTCGGCACCGGCCGGATAGCTGAACGACCGCTTACGGGCGACGGCAGATGCAAGCCTTGCAAAAAGCCTGTGGGTGGCATAAAGAGCCTGTTTGCAGTCATCGGTACTGTAGTGAGCGAAACAATGCTCCAGCTCCCCGAGGACCGAAGTATCTGCCCAGCGGTCGAGGAACCTGCCGTCGTGCCAGACATCGGTATTCCCTGCTGACAGCTGATACTGCTCGATCATTGTGAGCAGGCGGACTTTCAGATAAGCGTCTATGCACATCTTAGCCGACCACAGCTCTCCGCGGAGCAGCTTTTTGTATGCCCAGATGTTATGGAAATAGAAATCCCCGGTGATATTCTGAAACTCCTCCTCGGTCATGGAAGGCCGTTTCACCGTCATATCCACATGTTTTTCCGCCAGCGCCTCATATCCCCGGGAATCATAGAGGAACCTGTATCCGCGGTTCATCACCCAGCCGGCAACGCCCTTTTCAAGAGCTTCGACGAACTGTCCGTGAGTAAAGATCAGCATATCGACATCCCGGGCTCCGCTGTATATACAGCGTCTTTCTCTGCCTCCGCCCAGCGTCGGCTCGATAAATGATATGCTTACCTCTCCGAGCATTTCCGGGTATTCCCCGGAATACCACCTTTCAGGCTCGTCTGTCATGATGATAAGATCAAGATCTGAATACTCGTCGGCAGGAGTATCCTTTCTCGTCGAGGAACCGATGACTGCCACTGCAAGTATGCTGTCATCCGATCCGGCGAGTTCGCATATCCTGTTTTTTATGTCCGCATAGCGGTCAGTGCTGCCGTTCATTGCAAAGCTCTCCTTTCATCGTCCTGATACGGGCGGAGCTTTCCGAAGACTTGCTCCCCTGTATTTTATAATATCACAGCTTGGCGATAATTGCAAGCATATAAAGATCCAAACCGAGAGTACCAGAATGGTACTTGACTTTTTTTCCCTGTATGCTATAATCAAATTGTAGCAATCCGTAAAGCGGATGCTATTTCAGAATAATGCTAAGGCAACACCGCACAACCCGCGGCTTGCGCCTCTGACGCACAGGGGTTGTGCGGTATTGCCCTAAAGAAAAAAAACGGCTGCTGCAAGATGCAGATCAGGGCTGTGATGCTCTGTTCTGTCAGTCTTGCAGCAGCCGTTGCTTTCGCGGAAGATCACCACTCTATGGTCTCGACGCTCACCGGTGAGGGATTGAGCTTCACGCTGCTGACCTTGCTGTTCTTGATGTGGATTATTCGGTCTGCCATCGGGGCTATGGCCATATTGTGGGTGATAACGATAACTGTCATCTTATCCTGACGGCAGGTGTCCTGAAGGAGCTTTAAGATCGTCTTGCCGGTGTTGTAATCCAGTGCTCCTGTAGGCTCGTCACACAGGAGGAGTTTGGGGTTCTTGGCAAGTGCTCTCGCTATGGATACACGCTGCTGTTCACCGCCGGAAAGCTGGGAGGGGAAGTTGTTCATCCTGTCTTCAAGGCCCACGCTTTTGAGCACCTCCGCCGCATCCGCCGCATCCTTGGTTATCTGTGCCGCCAGCTCCACGTTCTCCTTGGCTGTCAGGTTCCCGACAAGGTTGTAGAACTGGAACACGAAACCAATATCGTAGCGTCTGTATGCTGTCAGCTCCTTCTTTGAGTAAGCAGCGATGTTTTTTCCGTCAACGATTATCTCCCCTTCGTCGCAGGTGTCCATACCGCCCAGCATATTGAGGATAGTGGTCTTGCCTGCGCCGGAAGCTCCGACTATCACGACGAACTCACCCTTCTCGATCCCGAAGTCAACGCCGTCGCTGGCGTTTATGATGACCTCGCCCATTTTATAGCGTTTATATACATTTTTGAATTCAACAAATGGCATATTTCTCACCTGTTCCGTTTCAAGATCATATTGCATCTGCTCCACAGCTCGTCCCCGAACCTGAACGCATCGCGGTCGGTACGGCGAACAGAGAAGCCCGCCTTCTCATAGCATTTCATTGCCCTTACATTCTCGGGGAATACCATAAGCTGTACTGCCCCGGCATCGGCGATCTCAAATGCATATTTTACAGCGAGAGCAAGCATCTGCTGTGCAATGCCTTTCCCCCTGAGCTGCGGATCAACAACGATGAATTTGAGCATCATCTCCCCGGAGGCAAGATCAAGGGCCATCGACAGGAAGCCCACGGCTCTGCCATTATCGTCGGCGGCAATAAAGGGTGTATCTCCCCACTGCTGCGAAAGACCGGCGAAGAACTTTTCAAAGCTCTCCCGCTCCATTGGATAAGGTATCCTGTTGCCGCTCCAGAAAGCGTGGGTGCGTTCATCGGTTATCCAGTATTTTATTATATCAAAATCGCGCCCGGCAATAAAAGGTATCAGTCTCACTTTTTTCCCCCGCTCTCTGTCAGCCCTTGGCTATATACCAGCTTTTTCCGCTGTGAACATCGGCGGTCATGGGAACAGCCAGTTTTACGGCATTTTCCATTTCTTCTTTGAGCAGTGCCGAGACCTGCTCCGCCAGCTCCTCACGGCATTCGATTATAAGCTCGTCGTGTACCTGCAAAATAAGTCTCGCATCGAGCTTTTCAGCTTTAAGTCTCCTGTAAACAGCCACCATTGCCAGTTTGATAATGTCGGCAGCTGCGCCCTGAATGGGAGCATTCATTGCGGCACGCTTTCCGAAGGCCTGCATAACTTTGTTGGAGGATCTGAGCTCCGGTATCATCCTTCTTCGTCCGAAGATCGTAGTAACATACCCGTTCCTGATCCCGTCCTCGACTGTCTTGTCCATAAATTCGGACACTTTCGAGAAGTTGTCCAGGTAATTCTGTATATATCTCTTCGCCTCGGCCACTGATACACCGATGTCCTTTGAGAGTGAGAATGCACCGATGCCGTAGATGATACCGAAGTTGACGGCCTTTGCCGCCGAGCGCATCTCCGGGGTGACAAAATCCTCGGGAAGGTCGAACACCTGAGCCGCGGTGGAGCGGTGGATGTCCCGGCCCTCTTTGAAGGCCGCCTGCATATTCCCGTCGCCGCAGACGGAAGCCAGGACTCTCAGCTCGATCTGACTGTAATCGGCATCGACCAGGGTATTGCCCTCTTCGGCGATGAAAAACTTGCGCATATTCCTCCCCAGTTCCTTACGGACGGGAATGTTCTGCATATTCGGCTCGGCCGACGAGATACGGCCTGTCCTTGTTTCGGTCTGCTTGAATATGCTGTGTACCCTCCCATCGCTCCTGATCTCTTTGAGCAGTCCCTCAACATAAGTGGACTGCAGTTTCGTGAGCGTGCGGTATTCCAGCACCAGCGGGACGACAGGATGCTTGTCGGCAATGGCTTCCAGGACCTCAGCATTAGTGGAGTATCCGGTCTTGGTCTTCTTTTTGTTGGGGAGCTTCAGATCTTCAAACAGCACAACTCCAAGCTGCTTGGGTGAGAGTATATTGAACTCCCTGCCAGCATACTCGTATATCCTGCGGCTTATATCCTCGATATCTCCTTCGAGCATTTTCCCGAACTGCCTGATACCGTCGGCATCGGCTCTGACTCCGCATACTTCCATAGAAGCCAGCACCTCGCACAGCGGCAGCTCGATGTCATTATACAGCTTCATCATCCCCGTTGTCTCCAGCTGAGAAAGCAGGCAGGTGCAAAGCGCGGGAAGCGTTGCTATGTCAGCATATTCACCCATATCCGAGCGGTAAACGGTCTTATATGTGAGGGCCAGGCTCTCCGGAGTGTATTCGCTGGACTGGGAGTTGAGCAGATACCCTGCCAGGTCACAGGCAAAGGTGAGATGCAGAAGCTCTTTTCCGGCTTCCATAGCGGCCTTATGGGCTGCCTTCCCCTCAAAGCACTGCTTTTCGCCCTCAGAGGTCAGGTACGCTAATATCAGCGAGTCATCCCCGGTGCGGTAAAGCTTCTGTCCGCAGGCAACTGACAGTACACCGTCAGCAAAAATGAAAAAGCTCTTCTCCCCGGCAAAGCTTTTGATAGTATCCCCGTCAAGATCGCAGATCTCATACTTTACCAGGTCTTCCGTTCTGAGCTTCTGTTCCGGCTCGGCAGGCACATCGGCACCGCTGCCCAGCTTCAAACGGTCAAGCAGTTTCAGCATTTCCAAATCAACGAGAAGCTCCTTTACTGCATCCGCATCCGCTGATCCCGGCACGTAGTCACCGATCTCGGTGTCTATGGGTGCTTCAAGGCATATCTCCGCCAGGAAACGGCTGTTGAGCGCATCTTCATGGCCGTTCTCAAGCTTTGTGCGGACCGAAGCAGACAGACTGATCTTGTCCAACTTTTCGTACAGTTCGTCAACAGAGCCGCACTGCTGGATCAACGAGAGCGCAGTCTTTTCACCGATACCCTTAACGCCCGAGATGTTGTCCGAGCTGTCACCCATAAGGGCCTTGACCTCGATCATCTGTCTCGGTGAAACGCCGTACTCCTCATTGATACGTGCAGGAGTATAGATCTTCGTTTCCTTTGTACCGGCAAGGCGCACCGTCACCTTCTCCGAAACAAGCTGAAAGCTGTCGCGGTCCCCGGTAAGGATATAACACTCATTGCCGCTGTCGGATGCAGCTTTTGAAAGCGTTCCGAGCATATCATCAGCCTCGTATCCCTCACACTCAACGATCTTTATGCCGAGCAGCGTCAGCAGCTTTTTGATAAGCGGCATCTGCTGTGCAAGTTCATCGGGCATTCCCTTGCGGTTAGCCTTGTAGGACGCGTCAGCTTTGTGTCTGAACGTCGGCGCACGCAGATCAAAGGCCACAGCGACGCAGTCAGGCTCCACCTCTCCTATCTCTTTAAGATATATGTTCATAAAGCCTGTAAGTGCATTAGTCGGGATACCCTTTGAGTTAGTAAGTCCCTTCACTCCGTAAAAGGCCCTGTTCATTATACTGTTCCCGTCAATGGCAAGCAGTTTCATACCGCACCTCCTGAATACCATATAGTGTATTTATTTGTTAGTAAAAATACCGCATACGGTATTTAAATATCACTCCGAGATCTTCTCCAACGAAAGCGTTGCAATGCCGTTCAGCGACTGATCGGCACGTTTTCCGGCAAGATAATCGAAATAGCCCTGGCAGCCGATCATCGCTGCATTGTCGCCGCAGTATCTGAGCTCCGGCATATACAGTGTCAGACGTCTGTCGTCACAGGCCGACTGCAAAGCATCACGCACTCCCGTGTTGGCGGAGACACCTCCGGCGAGGGCGATAGTTTTATATCCGAGATCCTCGGCAGCTTTCATAGTCTTTCCCACCAGAATCTCGCAGACAGTGCGCTGGAAGGATGCAGCTACATCCTCTCTGACAAGCTCGGTCCCCTTCTGCACCGAATTGTGTACAAGGTTTATGACTGCGGTTTTCAGTCCCGAGAACGAGAAATCGTACTCGCAGCCGTCCACCTTCGGGTGAGGAAATCTAAAGGCATTTGCGTTTCCGATCTTCGAGGCCTTGTCTATGAATTTCCCTCCGGGATATTCATACCCCAGCGTTCTGGCGACCTTGTCAAAGCACTCTCCCGCCGCATCGTCGTGAGTTCTCCCCACAACACGGTAGCGTGTCCTGTCAAGCACCTCAACGATATGGGAATGTCCCCCGCTCACAACAAGACAGAGATACGGCGGCTCCAGGTCCGGGTGCGAAATATAATTCGCCGCGATGTGACCTGCGATGTGATGCACCGGTATCAGCGGCTTGCCGGAAGAGAGCGCCAGCCCTTTTGCAAAGCTGATCCCCACAAGCAGAGCCCCGATCAGACCGGGGGCATATGTCACCGCTATGGCATCCACGTCATCGAGCGTGCAGGAAGCATCAGCAAGGGCTTTGCTCACGACCTGGCTGATGGATTCAGCGTGTCTCCGTGAAGCGATCTCCGGCACAACACCGCCGTACAGCCGATGCTCGGCTATCTGTGTCGCAACAATATTTGAAAGCACATTCACTCCGTCCTCTACGACAGCACAGGCTGTCTCATCACAGGAGGACTCAATAGCAAGTATCTTCATAGTCTCATCTCCAAATACCATATGAGGTATTTATCACATATGCAAAATACCGTATATGGTATATCATATCTGTCTGTATATCTTTCGCATCTCTTCTGTGAAACTTCCGTCAGGGTTCTGTGTATAAAGCTGAGGCTCCACTTTCAGGAAGCTGCTGCCTCCCTTTCGTCCATCCACAAGAACGAGCCAGGGCGCAGACTGCGGATCCTTGCTGACAAATCTCACCCGTTTCGGCTCAATGCCGTTTGACCGCATAGCGACCATTATATCACAAAGTCTCTCGGGGCGGTTGCAGATGCACAGTCTTCCTCCGAACCTGAGCGAGCGCTTGGCGGCAGCACACACATCATTGATAGTGCAAAGCTCTTCATGTCTCGCTATCGTAACAGCCTCGGTTTCATTTTTTGCTCCTGTACCGCTGATCTTGTAGGGCGGATTACAGGTGATAAGATCAAGCTCCTTTTCAGGGCGGTAATACTTCAGATCGCCGAGTATAGGCGTTATACAGTCGATTCCCGTTCTTTCGAGGGAAAGCCTGAGCTGCTCGTGAGCCTTCTCCTGTATCTCGACAGCATCTATGTGCCTGGGTTTAAAATTCTGGTACATCAGCAGCGCGATTATACCGCTGCCGGTGCAGAAGTCACATACTGTATCCTTGTGTCTCGGTGCAGCAAAGTCGGCTAAAAGAAAAGCATCTGTTCCGAAGCGGTGCTCGGTGGAGATCACGATCTCGATCCCGTCGTGCAGCTTCTCGACTGTAAAGTCATCGTATTTCATCTGCTCACCTCCGCGCGTCTTCAAGAAAGACAGTCATCAGCAGAGCATCCTCTTTTGGCAGATCGTAAAAATCCTTTCTGATCCCGACCTGTCTGAAGCCGAAGCTCTTGTAGAGCTTTATCGCACCCTCGTTGGATCTCCTGACCTCAAGCGTGACAAAATCACAGCCCGCATATCTGGCAAGAACTTCCCGCAGGAGCATCGAACCTACGCCGTTTGAACGCTCTTCCTCAATGACAGCTATGTTGTTGAGAGTCACATCGCCGCAGATATTCCATACATTTGCAAAGCCTATGATCCTGCCGTCACGCTCTGCAACAATGGTCGTCGAGTTGGGATTTGTGTACTCCCGTTCATAGCCCTCTTTTGAAAGCGGTATCGAAAAACAGCTCTTGTCTATCTCAGCAACAGCGGCACAGTCCGCGAGCTGCATATCTCTTAATACAGTCATAAATATCACCAAATACCATATACGGTATTTTTCATTTCAGCCTAATACCTTATAATGTATTTTTGCCAAGGAGCATACTATACAATTCTCCTTTGGAAAAGCCCGTAGCCTTTGCGATCTGCTTGCAGGCATCTGCTCCCCGCATACCCTTTTCGACCAGTGCCTCTACCTGAGCAAAAGCTTCCTCAACGGTCTCGGCTGCGGCAGTCTTCTCCGCACCCTCAATGACCAGTACAAATTCGCCCTTGGGCTTGTTGGAGCGGTAGTACTCAACTGCCTCGGAAAGAGTTGTGCGGATCACTTCCTCGTGAATCTTTGTCAGTTCCCTGCACAGCGAGATACGTCTGTCTCCAAAAAACTCCAGCATATCCTCAAGTGTAGCCAGCAGTTTATGGGGCGCCTCATAGAATATCAGCGTTGCAGTACTGTCCTTGACAAGAGCCAGACGTTCCATCCTCTGCTTTTTTGTTACCGACAGAAAGCCCTCAAACTGAAATCTCGCTGTGGACAGTCCGCTCACCGCCACGGCCGACATCGCTGCCGTCGGCCCCGGGACAACCTCCACGTCTATCCCTCTCAGCGCACAGAGCTTCACAAGATCCTCCCCGGGATCGGAAATGCACGGCATACCCGCATCGGTGATTATCGCCGCATTCTCTCCCGCAAGGATCCGCTCGCATATACCGTCACCAGCCTGACGGGCATTGTGTTCGTGATAGCTGATAAGTGGCTTTCTGATCTCAAAATGGTTGAGCAGTCCGGCACTCACCCGTGTGTCCTCGGCACAGATAAAGTCCACGCTTTTCAGTGTTTCCACCGCCCGGTAGGTCATATCCCCCAGGTTTCCTATCGGTGTGCCCACAACGTACAGCTTGCCCATTTCATTCACCCCTGTTTGCAGCGACGATCTTTTCCGCCGCAGCTCTCAGATCGTCAAGTGTTTCAAGCTCTCCCGACTGTCCTCTCATCTTAGCCGCGCCATGCAGTCCCTTTATGTACCAGGCGAAATTGTGGCGCATCTCCTTGATGCCCTGACGTTCGCCCTTGAAACTGCATACCAGCTCCGCATGCTCCAGCATTATCTGCATTTTTTCTTCGACCTTCGGCTCGGGGAGTATCTCTCCGGTGCGGAGATAATGCCTGACCTGTTCAAACACCCAGGGCCTGCCATAGCTTCCGCGGCCTATCATGACCAGATCGCATCCGGTCACTTCGTACATCTTTTCGCACTGCTCTGCTGTGCTGACATCGCCGTTGCCGATAACAGGCACGCTCACTGCCTGCTTGACCTTCGCTATCGTTTCCCAGTCAGCGGTCCCTGAATAGAATTCATTTCTCGTCCGTCCGTGAACGGTTATCGCTGAGGCCCCTGCCTGCTCGATGCGTCTGGCAAATTCCACAGCGTTGATATGCTCTCTGTCCCAGCCTATGCGCATCTTCACAGTTACCGGACAGCAGGCGTTTTTCACAGTCTCCCTGACGATCTCCTCCGCCCGCAGCGGGTCCTTCATCAGTGCCGAGCCGCTGCCGTTCCCTACGATCTTGGGTACAGGACAGCCCATATTTATGTCGATTATATCCGGAGAGTATTTACCGAGAAGATATGCTGCTTTGCCGACGTATGCCGACTCCTCACCGAACAGCTGCAAGGCCATCGGCCTCTCGCCGTCATCGACGGTACAAAGCTCTGCTGTATTCTTGTCCCCGTAAACAAGTCCCTTTGCCGAGATCATCTCGCTGACAAGATAACTTGCCCCGAACCTTCTGCACATCAGCCTGTAAGCCCTGTCAGCCACCGATGCCATAGGAGCCAGCGCTGCAGTGCGCTCGATATCCACATTTCCGATCTTAATACTGTCTGTCATACAAAGCTCATTTCCGTATTCGTCAGGTCAGCCACACGAAGTTGCGGTCCTCGTTTAGGAAGTCAAGGTTATAGAGCATTATGACTCTGTCCACCCCGTACTCGCTGCACAGCTCTGACACGTCCTTCTCCTGCATATGGTAGTACCGCAGGTCGATCATCGTGATCTCGCTGTACTGCTGCATCAAGAACTGCATCGCTGCATTAGCATAGCTGTCCTTCAGCACGAGGACCTTCCCACCCTCGCGGCCGGTCTTTATACGGACCTGGCCGAAGTTGCCTCCGAAAAGCGCCGCATACTTATCCTTCTTGTCAAGAAAGCTGCTGTCGATAATACTGTCCGATTTTTTACCCTCGTTTACCCACTCAACTTCTGCTGCCGCATCCTCTGCGGTGCAGAACTCAAATTCATCAGGCTCGGCAAACGAGGAAGGCGCCTTGGAGTAGAGCGTTCCCAGAAAGCCCTCGTGTGTCTTTCCGAAGGGGATGTCAAGCTTTCCGGCATCAGAGATCTGACCGCTTTTGACCAGGTAATCGCCCACAGCCTTCTGTGCTCCCCTGAAGCTCCAGTGATGATCGGTGCGGAAGTACAGGTTCTCCGAGAAACCGTCCTTGTCCAGCATCGGGTAGAAGTTTATCTTATCCCCCACAAGCGTCTTCACATAGTCAAGGCTCTCGCTCTGGTCATCGCAGTCGGCGCCCGCAGGGAGCTTATCCAGCATATACGCTGAAACATTCGGCACCAGCATGAAGTCAACAGGCACATTCACTTTTTCAGCGAACTCGTTGAGGCTTGCCGCATTCGCCGCCAGCTGTTCACGGTTTTCTGTATATTTCTGCACATACCTGAGCCTGCCGTCGCTGTCCTTTATCAGATACACCCCGTTCATATAGGTCTTGCCCAGCAGACGGTCAAGATCTGTCTTTGCAGATACGAGTGCATCCTTAGCGAACAGCTGGTCGGAGATATAACTCTCCAGTTCAGAGGTGAACTTGCCCTCCATTATGTTATCCCAGCTTAGCTCCGGCTTTTTCGCAAGATTTCTGTTCTCCATTTCCGAGAACTCTCTGTCGTTCTTTACCAGCAGTGCTATCCCGAACCCGAACACGAAGATCACGAAAACAGCTGCCATTATGATATCGGCGATGCGCCGATGCTTCTTTTCCATACTCAGCGCACCTCCTCAGAACCTGAAATACAAGAACGGATTGAACGAGTTGCTTGCAAGATATGCGGTGGAGATGAGCAGTATCCCTGCCGTACATATCGGCTCCACAACGCATCCGTAGGGTACGGTGAACTTTGTCCGGAGCATCTCCCCCAGCTTTTTAAAGAGCGGCACCGATGCGATAACGAGTATCACGAGCAGTATGACATTCTGTGTCAGCCAGAACAGGTCGCTCTTTCCGTTCCACAGAGGCAGACCGCCGAAGCCGAACATATTCTTGAAGTTCCGGATCAGTTTGTCGGTATCCTCAAAGGCGAATATCCCCCACCCTATGACTATCAGCAGCAGAGCGTATATGTGTCTTATCACCCTGGGCAGCTTACCCAGCGCTCTGAGCAGGAACAGCTTCTCACACAGCAGTATAATGCCGAAATACACTCCCCAGATCATAAAGTTCCAGTTAGCACCGTGCCAGAATCCGGTAAGGAACCATACCAGCATAATATTCACGCACTGTCTCACCTTGCCCTTGCGGTTTCCGCCCAGCGGGATATACACATAGTCGCGGAACCATGTCGAAAGGGAGATATGCCATCTTCTCCAGAACTCGGTGATCGAATCGGAGACATAGGGATAATTGAAGTTTTCCAGGAACTCAAAGCCGAACATCTTGCCCAGGCCGATAGCCATATCCGAGTATCCCGAGAAGTCGAAGTATATCTGGAACGTATAGGCGATTATACCCAGCCATACCCCCGCCACGCTCAGCTGTGACTGATCGGCCGAGGAGATCTCCTCAAACAGCGCACCGATGTTATTGGCCAGTATCACCTTCTTGCCAAGGCCGACAGCGAACCGCTTTACTCCGCGGGCGAACTTGTCTAAGCTCTCCTTGCGGGAGCCCAGCTGGTCCTCGATAGTCTGATAGCGCACGATCGGTCCGGCGATGAGCTGTGGGAAAAGTGTGACATATGTGGCCAGATTAAGGAAATTCCTCTGCGGCTTCACCTCGCCCCTGTAAACGTCGATAACATAGGAAAGCGTCTGGAAGCTGTAGAAGGAAATGCCTATCGGCAGCGTCAGGCCAAGGGGCGTTATATTCAGATCGAACAGATTGTTCGCATTCGTGATAAAGAAATTTGTGTACTTAAAAAACAGCAAAAGCCCCATGTTCCAGACGATCGCCAGGATCATCGAAACAAGCGGCAGCTTACTTTTGTATTTGTTCCTGTCGCACAGCAGACCGGTGATGTAGGCCACCACGATCGAACCGAGCATCAGGAAAACATATTTGGGCTCGCCCCACGCATAGAATACAAGGCTGAATACGAGCAGCACCGCGTTCTTCGCGATACGCGGCACTGCATAGTAGCATATCAGCACAAGCGACAGGAATGCGAACAAAAAGGTCGTACTACTGAAAAGCATTTATTACCGATCCGCCCTTATCCGATTATTTCCTTTGCCTTGTCGTTTTCATCAGAGATGCACATAAACACATACTTGCCCTGCTTTACCAGAACAGCCGAGCCCAGCTTGTCCAGCTCACCGGGAACATAGTTCTCGAAGGCCTTCTTCTGAGCCTCGATACGCTTATTAAGAGCCTCCATAATGCTGTCGGCAGCGGCCTCGTCCTTGCCCTCGAAGCAAGCGATCTCCTCAGCGGTGGCTCCGCCGGCACCGATATATACCTTCCCTGCGGTATAGAGGTCAGGCTTTACGCCGATTATCTTCTCGACCATAGCGCTCTCCAGCTCATTGAGCTGATCCTTCCAGACAACATCGCTCTTGAGCTTGTCGGCGATTGCAGCCGCATCCTTTGTGACATCGGCCTGAGCCTCAGCAGCAGAGCTGGCTGCGGGAGCATCGCTCTTGGACGAGCTGTCCGATCCTCCGCAGGAGGCAAGACCTCCCACACAAAGTACGAGTGCAGCGGCTGCTGCGATAAACTGTTTCTTCATAATTATTCTTCCTTTCTTTTGTCATCAGCTGTTATCAGCAAGATATTTCAGCCATACCATACAGTAATCCTTCATAAGGTGTATGCCGTCCGTCGAAGCCTCCAGAGGCAGCGAGCCGTCCTCCTGCCTGAGAGCGGAGTTCACATCGAGATAGGTGCAGCCTGTATTCGCAGCTGCGTTTTTGATGAACTCGTTGAGCCCGTCGATATTCTCGGTGGTAAACACGGCATTTGTGTTTATTGCCAGCGAAGATACCGGCAGCACCGACTGGATATATACACGGGCATCAGGCTGCAGCTCCTTGATCTTGTTCACTACATCCTCATACTGCGACTGGAAAGAATCCCAGTAGGGCCAGCCCACCTCGTTTATGCCGAACATCACATACACTCTGCTGAACTGTTTCTGTGCCAGCGCATCGAACACAGTGCCGTAGGATCCGTTATCCAGCGTTATCGTGGCAGAATCCCAGATCGTATTCACATTAAGGCCTGTGGAAGCATAGAAGGTAGCCAGCGGCTTGCCGCAGTTCATACCCAGTCCCACCGTTCTCGAGTTGCCTATAAAAACGGCGTCGGCGAAATCGTCCTTTATCTCTGCGGCGGTCGGGAACTTGCCTGCGTTCGTATCTCCGGGAACATCAGCCTCGCTTTCGGAAGAGCTGTCTTCCTCGCCGGCAGCGGAGGAACTGTCTTCCGTTTCCTCAGGAGTGCTCCCGGCCTCGGACTCTGCCTCCGAACCATCCCCGCTCACATCAGCCTTACTCTCTTCACTCTTGCTTTCATCGGGCACAACGCTCGTGTCATCCGTCAGAGACGAAGCATTCTCTGCGCCGGTATCTGCTGAGTCATTCCGGCTCGTCACCTGAGACACGGCGGATATGGGGTCAGCCTTTGAAGCATTGAAGCCCTCCATAGCATTGTTGAAGGCCCACACTCCCACAAATCCCAATGCTGCCAGGCAAAATACGCCTATTATCCCCTGCAGTGTCTTTGACCGCCTTTTGACCTTGCTTTTTTTACGTTCCATACACTGTCCTTTCCTGTTTGACTGCATATCATACCATAACAAACATACATAGCTATTATATCATACAGGCAGTATTTTTGCAAGGGTATTTTCAATAATTTTGCACCCAAAAATCCCGCATTTTTCGACATTTACGCCCTTCCCCCGGCACACAAGAAAAAAGACGCTCCACAATAAAATGCAGAGCGCCCTTATCGGGACTTAATTTATGAACTTCTTGGCCTTGTTCACTATGCTTCGGTCGTTCTCGTAGGCAAGCACCTGTCCGGCGCGGTCGATCTCAACCCATTTGATCTCGGATATCTCATCCTCCTGAGGAACGAAATCGGTATTCTTCGCTCTCGCAATGAAATACACCACGACCTTGACGGTATCCTTACGGGGTGAATATGTAACGGTCTCTCGGAAAGTAGGATCAAGATTAACATCGATCCCCGTCTCCTCGAGGATCTCACGTTTGGCAGTTTCTACTTCTGTCTCGTCCCCCTCGACGTGCCCTTTCGGGAATGACCAATGCCCGCTGTTGATATGCTTTATCAGCAATATCTCCGTGTTGCCATGGTACTTTCTGTACACGATAGCTCCACAGGACTTTTCGTGCAGCATTGTCAGGTTCCTTTCTGTAGTTTACTTATCTTCTACATTATATCACACCAAACGGAGTTTGTCTATACCCCAAAAGAAATATGCCTCAATTTTGTGCAACCTGCACAAACTAATCGTCAGAGCCCTTTCCGCTGAACCGGATGTCCGCACTGACTATCTCGGCGTCGGTGCCCACACGCATAAACGGCCCGAATACGCCTACTCCCGAAGTCACCACGGAATACATATCATCCTTCCTGATGACTCCGCAGGCATTCTCCCAGGTTATATCCGTTATTATCGTCAGAGGGAAAAGCTGCCCGTCATGGGTGTGGCCGGAGAAATCTATATCAGCTCCCGCATCGGCGGTCTCCTGAAGCTCTCCCGGCTCGTGAGCGATAAAAAACACCGGCTTGCTCAGATCGAGGTCCTTTGTCAGCTCTGCAGGAGAGAGCCTGCTCCCGTCGTCGGTCCCGGGCTTCATCCCGTCGCGCCTGCCCACGAGATAGAACTTCCCGTCTATCAGTACCGTCTCGTCACAAAGCAGATTTATCCCCGCCTTTTCGCAGAAGCTCCGCATTCTGCTGTCGTTGGGAGGGCTGTCCGACCAGTTGAAGGTAAAGCCCATAAGTATCTGCTCGTCGATATCGTGATTGCCGTAAGTAGCCCAAACTCCGTACCTGGTCTTTATACTTCTGAAAAGCTCCGCCGTCTCGTCCGGATAATCCAGTCCCTCAGTGGAATTGTCGAATATATCCCCTGCGAAGATCACAATATCCGGCTCCTCAGCATTTATCTTCTCCACCATTTCCCGGATATGGTCCCTTCCGATGGCATAGCCCATATGAGTATCCGCGATAAGGACTGCCCTGAGCTTATCCAGTCCATCCGCCTCCTTTTCCACAGTGAGCTCATATTTTGTTGTCTTGATCTGACGGGCGTTATAAGCCCCGTAAAGGCAGACTGCTCCCGCACTGACGAACACAGCCGCTCCGACCAGCACCGCACCGGCGCGGGAAAACAGCTTCGAGTTCCTGAATTTCGTCCTGAGCAATATAAGCCTTGCGAGCTCCGCTATGAGCAGCATCGACACAAAGTAAAGCATTATGCCCATCCAGTAAGCCGACAGTCTCCTTACAGCGATCGAAAATCCGGACTTCGGCAGCAGGAACGCGAATATCGGAGAAAGCGCCAGCGCAAAATAAAGCACGCTGACCGTAACGGTGAAGCCGCGTCTGTCCAGCTTTTTCCAAAGATTTCGGAACCAGTAAGTGATCCTGAACGATATATACAGATTGACCATAAGGTATCCGGGAAGCAAAAATAAAAAGATCATACAGCACCTCAGTATAAGACCATAAGCGGTAAACACTCTATACATTATACATTACCCGCCTGAAAAAGTCAAATGCAGCTGCGGCAGGTCAGCGAAAAAGAATGACATTCAGCAGAGATCAGGCCGCAAAAGTGATTGACACCCGCCGACAAATATGGTATAATCATATTGCGGGGCCGCGTGCAGGTCCCCCGGCTGTAAATATCCTGTATCCGGCGGCGCATCCGCCGGAGCAAAATATAAAACGGAGGTAATCAAATATGGATCTTAATTTTGACGACATCAAGCAGACTGTGGACAGCGTTATCGACAAGATACCCGACAAGGTGCCTTCCGAGGTCAAGGATAAGGCCAAGGAGCTGGCTACCAAGGAGAATATCGAAATGGTGACCGGCAAGGTGACCGACTTCATCGGCGATAAGTTCGGCAAGAAAGACGATAAGAAGGACGATGAAGAGAAAAAAGACGACGAGAAGAAGGACGGAGAATAATATACTCTTCAGAGGCAGGGAAGCTCCCCTGCCTCTTTTGTTTGACAAAGCAGGCCGTTTGTGATATACTCATATGTGCAGAGCGGCTGTATGACAGCTGCCTGATCGGATTGTTAACAGAATTGTCAAGGGGATCGGGATAATGAGTTCATTTTTACATGCAGAGGATCTGTGCTTTTCCTACATAAATGACCTGGAGGATCCGCCGGTCAGAAACGAAGTGCTGAAGCATATCGATCTTGATATACAGCGGGGCGAGTTCGTGGCAGTGCTGGGGCATAACGGCTCGGGCAAGAGCACTCTTGCCAAGTGCTTCAACGCTATAAACCTTCCGGAAAGCGGCAAGGTGACCGTTGACGGTATGGATACGGCCGAGGAAGCCAACCTGCTGCCCATACGCCAACGGGTGGGTATGGTATTCCAGAACCCCGACAACCAGATAGTTGCGACCATAGTGGAGGAGGACGTGGCCTTCGCTTTGGAGAATATGGGAGTCGAACCTGCCGAGATACGCCGCCGCGTGGATGAGGCACTAAAGACTGTCGGGATGTACGAGTACCGTATGCACGCTCCCCATAAGCTCTCGGGAGGACAGAAGCAGCGCGTCGCTATCGCCGGGATAATAGCCATGCAGCCGGACTGCATACTTCTTGACGAGCCCACGGCGATGCTGGATCCCAAGGGCCGCAAAGAGGTAATGAAGACCATAAGGATGCTCAACCGCGAGCACGGCGTCACTATCGTACTGATAACCCATTATATGGAGGAAGCAGCCCAGGCCGATCGCATCGTCGTCATCGACAGCGGCGAGATAGTCCTCGACAATGTTCCAAAGAAAGTCTTTTCTCAGGTAGACACGATGAAGAACCTCGGCCTTGACGTTCCCCAGGTGACCGAGCTTATCTGGGAGTTGAAAAAAGAGGGCTATCCCCTCTCCACCGAGATAATCACAGAAGACGAGTGCGTTGAAGCCCTCGCCGGTCTGCTTCTTAAAAAAACGGATGAAAAATAAAACAGCGGGTGCTTTCCTGCCGCAGCAGGGGCACCCGCTTTGTGTTTGTGAGCTTACAGGTTAAGGCCGTTGAAATTATCGTTCAGCACCTCAGCAGAAGCACGGAACTTCTTCATCTCATCCTCGGTAAGATCAAGCTCGATTATCTCCTTGATACAGTTGCGGCCGATGATCGAAGGCACACCGATGAAAACATTGCGCTCACCGTACTCGCCGCACATCTTCGCCGAGACAGTCAGAACACTGTTCTCATCGCCAAGTATCGCCCTCACGATACGGGTGAGAGCCATACCTATACCGTAATAGGTGGCACGCTTTGCCTCAATTATCTTATATGCCGCAGTACGGACCTGATCCTCGATCTGCTCCATATCCTTCAGGCAGTAGCTGTTCCGGTCATCGGAAAGGATCGAGAGCACCGGCTTGGTGGCCAGCATGACCTGAGAAAGCGGCACAAACTCGCTGTCGCCGTGTTCACCGATGACATAGGCGTGTATGTTCTTGGGATCCACCGTGAAGTATTCGCCGAGCAGATAGCGGAGCCTTGCGGTATCCAGCGAGGTGCCGGTTCCGATGACACGGGATGCTCCGAAGCGGGAAAGCTCATATGTCACCCTCGTCATTATATCCACGGGGTTGGTGGCTACAAGGAATATCCCGTCAAAGCCGGACTTTATAACAGGAGTGATTATCGATCTGAACACCTCAACATTGCGCTGCAGCAGATCAAGACGGCTCTCACCCTCCTTCTGGGCAACGCCTGCCGCGATCACCACGATGTCCGCATCCTTGCAGTCGGAATACTCCCCGGCATAGATCTTCATATTCGATTTGCCGAAGGCCAGTCCGTGATTGAGATCCATAGCTTCACCGTCGGCCCGTGCCTTATTCACGTCGATAAGCACCAGCTCCCTGCATATCCCTCCCTGATTGACGAGAGAATAAGCAAAGCTCATACCCACCATGCCCGTACCGATAAGTACGACTTTTCTGCTGTCATTGTTCATATATCTTCCTCCTTTTTTCATATTGCTTATATTATGATCTGTTTATGTTTGCTCATACTTCCGGCATTTATTTTCTGGCCCTGAACAACGTTCCTGCGCCCTTTTCCAACACGTTGTAAAGATTATCGGGATTCCTGCCGTTTACTATGACCATATCTATGCCGTGGGCGTTGGCGATCTCGGCGGCAGCGATCTTGGTCCTCATCCCGCCGGTACCCAGCTTTGAGCCGGCACCTCCCGCAAGTTCCCTTATCTCATCGGTTATCTCGTCAACAACAGGGATGAGCTTGGCGTTCTCGCTGCTCCTTGGATCCGAGTCATACAGTCCGTCAATATCCGACATAATAATGAGCAGATCAGCGTTTACAAGCGTTGCCACCGTAGCTGCCAGCGAGTCGTTTTCGCCTACCTCAAGTTCCAGCTCGTCGATAGCCACCGTGTCATTCTCGTTCACGACGGGTATTACGTTGTGCGCCAGCAGTTCCTCCAGGGCGTTCTGGACGTTTATGCGCCTGTCCTCCAGCAGAACATACTTTGTCAGCAGCACCTGAGCAACATTCAGGCTGTAATCGGAGAACAGCTTGTCGTAGAAATACATAAGCTCGCACTGGCCGATAGCGGCGCAGGCCTGCTTCAGGGGAGTCTCCTTCGGTCTCTGCATAAGATTGAGCTTAGCCATCCCGAGCCCGACTGCTCCGCTGGAAACGATCAGCAGCTCATTCCCTGCGTTATGCAGGTCGGCCAGATTCTTTACTATCTTCTCGATGCGTCTGATGTTCAGCTTTCCTGTCTTATGCGTCAGCGTCGAGGTGCCAAGCTTTACTACTATCCTTTTTCTTTCCATAAGTCATACTTTCCTTCTTGTTTATTCCCTCACCGCCTGCACGGCTCGGGTATATGCTCAGATCCCGCAGCAAGCGGCGCTGCGGATCACCTTTTACGGCATTTCTTCTCCGAATATATCAGGATATACAGCCTTTGCCCTCTGATACCCGAACGAGAGAAATTCCCCGTTCTTGGCCATCTGTTCTATCTCAGAGGGATAAACGAATCTCGCCGCTTCGGTCTCTCCCGGCTGCAGGATTATATCATCCTCGTGAAAATCCGCACGGAATGCGTAAAACATCACGATGTGGCTGTGACCGCTCATCCTGAAAAGGATCTGTCCGCGGTATTCCAGCGCCTCGGGCAAGGCACGCAGCCCTGTTTCCTCCCGAAGCTCTCTCACAGCGCCCTGCAACGGAGTCTCCCCCGCGATGACTGCACCGCCGGTTATCTCCCACATACCGCCGTAGGGCTTGCCGAAAGCGCGCTTGGTGATAAGCACTTTATTCTCAAAATTCACCGGAAGTACCGTCACCACTATGTGGAACTTTCCACTCGGTATCGGATCTCCCCGCTCGCAGATCTCTCCCAGCGGCTGGAGATCCTTGTCATAAAGATCAAACATCTCTGGCATATGCTCACTCCCGTTTTTTCTTCTTTTTTGGCTCCGGCAGGTCATCCGCCACAGCGGCAAAAAGCCCGCTCAGAAACTCTCTGTCATCCACATTCTCTACCAGGAGCATCTCCTTTGCGCCCTCATAGGGCAATTCACGGGGAGCTTCGGGCATCAGCCTTACGGCAGATACGGTGGGCTTCACCAGCAAGCGGTCGTCATATATCCCTCCGACCACCTTCCCGCGGAAGTAGAGGATGTATTCACCCATCATCGCCCGATAGGATACATCTTCAGGACAGGATAGCTGTTCAAGTACAAATTCAAGATACCCCTTACCCGATGCCATATCCATCTCTCCTCTCCTATTGGTCCACCACGTTTATCGGGCTGCCGTCCCGCCAGGCTTTCAGGTTCTCTGCCACCTTTTCAAGCAGCCTTATCCGGGTCTCCCTTGGTGCCCAGGCAACGTGGGGAGTGATGAAACAGTTCTTAGCCCCGCGCAAAGGACAGTCCTCACGCATCGGCTCTAAGGTCAGGGTATCAATACCCGCACCGGCTATCTTCCCGGAGTTGAGCGCATCCGCCAGTGCCTGCTCGTCCACAAGGCCGCCCCGGGCCGTATTTATCAGCAGAGCGGAGGACTTCATCAGCGAGAGCGTCCGCTCATTTATCATCTTTGTGTTATCGGAGGTCAGCGGGCAGTGGAGAGAAACTATATCGCTCACCGCCAGCAGCTCTTCCAGGCTCAGGCAGGGGGTACCGTCTGCGACCTTCTGCGGGCTCCTTGTATGAGTGACCGTCTTCATCCCGAAGGCTCTTGCTATCTCCGCCGTTTTCCGGCCGATAGCGCCGTATCCCACGATACCCAGCGTCTTGCCTGCAAGCTCATAGGTAGGTATGCCGAAATAAGTAAACAGCTTGTAGTTCACCCAATCGCCGTTTGCGACAGATGCGGTATATTCCGCGGTTTTGTTGTAGTATCCGAGTATCAGCGCAAAGGTATGCTGTGCTACCGCATCCGTGGAATAGTTGGGCACGTTGCAGACCACAGCGCCGTGATCCTTTGCAGCCGCAGTATCAACATTATTGTAGCCTGTGGCAAACAGCCCCACATATTTCAGGTTCGGGCAGGCGTCGAACACATCCCGGGTTATCAGGCACTTGTTGCATATGACTGCGTCAGCGTCGCCGATCCTTCCGGCAACCTCGCTGTTAGGGGTATAGCCATAGACCTCCGCCTCGCCAAGGGAAGTTATGCTGTCAAGCGACACGTCATTGCGCGAGACAGTCTCCGAGTCAAGAATAACGATCTTCATATCAGTATTCCCCATTATCAAAAGTCGTCATCAAAGGCGTTATCGACCAGCTTCTGATCCTTGTCAGACTCAGCCTTCTCGGCGGCCCTGGCCCGTTCCTCGGCTTCCTTGGCAGCTGCCTCTTTGGCAGCGTTCTCGGCTTTCAGCTTCCTTGAATACTTCACATAGAAGAATATCGCCGTTCCCACCAGTACTATCTCCGATATACCGAGCAGAGTGATCGACAGTGTGGTCGTCCAGTACTGGGTGATGATCGTAGCGTCGATAGCGAACATCAGCAGCAGATAGTGAACAGATCCTCTGCGGTAGTACAGTGTCAGGTACAGGGCCGTAGCTATAACACAGAAAATGATGTGAACGGTCAGCGACAGAGGGGTATAGACGTTCTGCATCTTTTCACCCGTGTCGGTTACCATATACATAGGCATATCCTTGTCCTCCATTTCATTTGCGGCATTTCCGCCGTGAGATTACACATATTAATAATATCACATATCCAATGATTTTACAAGGTCTTTTTTTCACAAAATATACTGTATGCTCCCACAAATAAATAGTAGGTCTTACCACGCGCACGGCGCAGCAAGACCTGCATCTGATACATTATTCTGTCATAAACCCGATCTTCAGGCTGTCGCCGTCAAAGCTCACAGCCTTGGAATGAGTGATCGGCAGCTTCTGCTCATCGGTAAAGCCCACAGTCTCACCGTCCCTGAGTACCACATCCCCCGAGATCACATAATCGCTGATGGCCAGCAGGAAATTGAACAGCTGGGGCGGCTGTGCCCTGGATCCGATGACCTCGATCTCCTCGAAACCAAAAGCCCTCAGACCATAGGTGAACCCGCACAGCAGGCTGTCGGAATTCAGGTACATACCCACATGGAGCATTATCGGCACCGGCAGATCTCCGTTTTTAAGGTTCTCCGCCACATCGATATAGAACTGTTTCTCAAAGACCGTGGGGTTCTTGTAGATGCCTATGGTATTTTTCAGCTTGAGCATCGCGCTTGCCAGCTTGCAGAAAAGCTTGTTGGCTTCAAGTGAGTCATAGCCCTCATCCTCGCTGCCCATAACAGCTATCATAACATGAGCCGCGTGCTTTGCAGTCTCGGCTGCGGCATCCTTCCAGAGCATATTGTTCTTCGCACACTCCACCGCCTCATTGTTGGGCACCGGGTTCGGCAGCAGCGAGCAGGCGCAGTTAAAGCCGTCAGCGCTGAATACTACGGCACCGTCCTTTATCTCATCGCCAAAGGAGATGTCCCAGTCCTCTTTCAGATTATGGCGGAAGCGGGGCCAGTCAAGATTGGCATCGGTCAGCAGGACGAATCCCAGCACCGTGGAAAGCTTTTTCTCTTTGTTTTCACTCATAAATATTTCCTCCGAAACAGTTTTTTCAATATAAACGGGTATCACACCCCCCCCGCTGCCGCTGTCCGGCCCGGGCGGATGCATAAATAAGGCGCACGCCCCGGTGCGCCCCTGAATGTGTCAGATCTTGGAATAGCCGAAGCTGTTGATAAGCGCATCGACCTTCTGCCCGCTGCGGCACATCGGGCAGGCCGTAGTGCTGTAGCTGTCGTACTTGGGCAGATTGTCGTCATAGAAGATCGCCTGTACGGGAATGCCGTGCGATTCCTTGATCGCCGAGAATATAGCCCCGATAGCTGCAAGGCTGCCGTTGTAATACTGCAGGCAGTCAACTGCGCGGCCAATGCTCTTGCCGGTGGAAGCCGACGAGATGAGCAGCAGCACCTGCTTGCCCCAGATCTTCTTCTGAGTATTGTCTCTGAAGATCATCTGATTGTTCATATTAAGCTCGGGTGTCACCACTGCGATGTCCGAACCGGAATTGATCCCCTGCTCGGCCAGGCTCTCAGCCAGGAATGCTCCGAGCATCTCGGTGCCTTCAAGACAGATGATCGTATCCACATGGGTGGTCATATAGTTTGCCGCCAGTTCTGCCGCAGCCTCTCTCGCCATCTTGTGGCTGGTCTTGATCGAGGTCATATCCACATAGAAATTTACGTGGGAATGGTTGGTCGCAAAATGTCCGGGAATGATATCGATCTTGATGCGGCGGTTTTTCGGGCACTCGATAGTCTGTATTCTGTTCTCCATAAATTATACCTCCTGAGAAAAAGATACGCGATAGTATTAACATACTATAGATTATATCACACTTTATTAAAAATTACAAGTGTCTATCCTATAAAATTCCCGCTGCTGATTTGTGTAATATCCACAACCTGAGCGGCATAGTCGGTGATGCCCTTGCCCTTGTTCGGCACGATGAAGGAATATACCACGTCCGCTGCCAGTATAGTGAACAGCACTATCAGCACTCCCGTCACCAGTTTTCTGGGGAGCTTCCGGTTTATGTCGTCTATCACCGGCCCGAGGATGTAAAGGCACAGCATCCCGGCAAAGCCGAAAACAATGAGCCCCTCAAAGCATACCCGCCCGTTGATATTGAGGAAATATCCGTTGTAGTTCCAGTACTGCAGCCCCTTCGCCTTGTCGAAATACAGGCTCACCAGGTATTCAAAGATACCGCTGCCTATGACCATCAGCGTGAAGGCCGCCGCCGGATTGTCACGGAATTTTTTCAGCAGGAGCACTCCCGCTATGCCGCCCACGCCGTAGATCGGCAGCCAGGGGCCGTGAAGAGTCCCGCGGTTGACCAGCTCACCGTCCTCGATGATGTGGATGACTACCTCCCAGAACCAGCCCACCGTGGAGAAGACGAAGAACATCAGCCCGAAGGATGTGACCAGATAATTCCTGTGATAATCGTGTTTTATGAGTATCTGCTTCTTGGTGATGCCGATATACTTCTCTCCCTGCTGATCGGCACCGGGATAACGTGTCAGGCCCTTGATCGCGGCACCCGTCATCCCGCCTATATTGGTGGTATAGTCCTTTTCATCCTCAAGTATCTCCGGATCGATCAGCTCGTCAGTAAACTCCGTGCAAAGCTCGTGTCCCTCTGCAATAAGCTTTCTCCTCAGCTGTATATACAGCTCGGTATCGGCAGCAGTCCTGAAAGCGTTCAGGAAAAATATCCTTGCCACACCGAGACATACAAAAGCAAATATGCCGCTGATGAACTTGTAGTCCTCTCCCATCATGAAAAGAGCGATCAGCGTGGCTACCACGATTATAGGTATCTCTATCAGCAGGAAAGATGCGTTCAGCAGCAAAGCCTTGCGCTTGCTGCCCTTCATCATCGCCTTTGACAGCGCAAAGGCCTTTTTTGTCCCGATATTGGGGTTCTCGGCCAGGATGAAAGGTATCATATAGTACTCAAAGGTCTTATAGAATCCCCCGATGACCGTCAGGAACCAAAGCCCCCTGAAAACGTGCATCAGCACGATAGTCTTCAGCGGCTTGAAGAAACGCTCCTTTATCATAAATCCCATTCGCCCTATATGGGTGCGGCGGTAATATCTGTTCTCGAGGAAAAATCTCCGTTCACCGATGATGAGGGTGTCGCTGACGAATATAGCCACAAGCACCGAGAACAGCGATGTCACGCAAGTCACCGTTATGTCCCAGGGCGACTTATCCGAGAAGAAAGCCAGAAACGCCGCCAGCACCTGGAAATGCGGCGAGTATTCCTTTGTCAGCATATCAAAGGAATCGGATACCTGCTGCTCGTGTCTGAGCGTTCTGTCGCTGACAAATGCGGTGATGGGGCGATTGCGTCCCGAGATAAGGCTGACCGTATCGTCGATTATCGCCCAGTTGGAGCTTTCGTTTCCCGAATGGAAAAAGGTGAGCTCCTTGGCATTGAGCGCATTCTCACCGTACTCTCTGTAAATATCCGCCCAGTTCTTTACAGCCTCAGCATCCCCGATGTTGAACTTGTCCGAAGCCTGTTCGGGAGTCATCCCGCCGTTCACCACGGCATCAGCCACAAGTCTTTTGTCTGCGGCATCCACACGGAGATTTGCTACGTTCAGCATATCATAGCTCGCGATGAACTGTGTAGAACCGCCGTACTGCCCCGCTATGATGACCATTACGAAGATAACGGCAAGACAGGCTATATAGTTATGTCTAAGACTAAGGGCAGCGCTCTTCAGCACTCCTTTTACAGTCCAGTTCGTGTCCATAAGAACCCCTTCCATCCGCCCGGCAGATAAAGCACTGCTTCTGCGGACGGTTTTTCCCTGCAAGGTCTGTGTACCGTTATCATTCCCCGGCATCCTCACGATTAAGCAGAGGCAGCTCCGGCTTTCGGTACGGCAAATAAACATACACTATGATTATATAGTATTTTGTCAAAAAAGTCAAGAAAACTTAATTATTTTATAAGAAATGCCAATATACGACCTCTTGACAAATTTATATGACCGGTGGTATAATATTTGTTACACGGATATATCAAAGGCGTTGACGGAAACGTGCCTGGCAGAATGTTCCCCCAAAGAGAGCCCGAGGCAGCTGAAAATCGGGAGGAGAGCAGCCGGAGCTGGATCATTCCCGAGCCTGCCGCCGAAAGCCTGCAAGGCAAGTAGTACGGCACGGTGCTCACCGTTATATGAGGTCGCATTTTTCGGGGATGCCTGGCAAGATGCGGTTAAGCGGCGTTCGCATCTGCGGACGCAAGCAGAGTGGTAACACGGAGTACAGCGCTTCGCCTCTGCCGGCACGAGCCGGAGGCGGGCGCTTTTTGTTTCACTGACCGGAAGCGGACGCTTTTTATCAAAGTCCCCGCAAGGACAAATGGATACGAACGATCATTATCTGAGAAAGGACAGATAGTTATGCTTACACTTGACAAAGTCTATCACGCAAGACACATCCTCAAAGAGGTGATAAGGGAGACAGAGGTCATCAAGGCTCCCAAGATCAACCCGAAGGCCAATGTATTCCTTAAAACGGAAAATCTCCAGATCACCGGTTCCTTCAAGGTGAGAGGCGCATACTATAAGATCTCTCAGCTCTCAGACGAGGAAAAGGCTAAGGGAGTTATCGCCTGCTCGGCCGGCAACCACGCTCAGGGCGTTGCTCTGGCAGCTACCAAGCACGGCATCAAATCTCTGATATGCCTGCCCGACGGCGCACCCATCTCCAAGGTCGAAGCCACCAAGGGCTACGGCGCAGATGTATGCCTTGTGGAGGGAGTTTACGACGACGCATACAACAAGGCTCTCCAGCTCCGTGATGAGCACGGCTACACCTTCATCCATCCCTTTGACGACGAAAACGTCATCGCAGGACAGGGCACTATCGGCCTTGAGCTTCTCGACCAGCTCCCCGACCTGGACGCAGTCGTCGTACCGGTTGGCGGCGGCGGACTGATCTCCGGCGTGGCCTTCGCACTCAAGTCCCTCAATCCTAATATAAAGGTCTACGGCGTACAGGCAAGCGGCGCCCCCTCAATGGTGGAATCCCTTGCCGAGGATAAGATCAAATGCCTTGAATCTGTAGCTACTATCGCCGACGGCATCAAGGTCAAGGAGCCCGGTGTGCACACCTTCGAGTACTGCCGCAAATACGTTGACGATATAGTCACAGTGACCGACGACGAAGTCTCTTCGGCTATACTTGCCCTCATCGAACAGCACAAGCTCATCTCCGAGGGTGCAGGTGCAGTTTCCGTCGCAGCCGTGATGTTCGGCAAGGTCCCCGTAGAAGGCAAGAACGTGGTCTGCCTCGTTTCGGGCGGTAATATTGACGTGACTATACTCTCCCGCGTTATCAAGAGAGGTCTGCTCAAGTCCGGCCGCAGCGACACAATGGCTATCCAGCTCGAGGACAAGCCCGGCCAGCTCCTGGGCGTATCCAAGATCATTGCTCAGCTGGGCGGCAATGTCGTATCTATCCACCACGAGCGTGCCAGCGAGGACAGCGACATCACCGACTGCATCCTTCGCATAGTTATGGAGACAAGAGACTACGATCATATCAGGAAAATCAGACAGGCTCTTGCCGACGCAGGCTTCAAGATAGTTAAGAAATGAACGTCACCGATGAAATGACCACAGCCGAGTTCGCCCGGCTTATGGAAGAAGAATACGGCGATGAGTTCGACTGGTGGGCCGTGGAGCCTGATATGTTCGTCAGGGAGCTTATCACCGAGCTCGGTGAGGACGACGAGTTCATCCGGGGCAGGAAGGTATATAACGCATTGAAATGCGAATCCTGCGACGATATGCTGTTTTGTTCGGCTGACAGCGCCGGCGGCGAGCTCTGGAGGATATATCATCTCACCTTTTCCCACTGCCGCGAGAAAGAGGGCTGGCCCCGCAGAAAGGACTTTGCGGACAGAAGATCCGCCCTCGAATACATTATGAACACATTTATTGAAGATCATTTATCATAGTCAAGGAGGAAATCAAAATGGCAAAAACAGTTTACACCAAGAACGCACCCGACGCTATCGGCCCTTATTCACAGGCAAAGATCGCAGGAGGACTTGTATTCACTTCCGGCCAGATCGCAATAAACCCCGCTACCGGAAATGTAGAGGCAACTACTATCGAGGAGCAGACTCATCAGGTCTGCAAGAACCTCAAGGCAGTCCTCGAGGAGGCCGGTTCCTCTCTCGATAAGGCAGTCAAGACAGTCTGCTTTCTGAAAAATATGAGCGACTTTGCCGCTTTCAACGGCATCTACGGCGAGTATTTCACCTCGAAGCCTGCCCGCTCCTGTGTAGCGGCAGCAGCACTCCCCAAGGATGTGCTCGTTGAGGTCGAGGTCGTAGCTGAGCTCTGAGAGTCTGCTCCCGAAACAAGCTCGTCCCGTTGTTCCTGTCCGTAAAAGAGGTGAGGATAGTGCGAAGAGTGTTCTGTATCCTGATAAGCCTTCTTCTGATGTGCGGCTGCTCCATAAACAGCAACAGCCGGCCGCAGCCTGAGGAAAGCAAGCCTCCCTATGTCCCGCCGGAGGGCGAGCTGGGAGAGCTTACTGTATATAGCTTCAAGGCCGGAAAGGCCGATTCGCACCTTATCAGCTGCTCCGACTTCGCCGTGCTTATCGACTGCGGTGAAAAGGGCTTCGGGAAGGAGATCGTTTCATACCTCGAATCCCACGGCATAAAGGAACTGGATATGCTCATCATCACCCATTTCGATAAGGACCATGTGGGGGGAGCCGCCAAGCTGCTCAAAGAGGTGCCCGTCAAAAGGGTGGTACAGGGCAGCTTCATAAAAGAGTCTGATGAGTACAGCAGCTATGTCCGCCAGCTCAGCGAACTGGGTATCTCACCGGAGACTCCCCGCGTTAGACTGAGTACACGTCTCGGCAATGCCGAGATCACCGTGTATCCGCCGATGCAGGAGGTCTATAAGGAGGATTCCAGCAACAATTCATCTCTTATGACCTCAGTGCGCTACGGCAAAAAAACGCTGCTTTTCGCTGCTGATGCGGAGGACGCAAGGCTCAGCGATTTCGTAAGGACCGAGCATATCACCTGCGACTACCTGAAAGTTCCGTATCACGGACATTACCAGACAAGACTGGGGATGTTCCTGCAGGCCGTGTCCCCTCAGATCGCGGTCATAACCAGCTCCGACGAAGAACCGGAGGACAGCCGCACGATGAAGCTCCTCAGCGAGACCGGTGCCGTTGTCTATCTTACACGCACCGCCCCTGTGGTGGCAAAGTGCAACGGAGAGAGCATATCGGCATACTATGACGAATAAACAGCAAGGCCCCGGAGAGATTCCGGGGCCTGTATTATTTTTATCCCGCATTTTCGGAAAGGTATTTTGCCGAGTCAAGAGGATAGCATTTCAGGTCAGGCAGCTCGTCAAGAGTGAGCACACGCTCGCTGTTGTAGATCTTCTTGGCCTTTTCTTCTCCCGTGTAGTCCGAGATCTTCATCTCGCCGCCGTCTATCATAAACTCACCGTTCCAGGTGGCGAACCAGCCCCAGCGTGAGCCGTCGGAGAAGCACTCGTCAGGATCGGGGATAACGCCGTTCTCGCTGAGGACGATGATCTTCTTTTCATCCGTAACGCTCTTCATAAGATCGAAGATCTCTTTCTGCGAGGAGGTGTCTCCCTTTTCTGCATAGATATCATATCCGATGATGTCAACATACTCATCTCCCGGATAGTAGGTCGGATCCTGACCGTTCCAGACCCAGATCAGATTGTTGATATGGTGTACGTTGGTGAGGCGGTCATACATAAGCTTCCACAGCCCGATGTAAGCATCAGCGCCGGATGAACCCCACCAGAACCAGGGATTATGCCACTTCGGATCTCCGCCTCCCTCATGGAGAGGTCTCCAAAGCACGGGAACGTGCTGATCGTCAAGGTAGGCAAGTGTCTTGGCTATTGCGTCGATGTCGCGGATGAGGTAATTGTAGCCCTCCTCGTCCTCCTTGTCAAGAGCCTTTTTCAGACTGAAATTGGTGTTTGCCGAATAAAAGCCCTTCCACCAGGGAGATTCAGAGTCCTGTTCCAGATAAGGCTCCGGTGCGTTCCAGTGCCAGCAAAGGGTAACTATGCCGCCGTTATCTCTCCACCACTCTATTGCCTGCTGGGGGACCATCTCACCGCCGGAAGAACCGTGGGCAAGGCGGCTGGGAGAAAGCTCGATAAGGTCAAGGCCGAGGATCGCGGGTTTCTTTCCCGTGGTCTGCTCGATAACATAGAACTCGGCGCTGGACGAACCCATATTGTCTCCCGAATACTGGCCCGACAGAGTGTACTTGCCGTAAATGTCGGTGAGGAAGCTGTAAAGTCTCCTGGTCTCTTCGGAGGCATTTGGGTTGGCAAGCTCTTTCTTGACCTTGTACTGTTCAAGGTCCACCGTTGCCGCACCCGAGAGGGTTATCCTGTCAACGAAGCAGTTGCTCTTGCTGCTCTTGATGCCCAGCTTATGCTCGCCGGCAGGGAGAGTGATATTCTTCGGCCCGTTGTCCTGGAATTTCTTGCTGGCCACGTTGAAGGTCATCAGCTCGCTTCCGTCAAGGGTTATGACTCCCACCGAATCCTCGGAGGCACGGGCACTGATTATCCCCAGATCGTAATTCCCCTCGACATCCAGCTTGACATCGAACACGGCCTCTCCGTTCTTCTCGGTGATTATCACATAGCCTTCGCCGCTGTAGTCGCCCATAGAAGACTTCTTCAGGACGGCGGCCTTGCCCTCGAGAGAGGCTTTTTCAGCTTCAAGTTCCAACGAGAAATCAGCTGACACCGCAGTTTCGTTCTGTACATCGGAAAGATCGAAGTTCTCCAGTTTTTCGACGACCGGCTCGGTCACGAGAGGCTCTCTTTCGATGCCGCTGCCGGCATCGGCACTTTTCGACTCGCCGCCCTGCTCTCCTCCGGGATCGCTTTCCGCCGAGGAAGCCGGAGCCGCGCTCTCTGCCGCAGAAGAGCTTTCCCCGCTGTCGCCGCATCCTGCCAGGGACAAGGTCAGCGCTGCTGCCGCACAAAGCGACAGGGCTTTTTTCATTAATCCTTTCATCTTTTCTTATCTCCTTATTATGATCTCATAGCACTGCCCCATGCTGTGCCGTATAAAGGCAACACCGCACAACCCGCGGCTTGCGCCTCTGCACGTCATCTGCTTGCATATTTTCCGTCATAGCACACAAATTTTCCTTGCCGGGCAAAAAGCGAATTGGTCTTCGCTCGCCCGCCTGCGTCAAATTTATGCACTCTGACGAAAAATCTCAGCTCAACTTTATTGAGCTTGCGCGTGATCTGACGCACAGGGGTTGTG
>JAFXRI010000070.1 GCA_017526445.1 Ruminococcus sp. | reverse complement strand
CCGTCATAGCACACAAATTTTCCTTGCCGGGCGAAAAGCGAATTGGTCTTCGCTCGCCCGCCTGCGTCAAATTTATGCACTCTGACGAAAAATCTCAGCTCAACTTTGTTGAGCTTGCGCGCGATCTGACGCACAGGGGTTGTGCGGTATTGCCCTGAAATAAAAGGGTTGATTTTTCGGGAATAGTGTGGTATAATTATTTGATACCGGTTTTTGAAAAGGAAAGAGAAACGATGAGTGTTATAAAGACCGAAAAATTAACATATGTTTACGGAGAAGGCACCCCCTTCCGGAAGACCGCCGTTGATAATGTGGACCTCGAGATCGGGGAGGGCGAGTTTATCGGAGTCATCGGGCATACGGGCTCAGGCAAGAGTACCCTTATACAGCACTTCAACGGCCTGCTGAAGCCTACCTCCGGCAGCGTGTTCATAGACGGCGAACGCCTCTGGGACGATAAGGACAGGCTCAGAGCCATAAGGTTCAAGGTCGGCCTCGTGTTCCAGTATCCGGAGTACCAGCTGTTTGAGGAGACCTGCTATAAGGATATAGCCTTCGGCCCCAGGAATATGGGGCTCAGCGAGGATGAGATAGATAAGCGCGTCCGCGAGACCGCAAGGCTCGTGGGTATCTCGGATGAGATACTGGAGAAATCGCCCTTCGAGCTGTCGGGAGGTCAGAAAAGACGTGTCGCCATCGCAGGCGTTATGGCTATGGAACCTAAGGTGCTCATTCTTGACGAGCCTGCCTCCGGACTGGATCCCAAAGGAAGATCCCAGATCCTCGGCCTTATCAGAGAGTACCATAAGGAAAAGAGGAATACCGTTATGCTCGTCTCCCATTCAATGGAGGACGTCGCCAAGCATTGCTCGAAGATACTCGTTATGAATAATGCCGGAGTATATTGCTTCGATACCCCCGCCGCCGTTTTCCATAAAGCGGATGAGCTGGAGAAAATGGGACTCGCAGTCCCTCAGATCACAAGAGTCTTCAACCGGCTCAGGGCTATGGGCTGCGACATCACCGACGATGTATATACTGTCGGCTTCGGTAAGGATATACTGATAAATGCACTTTCAGCAGAAAGGAAGATACCGCGGTGATAACCAAAAGACAAATGTCCGAGACTTATCTTGTTGCGGCGATACTCGCCTCCGCCGGAGGATTTCTCGATGCTTACAGTTATATAGTCCGCGGCCGCGTGTTCGCTAACGCCCAAACCGGAAATATAGTCCTGCTGGGTATGAATTTCTTCGAGCGGGACTGGCTGGGCTGCGCCAAATATCTGCTGCCTATCATAATGTTCGTCGCCGGCGTGCTGCTGGCCGACAGGATGAGGATAAAACTGGCCGATTCAAGTATGCACTGGCGGCAGTATATAATACTCATCGAAGCCATAACCCTGGCAGGTGTCAGCTATCTGCCTGTCGGCGGCGAGTATGACCTTGTAGCCAATACCCTCATTTCCTTCGTCTGCTCGCTCCAGGTGGAAAGCTTCAGAAAGGTCCATTCGATCAGCTTTGCCACTACTATGTGTACCGGCAACCTGCGGACAGCTACCGAGCACGTCTCGCTGTATGCCACCACCAAGGACGAGGAACACCTGAAAGCAGCCTTCAAACTCTACGGCATCATCGCTTTCTTTATCCTCGGTGTTATCATGGGCAACCTTATATGTTCGGCATTGGAGCGTGCAGGGCTTATCTTCGTCATCTTCCAGCTCATCGCCGTGTTCGTGCTGATGTTCATAGACGTGGAAAAGCAAAACGGCAGCAAAAAAACGAAACAGGAGAATGCACCCGGCGAGGATGCCTCTCCGGAGGACAGTACAGAAGATGATTGACAGCACCGGCTGCCCGGAGTCTTTCAGAAGGAGAATTTGACTTGCTCAAGGATATAACAATAGGACAGTACTTCCCCGGGAAGTCACCGATACACCGTATGGACAGCCGCGTAAAACTGGTGCTGACCATAGCCTTCATCGTGATGCTCTTCCTCGCGGGCAATATATATTCGCTGATCGTAGGGATAATCTTTACCATAGGCTCTTACCTTATCTCCTCGATCCCGTTCAGGATGATACTCAAAAGCGTGAAGCCGATAGTCCCTATCATCGTCTTCACATCACTGCTCAACCTGTTCTTTATCAGGAGCGGCGTCGTGCTCTGGGAGTGGAAGTTCCTGAAGATCACCGAGGGCGGCGTAAATACCGCCAGCTTTATGACTATCAGGATAATATGCCTTATCGTCGGCAGCTCGCTGCTTACCTATACCACCTCTCCCATAGACCTGACCGACGGCATCGAAAGACTGCTGTCCCCGCTGAAAATAATAAAGCTCCCTGTACACGAGCTGGCCATGATGATGACGATCGCACTCCGATTCATCCCTACCCTCATCGAGGAAACGGATAAGATAATCCAGGCCCAGAAGGCGAGGGGAGCCGATATGGAAACAGGCTCCATAATCAAACGCGCCAAATCGCTCATCCCTGTGCTGATCCCGCTGTTTGTCTCGTCCTTCAGACGCGCCGAGGAGCTGGCATTGGCTATGGAGTGCCGCTGCTACCACGGCGGCGAGGGCAGAACGCGTATGAAACAGCTTAAAATGCACCTGGTTGACCTCTTTGCCGTGCTCATAGTCGCAGCATTCATTGCCGGAGTCGTGGCCGTAAATTCCATAACGTGAGGCGCTTATGAGAAATTTGTTCGTCACACTTTCCTATAACGGCGCAGCTTACCATGGCTGGCAAAGACAGAATAATGCCTATACCGTCCAGCAGGCCGTCGAGGAAGCACTCTCCGCCCTGCTCGGCGAGGATATCACCGTAAACGGCTGCTCGCGTACCGATGCCGGCGTCCATGCAAATATGTACTGTATGACATTTGCTACTTCAACGAGCATACCGCCCCGGGGACTGATACTCGGGCTCAACGATAAGCTCCCTGACGATATAGCCGTAAAGGATTGCCTCGAAGTGCCGGAGGATTTCCACGCCAGATTCTGCTGCAAGGGCAAGGAGTATGTCTATATCGTCCATAACAGTGAGATCAAGGATCCGTTTTGCAAGGATACCGCTATGCGCTGGAGACATCCCGTGGATGCAGCCCTCCTCGATAAGGAGGCTAAGGACTTCGTCGGCAGCCACGACTTCAAAGCCTTCTGCAGCGCCGACTGCGATAAGGATAATACCGTAAGAGAGATCTATTCCTTCAATGTGGAAAGAAAAGGGGACAGAGTAAGGTTTATCGTGTCCGGCAGCGGATTCCTGTATAATATGGTCAGGATAATGGTGGGCACATTGCTGTATATCGCCGACGGCAAGATCCCCCCCGGCAGTATCCCCGGGCTGATAGCCTCAAGAGACAGAACTCTTACAGGCAAAACTGTCGAGCCTCAGGGACTGTATCTCAACAGAGTTTTTTATGACAAAGGACAGATGAAGTTTGAAGAACGAGGATAATGAAAAGGACCTTGCGCCCAGAGAAATGACCTCGGCCGAGGCCGCCGAACGGCGCAGACAGATAGAGCATACACAGCATCTCCAGCTCACCCCGGAGGAGATAGCTGAGCGTAAGCGCGCCCACGCGGAAGCCAGGCAGAAACAGAAAATGCAGAAAAAACGCCGGCAGTTAAAGGACGACGGAAAACGCAGGGAAGAGGAAAAGAAGGGCGGAAAACCTTCAAAGAAAAATAAGAAGGATAAGCGTAAAAAGAAGGATAAGAAGACTGTCCCCGAGACCGCCGAAAAGAAACGCCTCAGACGTGTCGAGCCTCCTGCTAAGGACGAGACACCGGAAGAACCCGTCATCACCGAAAAGCCCGATGCCGATATGGAGGACTTCCGCCGCGCCAGAGCTAAGCTCAAAAACCGCAAAAGGATAAAACGGCTCATCATCCTGCTGATAATCGCAGCAATAGCCGCCGCTATATATTTCACCCGCGGCCTGTGGCTGCCAAAGTTCAAGGATATACTCAACGATAAGCACGAGACCATAGTCAACGACGGCACCACGCAGGCCGGCAATTTCCCAATAGATATGGGCGACGAGAACGTCAGACAGATAACCCGCCTCGACGGCAGCATAATTGTCGTGGACGGCTCCCATATCACTACCTACGATACCAACGGCAAGCTGCGTGAATCCGTTTATCACAGCTACGGCAGCCCCGTCGTCCGCTCCGAGGGCAGAAGGATGCTCTGTTTCGACCACGGCGGCACCGGTTTCAGACTCTACGGCAAGAACGGCACCCTCTTTGAAAAGAATTCCGATTCCTCCGTCCTGCTGGGAGATATCGCCCCCAACGGCAATGTCCTTGTAGTCACCGAGGACGATAAGTACAGCGTTATGCTGACAGTCTATGATAAGAACGGGACCGAGCTCTACCGCTGGCAGAACGGCGACAGGATCCTCGATGCCTGCTTCGGCGGCGACGGCAGCCAGGTAGTCATCACTACCTTCGAGGTCAGGGACGGTGAGTATTATTCCACGGTCCATTGCGCAGATATAACCAGAAGTGATGCCGTCACCGAGAGCGATGCCTTCAGCGGCCTCGTGATGCGCTGCCGCGTCAACACCGAGGGCAATATCTGGGTGATGCGTGAGGACAGCCTCGTGCTGCTCTCCGGCGACTGTAAGCAGCTGGATTCCTTCGACTTCTCCGATAAACCGGATTATTTCGAGCTCAGCTCTTCCGCAGCCTGCGCCGCTTTGAAGAAGATCGGCGGCGGTATGACAGTTTATCTGTTCAACGGCACCGATGTCACCCTCTCCCCCAGACAGATCGATGTCTCTGAGAATATCAGGCTCATCCGATCCTTCGACGATATGGTGTTCCTGCTGGGCGAGTCCAAGCTCGATGCTTATGCCCCCGACGGCAGCCTTGTGTCCACAGCAGCAGTCACACCCGATCATAAGGATATGGTCTACAGCGAGAATGCAGTCTATTTCGTGGACCGCAGAGAGATAAATAAACTCAAATTCAAGACCTGATCCCCGAAGTGCGGGATCCTAAAAGGAGACAGCAATGAGTATAGCACTTGACGTGATGGTCTTCGCCATCATAGCCGTCACAGCCTTCATAGGCTATAAGCGCGGCTTTATAAGATATATGATAAAAATGCTGGGAACAATAGCCTGTGTCATCGTGGCACTCATCGTGTCGGATATGGCCTCGGGGCCGGTGTATAATAATATCGTCGCTCCAAGGATCGAGAGCTCATTTAACGGAAGACTGCAGGACTTCGATATCGCCCAGGAGATACGCGCCGCCCTGAAAGAAATGGGCACCGATATCCCCCTGGACGATAAACAGTTCCGGAAGGTCCTCTCAGATGCAGGAAGCATCCCCGCCGCCCTCGAGCGTACCCTCCTCTCCGCGGGCGCCGATCCAAAAAATGCAGCATCCCTGAAAGAAAAGGTCGAAAGCTTCTTTGATAAAGACTTCGTCAGAGAGGCGGCCGAAGCCGCAGGCTTCGATGACCACGAGGGCATAGGCGAAAGGCTGGAGCTCACCGCGGGCAAAGCCTACGACCTGGTACGCGCCTTCGCTAAGGATAATAAAGAGGGCATCCATTACCTCGTATATAATATACTCGACGGTATATTGACAACATTCATAAGATATGTGCTGTTCGCCGTCATCCTCATAATCTGTGAGATAATCCTGGCGTTGGTTTTCCGCATTGCCGGAGTGCTCGACCACCTGCCGGCCGTTTCCGGAACGAACCGTGTCCTCGGCCTCGCCGCAGGAGTACTCAAGGGCGTGCTCTATGTGGGGCTCATCGCCGCCATATGCTCGGCAGTCGTCAAGTCGGATGTCATCATAGATCCGAAGGATTTCCAGAGCAGCCATGTGTTCAGCTTGTTTTTTGATTTCTTCTATAAATAGTAACTAAGCGCCGCGTGCTTCACAGTACTGCGGCCGTGAGACAGCAGTCCGGCCGGATATATCCTGCCGGCACAGGGAAAGGAGCAGTATGGAACAGGTATTGTGTTCAAGATGCGGGAAACGTCCTGCCGTGATGTTCATATCACAGGTCGATCCCCAAAATCCAAAAGAGAAAAAGAATCAGGCATTGTGCCTCCAGTGTGCCTGCGACCTCGGCATATCCCAGACCGAGGATTTCAAAAAAATGCTCGGCATCTCCGATGAGGAGATCAAGAATATGACCGATCAGCTTATGGAGATCACCGACGGCAACGACTTTGAGATGGGCGGCAGCGGAACTATGCCCAGCTTCCTCAATCAGCTGTTCGGCGGCCTCGGAGGCAGCCCCGCTTTGAATCCCCAGCAGGGAAGCGACAGTAAGTCCAAGACTCCCCGTGAAAAAAAATCTAAGAAGAAAGAGCTCAAATTCCTTAATAACTATTGCACCAATCTTACCGAGCGTGCAAGGAATAATGAGCTGGATAAAATCATCGGCCGCGATAAGGAGATCTCCCGCGTCGAGCATATACTGTCCAGAAGACAGAAGAATAACCCCTGCCTGATCGGCGAGCCCGGTGTCGGCAAGACCGCTATCGCCGAGGGCATCGCCCAGAAGATCGTCAGCGGCAGCGTCCCCTTCCACCTGAGAAATAAGGAGGTCTATCTCCTGGACCTGACAGCCCTCGTCGCAGGCACCCAGTTCCGCGGCCAGTTCGAGAGCCGCTGTAAGGGACTCGTGGAGGAAGTCAAGAACGAAGGCAATATAATCCTCTTTATCGACGAGGTCCATAATCTCGTGGGCGCAGGCGACAGCGAGGGCTCTATGAACGCCGCCAATATCCTGAAGCCCGCCCTCTCAAGAGGCGAGGTCCAGGTCATCGGCGCCACTACCTTCAAGGAGTACAGGAAGTATATCGAAAAGGATTCCGCTCTTGAACGCCGCTTCCAGCCCGTCAATGTGGGAGAGCCTACCGTCGAGGAGACCGTTGAGGTCCTCAAAGGCATCAAGGGCTATTACGAGAACTTCCACAGAGTCCGTGTACCCGACGAGATGATAAGAAAGTGCGCAGTCCTCTCTGAAAGATATATCAACGACAGGTTCCTGCCGGATAAGGCTATCGACCTGCTGGACGAGGCCTGTGCCTGCACCAGTATCAATACCCCGGAGATAGCCGAGTTCGATAAGCTGAACGAGGACCTTAAAAAGCACCGCGACCTCGTCAGCGAGTATGAGTCAAAGTCCGATCCCGATTATGAGAGCATCGCCGCCGAAAAGGCCGAGATCTCCCGTATAGAGAACAGGCTCGCCCAGGTGGAGGAAAAGCTGAAAGGCGTCGAGGTCACAGATGCCGACGTGTCCAAAGTCATCGAACTGTGGACCGGCATCCCCGCCAATAAGATCGCCGAAAGCGAGTATGAGAAGATCCGCGACCTGAAGGACGCCCTCCTTAAACGTATCATCGGCCAGGATAAAGCCGTAGATACCGTCGCCAGAGCCATAAAGCGTACAAGAGTCCAGCTCTCCGACAGAAGACGCCCCGCCTCGTTTATATTCGTAGGCCCCACCGGCGTCGGCAAGACCGAGCTTGTAAAGGTACTGGGTGAAGAGCTCTTTGATGCTACCGAGCCTATCATCAAGATAGATATGTCTGAGTATATGGAGCCTCATTCTGTCTCCAAGCTTATCGGCTCACCTCCGGGATATGTGGGGTATGACGAGGCCGGCCAGCTCACCGAAAAGGTAAGACGCAGACCGTATTCCGTCATCCTCTTCGACGAGATCGAAAAGGCCCACCCCGATGTTATGAATATTATGCTCCAGATGCTTGACGAGGGCAGGCTCCGCGACTCCCAGGGCAGAAGCGTCTCCTTCGAGAATACCGTGATAGTTATGACCTCCAATGCCGGCTCGACTTCGAAGGACTCCGGCGTGGGGTTCAATAAGACCGAGGGCGAGATCTCTGAGGAGAGAGCTATGAAGGCTCTGCGTGACTTCCTCCGCCCCGAGTTTCTCGGACGTGTGGACGAGGTCGTTGTCTTTGAACCCCTCAGCGAGGAAAGCTATGCAAAAGTCGCCGGCCTGATGCTGGACGAGATGAAAAAGCCCCTTGCCGAGAACGGCATCTCCTTCGCTTACGACAGTAAGGCCACCGCGCTTATTGCTTCAAAAACTCACGGCGGCAAACTGGGTGCTCGGGATATAAGACATTATATCCGCGCCAATGTTGAGGATAAAGTGGCCGAAAAACTCATCGACGGCGGCGAGGGCTCCGTCAAAGCCCTCGGACTCACTGCCGAGAACGGTGAGCTCAGACTGGATATTCTTTGAGGCAACACCGCACAACCCGCGGCTTGCGCCTCTGCACGTCATCTGCTTGCATATTTTCCGTCATAGCACACAAATTTTCCTTGCCGGGCGTCAGCCCGCCTGCGTCAAATTTATGCACTCTGACGAAAAATCTGACTTCGTATCTGACGCACAGGGGTTGTGCGGTATTGCCT
>JAFXRI010000069.1 GCA_017526445.1 Ruminococcus sp. | reverse complement strand
CCAGGATCAAACTCTTAATTTAATCGTATATCAAAAGTACCTCCAGGTACCCTTGCTATCCTTTTTCGCTCAGTTCTTTACTGACTGTATGTTTTTTCCGTCGTACCCGACGTCTTCGTTCTTCTAAGTCTCCTCAAAAGAATCTCTCAAGGGTTTTGTTTCGTCGTTGTTATTCAATTTTCAAGATGCCGTGTGTCGTTTTCCGACAGCTTTATTATTTTATCACATATTACCCGAAATGTCAAGGGGTATTTTGAGATTTTATCATTTTTATATCATTCAACAACACTGACGGACTTCGGTTGTGCATAACGCACAAATCCCGTCCGAGAAAAAAGCACGGCTTCCGGAAGGCTCCGGTGCCGCACCGTTCATTCGCTTATATCCGGAACAAACTCCTCGTTGGAGATAACGTAATCAAGCAGTCTGCTGTAAAACTCCGACGGATTGGTCTGTATCTTTGACTTGATGAATTCCGCCTGCTCCTTGTCCGGGGCGAACATATCCATTTCGAGGAATGTCAGCTCACCGTCATTAAGAACGCAGTGTACGCTGTAGCCCGAGTCCTTCTCCGAGATCCCGATATGCGCCTCCTGCTCGGCTCTGAGCTTGGCAAACAGCTTCAGCCCTGCCGCATATATCCTGTCGCGGACGCTCTTGCTGACCAGATCCTTCAGTTCCTCAGCGCCCGTCCTCCCTTTTTCGGTAAGGACATAGTACTCTGTCCCCTCCCGTTCTTCGAGGGCGAGAGTGCCGTTGCTGAGCATCTGCTCCACGGCCTCAACATACAGGAAATAGCTTACGATCTCATCGCTTCGTATGATCTCGAGAAGCTGTGCGGGAGTCACCGGCCGTTCGATCTTGCCGAGAAAATAAGCCAGCAGGATCTTCACCTCATAGACATCGCGGGGATTATAGAAATCTGTCGATATACTATTATTAATGCTATCCAACAAGCAGCCTTCTTTCGGATCAGAAATTCGGATAATCGAGCATATGGTTGAGCAGAGCGATATTTACTGCTGCCTCAACGCAGGGAACGGCTCTCGGTACCACGCATGGATCATGTCTGCCCTTTATTACGATAGTCTCATTTCTTAGGGCGGAATAATCCACCGTCTCCTGGGGTCTTGCTATAGACGGAGTCGGCTTGAAAGCAACTCTCAGAGTGATGGGCATTCCCGAGGAGATGCCTCCCAGTATGCCGCCGTGGAAATTCGTTCTCGTCACAATATGTCCCTGCTCGTTGACATAGAACTCGTCATTATTCTCGCTGCCGAGCATTTTGGACGCATTGAAGCCGGCACCGAATTCAAGCCCCTTGACAGCCGGGATGCCGAAGATTATCTGAGCGATAGAATTCTCAAGCCCGTCGAATATCGGCGAGCCGATGCCTGCGGGAACGTTCACGGCGATGCACTCGACCACGCCGCCCACGCTGTCCTGACATTCCCTGGCCTTGGCGATGTCGTTTATCATCATTCTGCCCTTACGGTCGCTGATGGTCGGGAAATCCTTCTGTCTGAGGGCGATTATATCCTCTCTCGAAGTCCTGATGGGATCGAAGCTCTCATCCTTGATCTTATGTATCTCGGCGATATGTGCTCCAACATAGATGCCGCGTCTTTCGAGGATCTGTCCGGCAACGGCGCCTGCAAAGCAGAGCGGAGCCGTCATTCTTCCCGAGAAGTGTCCGCCGCCGCGGGGATCGGAAAAGCCCCTGTACCTGAGCGCACCGGTATAATCTGCGTGGCCGGGACGAGCAAGCTTTGAAAGCTGCAGATAATCGTTAGAGTGTTGGTCCGTATTCGCTATAAAGGCGCAAAGGGGTGTGCCCGTGGTCTTGCCGTTGAAATAGCCCGACATGATCTGAGGCATATCCTTTTCTCTGCGCTGAGTTGAAGTCTGATCCTTTTTCGGGGCGCGTCTTGCCATAAACTGCATCAGCTTGTCCATGTCTATGCTTTCCCCGGGAGGTACATTATCCATGCATACTCCTATAGCGGGGCCGTGGCTCTCGCCGAATACAGAAAACGTGATCTTATTGCTCCATGTTGATGACATTGTCGTTCCTCCGATACATATATGTAATGGTACGCATCAGCAGCATACGCCTCTTGCGCCTTTAAAATAGTCTTCTATGATCTTTTTGTGCCTTGCGCTGTATATCTCGGGTATCTCGTTCTCTGCGAACCACCCCAGCGCAGCGGTCTCCTCATTGCCTTCGGTAGGTGTCCCGCCGGTGACGTGTCCCACCAGCACCACGGTAAAGGTCTGCACCTTGTCTCCGTTTTCAAGCTCTCTTATCTCATTCGACGAGTATATCCCCAGCAGATATTCCTCACTGGCAGTGAGCCCGGTCTCCTCCAGAAGCTCCCGATGGGCCGCCTGGGCAGCAGTCTCGCCCAGCTCACATATCCCGCCGGAGATCCCCCACTTGCCGCAGTCACGCCGCTGTTGTAGAAGTATCCTCCCCTCGCCGTCGTGGAGTATCATCCCTCCGGCGATGAGCATGACCGGTTCATGCCCGACCATACCCCTGATATACGAAACGTAATCCATAAGCAGCTCCTTTACCGGGCAGTCCGGGCAGTTTACCTGCCGGAAAGCCTGTCGAAATCCTCCCAGAAGCCCGGGTAGGACTTGGCTACACACTCGGCGCCCAAAACGGTTATCGGCTTTCTGCATCTCGTGGAAGCTATCGCCATAGACATAGCTATGCGGTGGTCTTCAAAGGAAGGAACGCTCACACCGCCCTCCAGCATACCGACGCCCTCAATAGTCAGGCTGTCCTCATCGGCTGTGATCTTACCGCCCAGCAGCGAAAGATCCTGCTCCATAGCAGCGAGCCTGTCACATTCCTTTATCCTGAGTCTTGCGGCGTTGGTGATACGGCTCGTCCCCTCGCAAAAGCAGGCAAGCACGGACAGGATCGGCACAAGGTCGGGAATATCCGAGCAGTCCAGCTCGAAGCTCCGCAATACGCCATTTTTATTATACACCATTTCTCTGCAAATTTCAAGGATTTTTTTGTCGCCCTGTGATGAATTTACATTCAGTCCATTTATTATCACGCTGCTGCCCAGAGCGTTGGCCGTCTCAAAGAAGGCCGCCTGGGACCAGTCCCCCTCCACACGGGTGCGGCAGGCTGCCAGTCTGCGTCTTCCGCGGACGGTAAAGCCCTCGCTGTCGGATAAGACCTCACAGCCGAAGCTTTTCAGACAGCCGACAGTTATATCCACATAAGGCCTGCTCTGCAGTTCGGAGGTCAGCGTCACCCGGCTGTCTCCGTCAGTCACCGAAAGAGCCAGCAGCAAGCCGGTTATGAACTGCGAGGACACATCTCCTCCCATGCGGTACTCTCCTGCGGTGAGCTTACCGGATACGGTAAAGGGCATAGTCCCCTCGTAGTCGAAGGTCACGCCGTGACGGGGAAGTTCCTCAAGGAAGGGAGTTATGGGCCTTTTGGGCAGGTTGGCCTGCCCGTGGAAGACGGCCTTCACCCCGAGGGCCGCCGCAACGGGTATGATGAATCTAAGCGTCGAGCCGCTCTCGCAGCAGTCGATCACTGCTTCTGCCGGAGGCTCCTTCACTCCGCGGATGCAGGCGGTATCCCCCTCCAGGGTTATCTCAGCCCCGAGGGCACGCATAGCGCCGATAGTCGCAAGTATATCCTTCGAGGGATAAACGTTGGTTATAACGCTCTCCCCTTCCGCCAGTGCCGCCGCTATCACGAGCCTGTGTGCGACGCTCTTTGAAGCGGGTATCTCCACATTGCCGCTTAGCAGCCCCGGTGTAAGCACTTTATCCATAAGTTATGCTCCTTTTTACGTTTTTTCAGCTCACATTTCGCGGAGCACTGCACCGATCTCTTCCTCGGAGATCTGCTTGCCATAGTTGTTCTCCCCGAACTGTACCATAGCGCCGATCTCTTTTTCAAACACGAACCTGAGCTTTCCGTCCCGCACCTTCTTGTCGGTGTACAGCTTTTTTATAAGCACTTCACGGTCGATGCCCTCGGGGATGCGTGTCGGGAGCTTTGCCTGTTCCAGCAGCCTTTCGATACGCTCCACATTCTCAGGGGAGATGAACCCCAGCTTCTGTCCGAGACGTGCCTGAGCGGTAAGCCCGATAGCCACGGCCTCGCCGTGCAGCAGCGTGTAGTCGGAAACAGTCTCTATCGCTCTGCCCACCGTATGCCCCAGATTGAGTATCTCCCTGAGGCCGCTCTCCTGCTCGTCCTGCATTACCACCTTGTACTTGATCTCGCAGTTCTTAGCAGCGATATACTCACAGGCAGGGCCGTCGCCAGCAAGTATCTTACCGGTATTCTCTTCAAGGAACCTGAACAGCTCCGCATCACCGAGGCAGGCGTGCTTTATCGTCTCGGCAAGCCCGCTGGAGAGCTGTCTTTCCGGGAGCGTCTTCCAGCAGTCGATGTCTATATACACCTTCTTCGGCTGGTTGAACAGCCCGATAAGATTAGTGGCAAGAGGTGTGTCCACCGCCGTCTTTCCGCCCACCGAAGCATCTGCGGCCGCCAGAAGAGTAGTGGCATAATTCACAAAAGGTACTCCCCTGCCGAAGGTACCTGCCGTGAATCCAGCCAAATCTGTGACGACTCCGCCGCCCACGGCTACCACGCAGCAGTCCCGGCGGAAGCCCTTTTCCAGCATGGAATCCTCCACGAACTCCTTCATAGCCCGCGTCTTGGACTTCTCCCCCTCGGGAATAACGAAAAGCTCCGTCGAAAGGCCTCTCTCCCTGATGAGTGAGACAATCTTTCGGGCATAAAGCCCCTCTACGGTGGAATCGGTCACTACGGCGAATTTTTTCACCTTTACGAGTCCTCCTGCAAGGTCATTCACAAGGCTTTCCTGCAAGCCCCTGCCTATCTCTATATCATATGAATCGTCAACTGTTTTTTTAAGCGAACATCTGAAATCCATAGCAAAGCCCTCCCAATATTTAACACTTATATGATTATAACACATCCCGATTTAAAAATCAAGCACCGCCGGGAGCCCGGAACTGTCCTCCCGGGATAGGAAGATATTAAATAAGTGTAAAAAGCACGGACACGCCTTGATTATGCTTGACTTCGTGATGCATTTGTGATATATTGGACTTAGTTAGCGTTTTGAATGTGCGATAAAAAATAATTATCATATAAAGAGGAGAATAATGAACAAAGAAAAGATACTCGCAGCTCTTGCGGCGGCTGTATTTCTTACTGCTTCGGGATGCTCCGACAGCCCCGGAAAGCTCGTCCCCGCTGACAGCAGCTCGTCACAGGCCGGATCAGTGACTGCTGAACTGCCGGCTGACAGCACCGCGGATACCACGGCTTCCGCAGCCGATACCGCTTCGGAGACGGTCACTCAGAGCGAGACTGTGACCTCGCAGACCACAACTTCTGCTGCCGCTTCGACGACGAAAGAGACTGCAAAAAAGACCACTCCCAGAAGCAAGACCACCGTTGAAGTTGATAATACCCCTATCTTCAACAGCGCTGCCTGGTTCTCCAAGGTCAACAAGGTCACCTCCAACGAGGATCTGAAGACCTGGGTGGGCAAGCTGGATAACGTCATCAAAAGCTACGGCAGCAGACTGGGATTTGCCTATTACGATGTTATCAACGGCGTAACGATCTCGTATAATGCCAATACCAAGTTCCAGACCTGCTCCACCATAAAAGTCCCCTACTGCAAGGCGCTCCTCGAAAGCGGTATCAGCCCTGACGAGCTCGTGACCATCAGGAAGGCATACGCCTACGCAGCTCCGGAGCCGGGACACCTCACCGCCGACGACATAAACAAGAAATACACGGTAAAGAGCCTTATCGAGAACACTGTAAGGCTCAGCGACAATACCGCATACATAAATCTGATAGATACCTACGGGCGCTATGTGTTCAACTCGATGCAGTACCGGCTCGGGATAAACTGCCTTATGTATGACGGGTACTATTTCGGGATGGCTACCGCCAACGAGATGCTGGCATCCTTCATTGATGTCTATGAGTACAGCAATCAGAGCGAACTGGGCAAATGGCTGGTAAAGCTGATGTGCGAGACCAGCAGCAACTACCAGATCAGCGCTGCTCTCGGCGAGAGATATAAAGTCGCTCACAAATACGGCGCAGATCACGAGACCTCATCCTATCACGACTGTGCTATCTGCTATGCCGAGAGACCTTTCATTCTCTGCATAATGACCGAGCAGACGCCGGAGACCGACGAAGCCAATCAGTCCTTCCAGGAGATGGCGGAGATCTTTGCCGAGCTCAATGAGATCATCGTCAGCTGAGACAGCACCATATCATAACGGCACCGTTAAAAGCCGCTTTGTGCGGCTTTTATGAAGATAAAAAATGAAAACGTTTCCAAAAAATACACAAATAAGAGGAGGAAAAAGTATGGATAAGATCAAGGCTTATTCGGTACACATGGGAAAGGCTAAATGCGCTGTGGACCTGGGCGACGGCTCGGAGAGAGGAGAGTATGTCAATCAGGATTATATCCTCCACAAGCTGGGAAGACCTCACAGGAGCATCTCGCTGATGTACTGCTACTACCCGCTGGACGAGCAGTTCCCCGGCAGGATCAGCGAAGTGATGAAGGATGCGAACGTTTCCTTCCAGTGGGATTACCCCTATGACGATTACTTCACCTACAAGGGCGGCCTGAACGGAAACACCGATGACGAGCCCTTCACCTGTATGCGTGATGTGCGCCGTCACGGCCAGGATGTTACGCTAACCCTTACCATAGATCCTAATGTTTCTGACGAGCATCTTATCGCCATCGCAAACGATCTCCGCCCCTTCGGACGTCTGCTGCTGAGGATCAATCACGAGGCCACCGGCAACTGGTTCTCCTTCACCAAACGCACCACATATCAGGGCGTTGCGGATTTCTACTGCCGCTTCAACAGGATACTCAAGGAATATGCCCCGAACGTCTCCACCATCCTCTGTATCGGCGGCATCGAGGATATGAACGCCACAGAGATCATTATGGAGAAGGAATTCTCCCAGGCTGTAAAGGAGACCGACATATGGTCTGTAGATAAGTACATGGCTCTGCACTGGGGCTGGCCCTTTGACGTGGCTCTGAAGGACTCTGATCCCAAACAGTACGGCAGGAGCAAGGTGGCCGACACCTACGCCCTGACAAAGAAGAGCTACCGCCGCTTCAAGGAGATAAACGGCGGAGTATCCAAGCCTATGGTCATGAGCGAGTTCAACGCCGACGGCGACGTTACCGGCCCGTACGAGCAGGCTGAGATGGTCAGGAACTTCTGCGATCTGCTGAAGGCCGATCCCGAGGAATGGTTCTCCGGATTTACCTTCTATCAGTTCCGCGACAGAGGAAGGCTGGGACTGGAGATCGAGGATCCCAACTATTCCGACTGCGGCGTTGAGCAGCCTGTTATGAAGACCTACAAGGAGATAATACACGACGACTTCTTCAAGCCGGCGATGACACGGGGCGGAGAGATCTCCTTCCCTGCAAAGCTGCGCTGGGGCGGTTCCGAGGACGCTGAGGGCATCGAGATCCCCCTGCACTTCGAGAGCAATCCCCATTTCTGCGAGCTGACCTTTGAGGATGACTCAAACCTGATGATCGAGATAAACGGCAAGTGGTTCTACAAGTCACCGAAGGCCAGAGTGATCGATCTTATGAGTGCATTTTACGAAAAACCTCTTGAGGGAGAGGCTGATCTTACGCTGAGGATATTTGCGCCCCCTGCATCGGGCGAGAACGATCTTTCAGCCGAGGACGGTCTGATGAACGCCTACCAGACCGTTGAGAAGCTGCCCGCCATAAGGATCGAATACGGCCCTGTAATGTGATGAAGCGTTCGGCCGTCCCGGCAGGAGCTGTGCAGTAGCCCACGGAGCCGGGGACGGAAAAAGAGAATATCAACACCGGGGGAACGCTGTTCCCCCCGGAAAACAGCAAGAGCCTTATCCTCAGCGGATAAGGCTCTTGCCGTATATATGATCAGATGGAGAAAGATAATATGTGGCCGGGACTTGGGTGCTTACCTGTCTGAACTATCGGTGTAATCCGGGAATTGTTGTCTCGCGATCTGTATCAGAATACCCTTGCAGAGCTGTCACTCTTGTTCTGTGCTCCGCCCAGGTGTCCCTCTAACCTGTTGTATCTATACTAAGCTTCCAATGTGACGGTTTTATGATAAGGGAGTAAGGGTTTACCGAAAAAAATATGAACGAGCATCTCCCGAGGGGACAAAAAAAGGGCCCGTACAGCAGGGTACGGGTCCTTATGTCCGGGATCAATCAGCCTTGGGAGCCTCAACAGGACATGTAGCTGCGCAGGAACCGCAGTCGATGCAAGCATCAGCATTGATAGCTGCCTTAGCATCATCCATTGCGATAGCACCTACAGGACATGCATCAACACAAGCACCGCAGCCGATGCACTCTTCACCGATCTTGTAAGCCATAATACTAACCTCCTAAAATATCTGCCGGTCTGTCTGAGAACGGCGATTACTCGGTCCGACAAATTCGGCCCTATTTATATAATAACATATTTTTTTAAAAATGCAAGAGTTTTTTTCAAATTTTACCTGCGGCTAACTTTTTTGCATCCCGGAGCTATATCACAGGCTCAGTGCAGGTGAGGACGGCGTTGGGGAAATAGTGGGCGAGGATGTCCTCGCAGCTGCTGCCCTGAGCGGCAAGCTCACGGGCGCCGTACTGGCTGAGCCCCACCAGATGTCCCCTCCCCATGCAGGAAAAAGTGTACCCGGAGGAGCCCTTGCTGACCTCAAAGCAGGAGGAGGGCAGGCCTGCGGCTTCGGCGAGATCCTCCCCGGTGACGTAAGTGCTGCCGCAAAGCTCAACTGTGGCAGCGCAGCCCTCGGGCGAAAGCTCGGTGACCTTTACGGAGAGTTCGTCCTCCGAAAGTCCGGCATCCGGGAAGGCGGCTGTGAGCATAGCGAAAAGCTGCTCATCCGTCAGGGTGATCTCGCTGTGACATATATCAAGGTCAGCGTCGCCGGAGCTGTCCACGCTTATGAGATAGGGTATGTCTCTGCCCCAGGCGGAAAGCGCTGAGCGTGTCCTGCCGCAGGAAACAGCGTGGAAGGCTGCAATGATCGGCTCGCCCTCAAAGGTGAGAGTGCGGGAGATGGCATAACCGGCGGCAGCGTAGAGCTTTTTTATCACTTCGTCGGTATCGCTGCCGTAAACGGAGCGTATCTGCTCAGGAGTAAAATAAGCCTGATAGATACTGCTGTCATCGGACATATCAGCTCCCCTGAGCTGTTCGGTGGGAGAGAGCTTCTCTTCGCTGCGCCGGCGCAGAGCATAGGTGTGCGCGAGAACAGCCTGAGCCTTGAGGGCTTCCTCGCCGAAATCGGCAGGCATCTGTGCAGCGACGGCACCGATGATGTAATCCTGCATCGGTATCTCTTCGGGAGTATCTTCTCCGGAAAACAGCATAAGCACCGTCTCACCTCCCCCCGCAGAGACAGTTTCGGCAGCGGGATTGCTGTCAAACAGGGATATAAGAGGTATCAGCGCGAGGAAAACTGTAAAAACAGCCATCAGCTGCAAATGTCCTTTCATTTTCAAAGCCTCCGAGCAAAATAATGATCCTGATACTATTATACTCACGGGGAACGAGAAAAATGTCAAGGCAACACCGCACAACCCGCGGCTTGCGCCTCTGCACGTCATCTGCTTGCATATTTTCCGTCATAGCACACAAATTTTCCTTGCCGGGCGTCAGCCCGCCTGCGTCAAATTTATGCACTCTGACGAAAAATCTGACTG
>JAFXRI010000068.1 GCA_017526445.1 Ruminococcus sp. | reverse complement strand
TTGAGCTGAGATTTTTCGTCAGAGTGCATAAATTTGATGCAGGCGGGCGAGCGAAGACCAATTCGCTTTTCGCCCGGCAAGGAAAATTTGTGTGCTATGACGGAAAATATGCAAGCAGATGACGTGCAGAGGCGCAAGCCGCGGGTTGTGCGGTGTTGCCTGTATGGAAATTATGCGGCATAAAAACAGAATATGCAGTCTGAGATGCTTCCTCGCTCTGAAATGCCCCTGCAAGTCCAATTGTAAAATAATTAACAATGTTTCTCTTGTAAAGAGGGCGCGTGTCTGCTATAATGTTGTATAGGGGCAATGATCTGCCCCGGCGGAGGTTTTATTATGCTGAAAGCAGTAATTTTTGATATGGACGGACTGATGCTCGACACCGAGGTGCTTTTGCAGAGGTTCTGGATACAGTCGGCTGCCGACTTCGGCTTCGATATGCGTCCCGAACACGTTCTCGGGATACGCTCGATGTGCAGAAGATATGCCGAGGGACACCTGAAAAGACTGTTCGGTGATGATTTCGACTACGGGGCAGTGCGCTCCCACAGGATAGACCTGATGAACGCGTACATCGCTGAACACGGCCTTGTAAAAAAGAAGGGGCTGGATGAGCTGCTGGACTTCCTGAAGGAAAGCGGTATAAAGGCTGCGGTATGCACGGCAACAGACTTTCCCCGCACCGAAAAATACCTGAAAAGCGTGGGAGTCTTTGACAAGCTGGACGATTTCATCTGCGGGAATATGGTCGAGATCGGCAAGCCTGCTCCCTACATCTACATAAATGCCTGCGAGAAGCTGGGGCTTGATCCCCGGGACTGCCTGGCACTGGAGGACTCGCCCAACGGCGTTATCTCGGCAGCGGTGGCCGGACTGAATGTGGTGATGGTCCCCGATCTTTCGGAGCCGTCGGATGATATACGCCCGCTGCTGTACGGCTGCTGCGAAAGCCTGGACAAGGTCATTGATCTTATAAAGCAAAGGAATGGTTGAAATGGATCTGAACGAATTAAGACAAGGTATAAATGATATAGACAAGCAGATAGAGGAGCTTTTCATAAAAAGAATGGATCTCTGTCTCAGCGTTGCAGACTACAAGATGAAACGGGGCATCCAGATCTTTCAGAAAGGCCGCGAGGATGAGATACTTGACCGTGTGCAGGGTGATATGCCCGATTGGCTCAAAGGCGGCGGCAAGGTGCTGTTCTCAACGCTTATGGATATATCCAAGACTCTCCAGTTCCGAAAGGTGCTGATGAACAAGAGCTCTATAAGCAGCAGTAGGCTCAGCTTCGGTGCAGCGGATGCCGCAGTGCCGGGGATAAGCGGTTCCTTCTCGCACTTTGCCTGCCGGAAGTTCTGCGAGGATTTCACTCCCCGCTTTTATAACTCCTTTGCGGAAGTGTTCGCCGCCGTGGAGAACGGCGAGACAAAGTTCGGTGTGCTGCCGATCGTCAACTCGACAGCCGGCTCGGTGGGACAGACCTATGAACTGCTGAGAGAATCCGATCTGAAGATATGCGGCACAGTTAAACTGAAGATATCCCACTGCCTGGCTGCGAAGGAAGGCACCCGCGTCGAGGATATAAAGGAAATATGGTCCCACGATCAGGCGCTTATGCAGTGCTCGGAGTATATTACCGCCCATTCGCTGAAACCGCACCGCAGCGAGAACACTTCGCTGGCAGCTAAGAAGGTCGCCGAGAGCGACGGCCCCTTTGCAGCGATATGCTCGGAGGAATGTGCGCTGAACCAGGGTCTGGCGGTGCTTGACCGCAATGTTGCAAATGCAGATAATAACTACACAAGGTTCATACTCATCTCACGGGAGACTCTGATACCCGAGGATGCTAATATCATCTCGGTATCGCTGGCACTGCCCCATACTTCCTCGTCGCTGTACAAACTGCTGACAAAGTTCTCGGCGGCAGGGCTCAACCTGCTGATGATAGAATCGCGCCCCATAGCCAATACTGATTTCGATGTTATATTCTATCTCGATTTTGAAGGCTCGCTGAGTTCTCCCCAGGTGGCCGATCTGCTGGCCGAGCTTGAATATGAACTGTCTTATTTCAAATTTCTTGGAAATTATAAGGAGACCGTGTAAGATCCTGTCGGATCTAATTCTTAATATTGTGTAAATTATCCATAAACTTCTTGTAATTTGTTGCTTTTCGTTATAAAATATAATCAGATAAATATACGAACAGAAGATGCACCTTCGGTGGATGCCGCAGGAAAACTGCAAAAGTAAGGAGTGAGTAAGGCAAGATGCTGATCCTATCAGGTAAACCCGTGTTCGGCGGGATAGCAAGAGGCAAGCTGTTCTATTTCCAGCAGGATGAGAACGAAGTCACCAAGCGCCTCATCAAGAATACCGAGCGTGAACTGAAAATATACGAAGATGCGAGAGAGTACGCCCTTGCCGAGCTTGATGAGCTTTATACCACGGCTCTCGAAAAGGTGGGCGAAAATGAAGCAAGCATTTTTATAATCCACAAAATGCTTATCGAAGACAGCGCCTTCTACAAAAGTGTATATGACAGGATAACCGAGGACCACTTTTGTGCAGACTATGCTGTCGCACAGACTTCGAGGGATCTGTCTGAGGCATTTTCAAATATGGGCTCGACCTATATCAAAGAGCGTGCCGCCGATCTTAAAGACGTCTGCGACAGGCTTATCAGACACATACAGAACAAGAACGAAAAGCGTATCGAACTGAAAGAAAAGGTCATACTCTGCGCTGATGAGCTGATGCCGTCAGAGACTATGCAGATGGACCTTTCAAAAGTTCTGGCTATCGTTACGCGCTATGGCTCGTCCAATTCCCATACTGCCATACTCGCAAGGACTATGAATATACCGGCGATCATCGGCATAGGCGCCGAAAAGCTGAGTATGCTCAGGGATATGGAGGCTATCGTTGACGGCTTCAACGGCAATCTTTACATTGATCCGGACGAAAATGCGCTGAAACAGATAGCCGCTCTCGAGGAGAATGAAGCCAAAAAGCGGGAGATGCTCAAGCGCTTCAAAGGCAGGAAGAACATCACCCTTGACGGCACAGAGATACAGGTGTTCGCCAACATTGCCGGACTCAACGACCTTAACTACGCGCTTGAAAACGATGCAGGCGGCATAGGACTGTTCCGGTCGGAATTCCTTTATCTCGGACGGACTCATATGCCCGACGAGGACGAGCAGTATTTCAACTACCGTCAGGTGCTGGAGCGGATGAACGGCAAAAAGGTCATCATCAGAACAATGGACGCGGGCGCCGACAAGAATATCAAGTCCTTCGGGCTGGCAAAGGAAGAAAACCCTGCACTGGGTGTTCGTTCGATCAGGCTCTGTCTGATGCGTCCGGAGATGTTCAAGACACAGCTGAGAGCTCTGCTGAGAGCTTCGGTCTATGGAAATCTGGCGATAATGCTGCCTCTCATCACTTCGATGGAGGAGATACACCGCGCAAAACGTCTGATCGAGGAAGCCAAGGATCAGCTGCGTGCCAAGGGACAGGCTTTCAGTGAAAACATCGAGATAGGCATAATGGTCGAGACTCCCGCAGCAGTTATAATGAGCGAGGAGTTCGCCAAAGAGGTGGATTTCTTCAGCATCGGTACCAATGATCTGGAGCAGTATATAATGGCTCTCGACAGACAGAACCTCACCCTTGAAAACTATTATGAAAAGAAGGATCATGAACCTCTGCTGCGTGCAATGAGGTTGACCTGCGATAATGCCCACAAGAACGGCATACCCGTGGGCATCTGCGGAGAGCTGGGCGCCGATCTCGAGCTGACGGAGAAATTCCTGCAAATGGGTATCGACGAGATCTCGGTGACACCCTCTCAGGTACTGCCGCTGAGGCAGAAGATACGGACCGTGAAGATCGAACAGAGAAAACAGCTGTTTGATCCTGCAGCGGTCAAGAGCTGATAATATGCAAAGATCCCTCTGCATAAGACGAGTACCCATATAGAAGATTTGCCCCAAAGCACTTTATTGTGCTTTGGGGCATTTTTATTCGGGTGTTAAGGCAACACCGCACAACCCACGGCTAACGCCTCTGCACGTCATCTGCCGTGTCAAGCCTGCTTGACGACCGGCTTATCCGTCATGATCACCAACGTCATCAAAGATGACGTCAATTCTCCTTGACGTTGCGTAAAGCG
>JAFXRI010000067.1 GCA_017526445.1 Ruminococcus sp. | reverse complement strand
GCAGTCAGATTTTTCGTCAGAGTGCATAAATTTGACGCAGGCGGGCTGACGCCCGGCAAGGAAAATTTGTGTGCTATGACGGGAAATATGCAAGCAGATGACGTGCAGAGGCGCAAGCCGCGGGTTGTGCGGTGTTGCCTTTATAATGATACCGGCAGTTCTGTCAGATAGCGTTCTCAGTCTTTCTGCTTTTCGGTACATCCTTTATTATTGCAATAGGGACATCTGATGTTATAATGATCGTAGGAGTGTATCGCAAACAGGAGCTTGTTCCATTTTACATTGAATTCCTTATTACAGGCTCCGCACTGGAATTTACGCTTTGAAAGCTGTACCGCCCATAATATACAGGCTGCTAAAGAAGCGATGATAACGACAGCTGTAACGATCAGCCATTCCATACTACGATCTCCTCACTGTGATAATACGTGTATTCCCGGCTATTCTGTCAGCTGCCGGTGTTCAGAGGATCCTCCTGAAACTCATATCTTTCTCCTTGCTGTCATACCGAGATTATTTGTAGTTAATGCCGCCGTTGCCCTGTGCCGCGCCGAGATGCGAGATATCTCCGAAGCCGTGTATGCGGAAATTGACCGCATCCTCAAACCTGTCGTCGGTGCAGAGAGTGGCTATCGCCGTAGGCTCGGCGCTGAAGCCCTGCAATGCGACCATAGGAGAAATGCCGATCAGATGGGCTGTCATAACGCAGGTAGCTCCGAAATGGCAGAACAGCGCCAGAGTCTTGTCAGTATCCCCTGTCTTCCGGTAAACGCCGCCCTCGCGCACAAGGCCGTGCTCTGCAAGTATCTCATCAAGGCCGCGTCTGACGGCCTGCGCCCGGGGATACATATCAGAACCCGCAAGCTCCGGAGCATCGGCGAACCTGTTCCTGTCGAACAGCAGCTCGCTTTCTGTCCATATTTTTGGACGCATATCCCAGGTGACGACCTTTTCTCCCAGAGTAAGGTCGGTTATCGAGACATCGAACTCATGCAGCCAGCCGCAGGTGACGGGCTTATGTCCCGAAAGGCTGCAATAGTAACCCGCAGTTTCCTGAGCACGCCCCATCGGCGAGACGTAAACGCCGTCGATCTTCTCAGACATAAGTCTTCCGGCGAGTATCTCCGCTTCCCTTCTGCCCTTTTCCGTAAGGCAGTCGTGCTCGTAGTCGGGTGATCCGTGACGGATAAGCAAAAGCTTCATACAATATCCTCCCCCAGTTCTCCGGCGCGGGCTATCTCAATAGTGAGACCGTCTCCGCCGTTTATTATCCTTCCGCAAAGCGCGGCATCGTTCATCCAGCCGAGGGCTGCCGAATCGGTAATGATCTTAGGCTCGGTAAAGGGCATACCCAGCACAGCATCGTTCTCTATGAACATCCGGCAGCACTCGCCGGTATAGTCCACACCCTCCAGGGCATATCTTGCGCTGAGTGTCCCGCCGGAGGAAGTGATCTTCTGCACGTCCACCCCGCAGGGCAGGATCTCCCCTTCAAAGAGCCCGCCGGTACACCGGCCGCCGAACATGACCATATTCACCAGTCTGTCCCCTGCTTTGACTTCAACACTGCCGTGTATCTCTATTTTAAGTATCAGCTTATCCACAGATATCCCTCCCCGGAGAGTCTGCACAAGTTATGCACAGCTTACATTTTTTACATTAATATTATATCATATCCCGATTATAAATGCAAGGAAAAAATGCGCCGCCGGCAAGACTTGCTCACCGGCAGCGGCACAGTTATCAGGGAGGGTCCTCAGCGGAGGATATCGCCCACGCCCTCTACGATGTCTCCGAGCGCGCGGAGGGCGCGTCCTGCATTCTTTTTCAGATCGCGCTTCTCCCTGGAGGTCGCATTGGCTACGGCAAATGCGACGGCTCCCGCCGTAAGGCCCACTGATATACCCTTGACCAATGATGATACGTTCATTTCTTCACCACCCTTTGCCTTTATTATGTACAGTTTTTTCCTGCCGATACCCCACAAGTACCGATTTTTGCTGATATCAATAATTAATTTGCTGATCTGACTGCAAAATTAATTATTTGTTAATATATTATTCTCCCTTTGGTCTTTACAAATGTTGTGCAATGTGTTATAATATCTATGGATTATTCTGTTGTTTTTAAGGAGTTTTAACTATGGGAATGACAATGACACAAAAGATACTCGCCGCTCACGCCGGGCTCGATGAAGTCAGGCCGGGACAGCTCATAATGGCTGATCTCGATCTGGTGCTGGGCAACGACGTTACCTCGCCTGTGGCTATCAATGAGTTCAACAAGGCAGGCTTCAGCTCGATATTCAGTCAGGATAAGATCACGATGGTCATGGACCACTTTACCCCGAACAAGGATATCAAAGCCGCTGCTCAGTGCAAGCAGTGCCGCGACTTTGCCAAGGAATACGGCATAAAGAACTACTTCGACGTGGGCGATATGGGCATAGAGCACGCCCTGCTCCCGGAGAAAGGCCTTGTAGCTCCCGGCGACTGCGTTATCGGCGCCGACAGCCACACCTGCACATACGGCGCTCTCGGTGCATTTTCCACCGGCGTAGGCTCAACGGATATGTGCGCAGGCATGGCAAAGGGCAAGGACTGGTTCAGAGTGCCCTCGGCGATCAAGTTCAATATAACCGGCAAGCTGCCGAAATATTCCGCCGCTAAGGACGTTATCCTCCACATCATCGGGATGATAGGCGTTGACGGCGCACTCTACAAGAGTATGGAATTCTCCGGCGAGGGACTGAAGAACCTTACAATGGAAGACAGGCTCTGCATGGCGAACATGGCTATCGAGGCCGGCGCCAAGAACGGCATTTTCGCTGTGGATGAGGTCACCCTCGATTACATAAAGGACAAGGTCACCAAGGAATACAGGATCTTTGAGGCAGACGATGACGCCGAGTATGACGCGGTGTACGATATCGACCTCTCACAGATCAAGCCCACAGTCGCCTTCCCCCACCTGCCGGAAAATGCAAAGACCTTTGACGAGATCGGCAATGTGGAGATCGATCAGGTCGTCATCGGCTCCTGCACCAACGGACGCATCGAGGACATCAGGGCTGCTGCCGAGATACTCAAAGGCAGACATATCGCTGACAGAGTCCGCTGCATAATCATCCCCGCCACACAGAAGGTCTATCTGACTGCTATGAAGGAAGGCCTGCTGGAGATATTCATAAACGCCGGCTGTGCAGTTTCCACACCCACCTGCGGCCCCTGCCTCGGCGGACATATGGGCATCCTCGCCAAGGGGGAGAGAGCAGTCGCCACCACCAACAGAAACTTCGTCGGAAGAATGGGACATCCCGAGTCGGAAGTCTATCTGGCATCGCCGTATGTTGCGGCAGCCTCGGCTGTGACCGGAAAGATCTCCCAGCCCTCCGAGCTTGAATAAAACTCAGACCGGAGAATATGGACTATGGTAAAGCATATTATAATATGGGAGCTTGACAAAAAGCTCAGCGATGAGGAAAAACTGGAAAGTGCGAAGAAGATAAAAGCAGGTCTTGAAGGATTGAAAGGCGTCATCGACGGACTTGAAGAGATCACGGTGCATATCGGGCTGCTGGGCTCCTCCAGCGGAGATCTGATGCTCGACTCGACATTTACCGGTACCGATGCGCTTGCGGGCTATCAGACTAACCCGGAGCACCTGAAGGTCGCCGCTTTCGTAAGAAGCGTGACATCACACAGGAGCTGCGCAGATTTCGAGATATAAAATTATTACAGCCGAGAGCTGAAAGGAGGAAGTACCTATGAAAGACTTTCTAAGAGAAATATTCGGAGACACGATTCTCAGTATCATAACAAAAAAATACGGTACCTCCCTCAACGACTCGCAGCGCGAGGCAAAAGCGGAGGATGTTATCGCCGAGCTCAGAGACAAGAACGGCTTTACGATCGATATGATACAGTCGATCATAGACAAGAAGGGACTCAACTCCTTTGAACCGTCGAAGCTCAACGGGCAGTCGGTGTTCCGTCTTGCAAAGACAGGCCTGTTCGGAAAGGCAAAGGTATGCTACTACATCACGAGAAGCAAGGACAAGATCGACGGCATCTACCTTGAAAATGTTTATGCTGAGCTGAACAGTCAGGCCAACGGCACAAATATACTAAACGCGCCGGATTACTCAAATAAATAACGAAAGGAAACTACCGGATATGAAAGCACACGGCATCGTTCACAAGTACGGAGATAATGTTGACACTGACGTCATCATCCCCGCAAGATATTTGAACACCTCTGATATGCAGGAGCTCGCAAAGCACTGTATGGAGGACATCGACATCGAATTTGCATCGAGAGTCAAGGCGGGAGACATCATGGTCGCCAAGGCTAATTTCGGATGCGGCTCCTCAAGAGAGCACGCGCCCGCTTCTATCAAGGCCAGCGGCATCAGCTGTGTTATCGCCAAGAGCTTTGCGAGGATATTCTACCGCAACGCCATCAACATCGGACTGCCGATCATCGAATGTGACGAAGCCGCCGACAAGATCGAAGCAGGCGACGAGGTGGAGATCGACTTCGACACCGGTGTCATCACCAATGTGACCAGAGGTGAGAGCTATCAGGGTCAGTCATTCCCGGAGTTCCTGATAAATATTATCAACTCCAACGGCCTGCTCAATTCGCTGAAATGATCTGATGATGCAAGCTAAAGGCATCTTCCTTCGGGAGGATGCTTTTTTTGTGTCCGAAAAGCCCGCTTGCCGGCCGGGTACCTGTCCGGAGAATGATACGTTGAACAAAATACACAAATAAGCGGTAGAATATCGGATAAATTCCGTTCATTCTATTGCCTTGTGCGGAGTTTTATGCTATAACAATTGTTAAAGATCGTTAATAATTTATATAACATTCTAAATTTTTCCAATTATGCAAGGAGCTGAAATAAATGACTCTTCGGGAATTGTATTCGGAGATCGGCGGAGACTACGATAAGGCTGTCCGGGTGATGCGTATGGACAAACTTATCGACAAGCATATACGCAGGTTCCCCGGAGACGGTGTCGCGGAACAGTTCTTTCAGGCCGCAGAAAGTATGGATCCCGAAAGACTGTTCGAGGCGGCTCACGCGATGAAGGGAGTATGCGCCAACCTCGGGCTTACTGCACTTTCGGAGACGGCCTCGGAGATCGCTGAGGAATTCAGGCCGGGCAGCCGGAGAAAGCTCTCAGACGGCCAGGTCTCGGAAAGGATCGCAAAGATCAGAGAGCTTTACAGCAGGACCGTTGAAGGCATACAGAAATACGCGGAGGACTGACAGGATCTTCCGCGACCGGTTGAGAGGAGTCACTCAGGATGGAAAGAACGGGTAATTAAAAATATCTCGGGATACTCGGAGCTTGGGCGCTTTCGTTCGGATGCAGCGTAGGCTGTGGCGCCTTTGTAATGCCCGGTACCACCTTCCTGCCGATAGCAGGTCCTGCGGGGACTGCCCTGTCATTGTACTGCACCTTGAAGCACTGTCCGCTGCTTTCAAGGCAGAGGGGGCTTCCGGCATCGGGATCGCGGGTAGTGTAAAGTGCGCTCCAGCGGGGATGCTGGTCTGGCTTGTATCCGATGGGAATATAGATACCGTACACCAATGATACAAAGTTTATTGGACTGAAATAATCTATTGACCATTCAAACCGTCCTGCAGGTTTGCCCATACCGGCACAGACGTCTCCGGACGAACCGTTGCTGCCTTTGACTACCGAGTAAAGAACAGCTGTGTTTTTTGCATCGTCAACGATGTATTCGTGAATGGACACATAGTCCATGCATCCTTTTCAAGATAGTACATATCCGCCTGTGTCTCGTCGATCGTTCCCTTTGCGGCTGCCTCCATCAGTTTGACGGGCATTTCATACTTTATCAGGGCGGGATTGTCAAGAGATATATTATGATGAGCATTATAACAGTTCCAAAACGCCGCAGCTGCTTTTGGGAAAAAAAGTATGCCGTCCCGCGCCGTGAAGCGGAAACAGGCATACTTTCTGTTTGCAGTCCGGAAAAGGATGCATATTATCAGGTATTATCGCTTTCCTCCGAGGAATATTTTTTATAGCCCGGATGCTTTCCGGTCACTCCGTACTGACTGCGCATTCCGATAAGGCGGTCGATATTCTCGCGGGAGATATCTTTCGCTCCCCCGAGAAGCCTTGCCACCAGCGAGATCTGAGCCTGGAGCTCAAGAGTCTCCATACGGTAATATGCTGTTGTAAGGTCAGCCCCGACTGTCAGCGCACCGTGATTGGTCAGCAGCATAACGTCATGCTCCTGCAGATAGGGCTCGATAGCCTCCGGCACCTCAAAAGTAGAGGGTGTGCCGTAAGGCGTCAGGGGGACGGAGCCCACAGCAATGACAGTTTCGATCATGCAGTAATCGTCCAGGGGAACATGAGCGCACGCAAAACCTGTGGCGACAGGCGGATGAGCATGGACAACCGCACCCACATCGGGACGGTCGTGATAGCATTTGAGATGCATTTTCACCTCCGAGGAAGGTCTCCAGTCCTCAGTGGGCTTTTCTATAATATTGTAATCGCCGTCGATAAGTCCGATATGCTCGCGGGTGATCTCATATTTTGAGATGCCTGTCCTGGTGGCGAGAAATCTATTCTCCCCTACCTTTACGGTGACGTTTCCGTCATTGGCTGCTACCCAGCCCTTCTGCCACATTTTGCGGCAGACTTCGACCATTTTACCTTTTATTTCCTCGTACATATCCAATTTCCTTTCGGTATAATTCAGACAACGCCCTTTTGCAGCATCACGTTGGCATAGACTGCTTTTTCGCCGGTGGCAATTATAGCGTATGCCGTTTTTGCCTCTTCATAGAATGCGAACCGCTCGATCTCACCGACAGCAGCGGCGCCGCGTTCGTCATACTTCTTTATAATACGCTTGTATTCCTCCCAGATAGGAGTTTCTGCCTTGTCGCCGGGCATGACCTGCATCAGCAAGACAGGCTTTTCCACATAGGTGTCCAGAGGGAACAGAGTCAGTATCGCATCCAGCAGTTCCGGGACTCCGTGGCCGTCTGCACGGATGACCTTGCAGTTTCTGCCCATACTCTCAGCCGGGAAATTGCCGTCAGCGATGACGATCCTGTCGGAATGTCCCATTTCGCAAAGCACCTTCAGCAGCTCCGGCGAAAGGACAGCAGGTATATTTTTCAGCATTTTTTACCTCCGATGATATTTCTGTAATCTTCATAAGCCTTTTCCCATTGCCCGGAAGAGGCTGGTGTGTACTCGACAGCGGGTTCAGACGCAGCGATAAGCTCCCTTGCCTCGTTCAGGTCTGAAAGCTCTCCCTCGGCAATGAGCTGCACCGCCACGCTTCCGAAAGCCGTCGCCTCGACAGGGGCTGCCTTCACTGTGCGTCCGCAGGCATCAGCCGTCAGCTGACAAAGCAGTCTGTCGCGGATGCCGCCGCCTATCATATAGATGCAGCCGTAGCTTTTGCCTGTGCAGGCTTCAATATCTTCAAGGGCGCTGCGGTATTTCAGTGCAAGGCTATCATATATGCATCTGAGCACCTGACCGTCAGTCTCGGGGACTGGCTGGGAGGTCTCGCTGCAGAAGCGCCTTATCCTTGCCGGTATATCTCCGGCAGGAGCGAATGCCGGAGCATCCGGATCAATAAAGCAGCGGCATGGCTCGGCCAGACGGGCCATCTGCCCTATCTCCTCAAAGCTGACATCTCTGCCCTCACGCTTCCACTGGCGGCGTGTCTCCTGTATCAGCCAGAGCCCGGTTATATTTTTCAGGAACGAGGTCTTTCCGCCGTAACCCACCTCATTGGTAAGGTCGCGGTCAAATGCGCCGCCGTCAGTCATCGGATCGTCCAGCTCTGTTCCCAGCAGGCTCCAGGTGCCGCAGCTAAGAAATACAAAGTCCTTTTCAGCAGCGGGGACAGCCGCCATTGCCGACTGCGTATCGTGGCCGCAGACGGCTGTAACATTCATTTCCGGTATATCCAGCCTGCTCCTGACCGAATGGGTAAGAGTGCCTATCCTGCTGCCTGCGGGGACGATATTTGTAAACAGGCTGCTGCGTATCCCCAGCTTTTCGGCAAGAACGTAAGCCCAGCATTTCCCCGCCTGATCGTAAAGCTGCGTTGTAGAGGCTATGGACTGCTCAGTCCCCTTTTCACCGGTGAGGAAATAGGCAAACAGGTCAGGCATCATCAGCAGCTTGTCAGCGCGTTCGAGAAGTTCCGGTCTGTTTTTTTGGACAGACATCAGCTGGAAGGCCGTGTTTATCTCCATAAACTGATTGCCCGTAACGGCATAAAAGCTTTCCCTCGGAACGATCGAGAAGGCCTCGCCGAGTATACCCCGCGTGCGTTGGTCGCGGTAGTGAACGGGATTTTCCATCAGTCTGCCCTTTTTGTCCAGCAGGCCGAAGTCCACTCCCCAGGTATCTATCCCCAGGCTGTCGATCCTGCCGTGAGCTTTCGACAGAGCGATGCCCTGCTCTATCTCCCGGAACAGCCGCAGGAAATCCCAGTACATCGTATCTCCAAGGGTAACAGGATCGTTTGAAAAACGGTGTATCTCTTCAAGGCTTATACGCTCTCCGTCATACCGTCCGATCATTGCCCGTCCGCTTGACGCACCGAGATCTATGGCAAGAACTTGTTTGTTCATAGAATCACCCCTCTGATCCAACAGAGAGCTGACAGCAAAAGACCGATCCCCGGTCCTGCTGCCAGCCGCCCGTTACAGTCTTACGGTCATTATCTCATTCCTCTGTACATAGGGCCGTAATTTTTGCAGGCACGGTAATCCGCACCCTCCTTGTCCATACCGAAGGCATTCCAGGCAGCAGGACGGAAGATCTTATCCTCCGGGACATTGTGCATAGCAACAGGTATGCGGAGGATAGATGCAAGGGTGATAAGATCGGCGCCGATATGTCCGTAGCTGATAGCTCCGTGATTAGCGCCCCAGCTGTTCATAACGTCATAGGCGGTATTGAAGGGAGCCTTGCCGGTCACGCGGGGAGTGAACCAGGTGCAGGGCCAGGTATAGTCGGTGCGCTTCCAGAGGATGTCGTTCACCTCTTCGGGCAGCTTGACGGTCCAGCCCTCAGCGATCTGGAGCATAGGCCCGAGTCCCTTGACAAGGTTGAGCCTTATCATAGTAACAGGCATCTCAGCATCGGTGACGAAACGCGAGGAGAACCCGCCTCCGCGGAAATAGCCGCAGTCTGCATAGTTCCAGGTGGTGGCTTCAAGGATCTTTTTCTGATCCTCCTCAGTTACGTTGAACCATTCTTTCATTACTGCATTGCCCTTCTCATCGGAAGCAAGGCCGCAGGCATCCAGGCAGGATGCTCCCGAATTGATGAGGTGGATAAATCCGCCGGCTTCTTTGGCGTGGCCTGTCAGCTCATAGCCGGCTGCCTTTTTCAGAGCCTCCGGCGACCAGTAGGTGCGCACATCGGCAAATATCTGAGCGCGGTTGGTGAGCAGCTTCATAAACAGCATCCCCAGACCGTTGAGCACATCGTTCTCTGTTGCGAGGATATATGGCTCACGGGCACCGTTCCAGTCGAAAGAGGTATTGAGCATAGCCTCCGGGAAATCGCAGTTGGGATAGAAGTCGGTCCACTGGCGCTGGCCCTGGAAGCCGGCAGCTATGGCATTGTGGCCCACAGCTTCCTCCTCCCTGCCTTTGGGCAGTTTGTCGCAGCCGTTCATAAGGTCCTTGATTATGCACATCATCTTTACGACAAATTCCCAGTCCTTCTCCTTCTCCTCCGGGGACTTCTGAAGGAACTCCGGGTTCTTGTCAAAGCCTTCTTTGCAGTTTGCTTTAGTCCAGGCAAGGGCTTTTTCATACTCCTCCCTGTCGTAGATCTCCTCGGTCATTCGACGGATGATCTCCACCTCGTCCACCGACTCGACACGCATACCGAGATAATCCTCGATGAAAGCAGGATCGATTATCGAACCGCCTATGCCCATACAGATCGAACCGATCTGCAGATAGCTCTTCCCCCGCATAGTAGCGGCGGCAACAGCGGCACGTCCGAACCGGAGCAGCTTCTCTTTCACATCAGCAGGGATCTCAGTCTCATCAGCATCGCATACATCGTGTCCGTAGATTCCGAAAGCAGGCAGGCCCTTCTGTGCGTGGGTAGCCAGCACCGATGCGAGATAGACAGCGCCGGGGCGCTCTGTTCCGTTGAAGCCCCACACCGCTTTGATCGTGTTCCTGTCCATATCCATAGTTTCGGCGCCGTAGCACCAGCAGGGCGTAACTGTCAGGGTGATATCCACACCGCATTTTTTGAACTTGGCTTCGCAGGCAGCAGCCTCAGCAACGCGGCCGATCGTGGTATCGGCAATGACCGTTCTGACAGGCTCGCCGTTTGAATAGCGAAGGTTCTCCTCAAAAAGCTTTGCGGCAGACCTCGCCATATTCATAGTCTGCTCCTCCAGAGACTCCCTCACCCCGAGAGCTCCCCGACGCCCGTCAATAGTCGGACGTATCCCGATGACGGGATATTCTCCAAGATACCTGTTCTTTGCCATAAATAGACCTCCTTATCAGATTTTGAGATAACAGTATTCCTTTTAGTTAGATTATACCCAAAATCTCCGCAAATGTCAATTGAAAATATTTATATTATCCCGACAATATTATACTGAGTGCGCAGAGCAGCAATGTTTTACAAGGTTTCTGAGGTGTCAAGGCAAGACGGCAAAGGATAATATTGCTATAGGCAACACCGCACAACCCGCGGCATGCGCCTCTGCACGTCATCTGCTTGCATATTTTCCGTCATAGCACACAAATTTTCCTTGCCGGGCGTCAGCCCGCCTGCGTCAAATTTATGCACTCTGACGAAAAATCTGACTGCGTATCTGACGCACAGGGGTTGTGCG
>JAFXRI010000066.1 GCA_017526445.1 Ruminococcus sp. | reverse complement strand
CGCTTTACGCAACGTCAAGGAGAATTGACGTCATCTTTGATGACGTTGGTGATCATGACGGATAAGCCGGTCGTCAAGCAGGCTTGACACGGCAGATGACGTGCAGAGGCGTTAGCCGTGGGTTGTGCGGTGTTGCCTTAAGGCAGGCTCAGGATAAGCCGACACGAAAGAACGGTGTAAGCTATGGGTATTTTCAGCAGCATAAAACAGGGCCTGGCAGAGGCAGCGGAAAGACAGCGGCAGGCGAAGGCCGCTCACGAGGAACGGATGCGCCCATACTATCGCGGGTACGATGTTTTCCCGCAGGAGATGTGCGACTATTTCGGCGGCATCGTAAGAGGAAAGCTTATACGGGGCGCACTGATAAAGTCGCTGATATTTATGGCGGGCGCTGTGGGGACCATACTGCTTTTCAGGTACAATGATGCAGGCACGGTCTTTCCGTTTATATTCATCATAGGGATAGTACTGTTTTTTCTGCTCCTTACCATACTGAACGACGTGAGCAGGCTCAGATGCTTCATCAGGGGAGATTACGATGCTTACGGGGCGATGGTGACAAACACCTTTGTAGAGAGCCACACCAGCACCGACTCGGACGGAGACACCCACACCACTCACGACTATTATGTATGGTTAAACGGCATCAAGTGTGAGGTGTCGGGAAGCGAGTTCGGAAAAGTGAAGCAGGAGCAATACTGCTTTTTTGTAAGGCTCATCGGGAAGTATATCAGAAATGACAGGTTTTATTTCTTCCCGACGGACACGGATCAGCAGCTTAACCGCATCGGACAGCACTACCCCGATCGGGAACCGAGACTGCGCAGTCCATCGAGGGCGAACTTCCTCACTTCCCTGCTGATATTCTTAGGTCTGGTGGGAGCAGCGGCGGCGCCAATGGTGATGCTTGCGAAAAATCCGAGCAACAGGGTCCCCTACTTCTGGGGGGCCGGAGCCGGGGTAGCTGTCTTCCTGCTGGGATATATCACAAGGCGGATCTCAGTCGCTCTCCGTGACAGAGAAGCCATAGAAAAGAAAAGGAGAATGTATGACGGACAATGAGATAAAAAAGCCCCGTGTTATGCTGTGCTCGGTGGATGTGGGTGAGTTTGACGCCGAGCGCTCCATCGATGAGCTGGAGGAGCTGGCAGACACGGCAGGAGCCGAAACAGTGCTGAAGCTTATACAGAAACGCCCCTCCTATGAGCCGGGCACCTGCGTAGGCACCGGACGGCTGGCGGAAATGGCCGAGCTTTGCAGGAGCGAGGACATAGATCAGATCATTTTTGACTGTGAGCTTACAGCTACACAGATAAAGAATATCGAAGATGTGTGCGAAGTCCATACCATAGACCGAACTATGCTGATACTTGACATATTCGCCCAAAGGGCCGTTACTCACGAGGGACGGCTGCAGGTGGAGATCGCACAGCACAAGTACCGCCTGCCAAGACTGGCAGGTATGGGCGTGAAGCTTTCCCGTCTGGGCGGCGGTATAGGCACAAGAGGTCCCGGCGAGACAAAGCTGGAGACCGACAAGCGGCATATCCGGACACGCATAGCCTCGCTTACCCAGGAGCTCAGGGAGATCGAGAAGCGCAGAGGGCTCCACCGCGAACGAAGAAAAAAAGACGGCGTACTCGTCTGTGCGATAGTGGGATATACCAACGTCGGCAAATCCACACTGCTGAACACGCTGACCGATGCAGGCATCCTCGCCGAGAACAAGCTGTTCGCCACGCTCGAGACTACATCCCGGTCGATAGAACTCCCCGACGGCCGCAGCGTTATGCTCGTTGATACAGTCGGCCTGATAAGCAGACTGCCGCATCATCTCGTCGAAGCTTTCAAGTCAACTCTGGAAGAAGCCGCAAATGCAGATGTGATACTGCATATCGTGGATGCCTCCAACGACGAATGTGAACAGCAGGCCAGGGTAACTCTGGAGCTGCTGAAAGACCTGGGCTGTGAGGGCATACCGGTGGTGACGGTGCTCAACAAGTGCGACCTTGTGCCCTATATCAACGACCTGACAGCCGGTGAAAACACCGTGAAGATCTCGGCCAAAAAAGGCGAGGGAATACCGGCGCTGCTGGAGGCGATAACAAAAGCCCTGCCCCAGAACGCAAAAAAAATGAAGCTGCTCATCCCCTACTTTGAAGGGAGCCTGCTGAGCGAGATCAGGCGGGACGGCAAGGTATTCTCGGAGGAATACACTCACGACGGAACGCTTGTTGACGCCCTGGTGGATATCAAGCTTTACAGCAGAGTTGAACAGTACAAATATTTGGATAGTTGAGGTAAGCGCGTATGCAGATCATCAAAGCAGGGCTTTCCGACGCAGAAACAGTCAGAAAGATAACTCACGAAACAATAAGCACGGTCTATCCCCGCTATTATCCCAGGGGAGCTGTTGATTTCTTTCTGAGCCACCATTCCGCCGGGAGCATAGCCGAGGACATCACAAACGGAAGAGTTTATCTTTGCATTGACGACACCGGCATCCCCGTCGGAACTGTTTCCGTCAGGGACAATTCGATACTCAGGCTGTTCGTCCTGCCGGGATGTCAGGGCAAGGGCTTCGGGAGAATGCTTCTCAGTTTTGCCGAGGGTCTCATCGCTGCGAACTTTGACGAGATAGTTATAGATGCCTCCCTGCCAGCCAAAGCGATATACCTCCGGCGCGGCTACCTTGAAAAGGAATACCACATCATCGAGACCGGCAGCGGCGACAAACTATGCTACGATGTTATGATCAAAAAGATATAACTGTACTAAAATCAGTACAGTTACAGAGCGGGAGAAGTTTTCTGCCTATCGGCAGCTGTACAAATATTCGTACACAAGCAAGGAGTATATGAAGCACATGAAAAGAGAACTCGGGATCGCACGCTGTGGACTGGCCTGCTGCCTTTGCAGCGAGAACACAGAATGCAAAGGCTGCCGGAAGGACGGATTCAAGGATCTTTCCTGGTGTCAGGATGCACAATGGTGCCAAAACAGAAAATGCGTTATAGAGAAGGGCCTTGGGCTCTGCTGCGAATGTGAGGAAGCAGAAGAGTGCAGGAAGGGCTTGTTCGCCGATAAGATCAAACCCCGGGCATTTACGCTTTTTGCTCAGCGCTTCGGCGTGGAGGAACTGCTGGACTGCCTTGAACGCAACGAGAAAAACGGCATCGTTTACCACCGCCGGGGGATACTCGGCGATTATGACGAGTTTGACGATGTCGAAGAACTGATAAATTTTATCAGAACAGGAACGAGGTAAGAAAAGTGATACGCGAGATCAGCGAAAACGACTTTGACGGGCTTATGACTCTTTATATGCAGCTCCATGACAACCCCTTCCCCGAAAAGGACGAGCGCGTTACGGGGATATGGCAGGATATACTTGAAGATAAAAATCACCATATCATTGTCGCCGAGCTGGACGGAAAGATCGTTTCCTCCTGCGTGTGTGTTATCATACCCAACCTCACACGCGGGCAGCGGCCTTATGCCTTCATCGAAAATGTGATAACTGATGAGGCATACCGCGGACGCGGCCTTGCTACCGACTGCCTGAACTATGCAAGAGAGATAGCAAGACGGGAGAACTGCTACAAGATGATGCTTCTCACCGGCTCAAAGGAGCAGAGCACTCTTGACTTTTACACCAGAGCAGGGTATAATAAAAACGACAAGACCGCATTCATCCAGTGGATATAAGTACGGACTTTTGTACAGTTAGCTGAGGTGGCATATGGAACGGCTTTTGCTTATGGACGAACAGAACTATGACTCTTCCCTGCCGGAGATAAAACGCACCGCGGTCAGGGGGATAGTTTGGCATAACGGGAAAATGCTGTTCGTCAGGAGTATGTACGGTGAAGTCAAGCTTCCCGGCGGAGGTCAGGAGGACGGCGAGACTGACCTTGACACCCTCGTCCGCGAGGTCCGGGAGGAGACCGGCTATGAGGTCATCCGCGAAAGCGCACGGCCCTTCGGATACATTGAGGAGATACGGTTATCCACCAGAGAGCCTATGATCTGGCACCAGTTTTCAAGACTGTATTTCTGTGAAGTCACCGGAGAACAGGGGCAGACTGAATACTCCGAGGGCGAGAAAAAGCTCGGGATCCGTTTCGTGACGATGACACTTGACGAAGCAATAGAAAACAACCGGCATATGCTCGATCACGAAGGCGAACGTGCCTGGAACAGGCGGGAATACAACACGCTTATACTGATAAGAGATCACTATAACGATGTAAAGGAGTAATAGAAAATGAAGATGAAAGAGAGCCAGTTTGAGCTTATCAAGGCTCAGCTTAAAAAGCTGACCTCACAGGACGGATTCTATTCAAAGATCCTTGCCGGTATCGACGTTGATGCCATAAAGAGCCAGGAAGACTTTGAGAAGCTCCCCTTCACCTGGAAGGGCGACCTGAGAGATGCCTATCCTCTTGGACTTATGGCCGTCCCCGAGGAAGAGATCGTGCGCATACACTCATCATCGGGAACAACAGGCACACCTGTTATCATCCCCTATACCAAGCAGGATGTGATCGACTGGGCAGAGATGTTCGCACGCTGCTACGAAATGGCCGGCATCACCAACCGCGACCGCATACATATCACTCCCGGCTACGGTCTCTGGACAGCAGGCATCGGCTTTCAGCTGGGTGCAGAGCGCCTGGGCGCTATGACCATCCCTATGGGCCCCGGCAACACCGACAAGCAGCTGAGGATGATGGTCGATATGCAGTCCACGGTCCTGTGCGCCACATCCAGCTATGCCCTGCTGCTGGCTGAGGAGATCGCCAAAAGAGGCATCAAAGATCAGATCAAGCTGAAAACAGGCGTGATCGGCTCGGAGCGCTGGGGCGACAAGATGCGCAAGCGCATCGCTGACGAGCTGGGCGTCAAGCTGTTCGACATTTACGGACTCACCGAGGTTTACGGCCCCGGCATCGGTATGAGCTGCGAGCACGAATGCGGCATACATATGTGGGACGATTATATCTACTACGAGGTAGTTGATCCCAAGACCGGCGAGCAGAAGCCCGACGGCGAAGTGGGCGAGCTTGTTATAACCACTCTCCGCAAGCAGGGCGCACCCCTTATCCGCTACCGCACTCACGACCTCACAAGGATCATCCCGGGCGAATGTCCCTGCGGTTCAAAGTTTCCCCGCATAGATACCATCCTCGGCCGCACCGATGATATGGTCAAGGTCAAGGGAGTCAATATATTCCCCAGCCAGATCGAGGAGATGCTGACCGGCGTTGAGGGTGCCTCCAGCGAGTATCAGTTTATGATCGATCACCTTTACGGCAAGGATATATGCACCCTGTTCGTGGAAGTTGAAAACGGCACCGACAAGGCTCTGATGGAGCAGAAGATCGTATCCGCCTTCAAATCCAAGATCGGTATTACCGTGATAGCGAAGCCTGTTTCGATCGGTGAGCTGCCGAGAAGCGAGAAAAAGTCCACAAGGATATTTGATAACAGATACTGATCTGCTGAACCCATAAAAAATATAACGACACCTTCCCCGCGGGGAAAGGTGTCGTTTTTTCCATTATTGCAGGTCTGTCTGACTTGTCCAGCGCTTGACGGGAGCAGCACAGTCAGAGGCAGACTTCAATGCCCTTAGCTCAACATAGCAGCCGCATTCTGCGCACATCCCGTTTATAAGCTTCTCGCAGCTTCGGCACTGTGCGAGCCTTGACTGATAAACCTCCTCGCTTACACGGCGGTCAGCGGGGACCTTTTTTATATAGTCCAGCAGGCTCTGAGTGTACTCGTCATAGTCAAGCTCCGCCAGCAGGCATTTTAAACAGGGTTTCCTGCCTTCCATATCACTTGCCTGAAGCCCGGGACTTCTTCTTTGCGGTATAGCTCCAGATAAGTCCCACACAAATATAGAAGAATGGCGTATTGGTCAGCGCACTGATGTTAAAAAACGCCTGTACCATATATGCGAAAACTCCGCAGAAAACTGCGGGTGCAGCCCAGCCTACCTCGCCGCGGATAAATGCGGCCACAGCCTTGATGCCCTTGAACAGTGTTACCAGCAGGAAGGCTATATACAGCACGAGGGTAACAAAGCCCCGCTGCATCGCTGTGTCGATATACTCGTTATATGTTCTGTCGATAGTAGCACCTTCATGGGATATAGTCACCCAGTTATCAGGGCCCGTTCCGAGGAACATATGCTGCTCGGCTACATAAAGGCCGTCATCCCAGAGATAGGGATATACCCAGGTATCCTCGTCCTCCTTTTGCAGGAGCATAAGCACGCGAATAGAATCGGTGCGGATGACTTCCTCATCATAGAAGGTCTTGTAGCCGTCAGACTCGGGATAAGCGGATGCCTGTGAAGCAAGCACGATACCCACCGTTGCTCCCAAAGCGATCACAGAACCGAGCATTGCAGCGATGACCGACCTGCCGCTTACAGCAGAGGTCCCGCTCTCCTTTTCCGTATCGTCCTCACCGTCAGCCTCGGATGTATTTTTGCCGCCCTTTGCAGCATAGACCGCTGCAACGATCACAGAGAACAGCACAGCCGAGCCGATGCCTATAAGCGCAGTCAGAGTTCTTGTAAATACTCCCGCTGCCGTCATGATAACAGCAGCTCCGGCATAGAGGAGCCTGTATTTCAGCTTATCCGAGAACATTACAGCATTGAGCGCAACAGCCACAGCAACGGTCAGCAGAGCTGCCAGAGCGTGCGGCGTCATAGCCAGGCCGTTTGCAGCAGGCTCGGTATAGCCGGAAGTCAGTGTCACATTGAGCATACTGAACCAGTTGGGGACAGTATCCTTCAGCGCAGGGATTATCTGGAGGAAGCCGATGACAGAGTTTACTACTCCGATACCGACGATCACCGAGCATACTCTCTTTCTCCACATATCCGATACGACGGTAAATGCTGCGGCAAAGAAACCGTAATACCCCAGCAATGTGAGCATACCCTCAGCTCTGTCAAGATATCCCGTCATAGCGCTGCCTATATCGTCGGACGCCAGAGCCGAAACAAAGCTCATCACGATAACGCCCAGCAAAAGTATCAGCGGCTTGTTGTCTGCAAGTATTATCTGCTTTTTCATCCTGCCTATCAGGAAGATACTGAGTCCCAGCAGGCCGAAGCCGAGCATAACAACAGCAGCCCAATAGATTATCTTATCGCTGACATAATGGGAAAAAGTGATATTGCCTGCCTTTTCCTCATAATCAACAACATTCTTTGTAAGATAATAAGGTATTGCCGCAAGCTCAATGAAGATCATAGCGATGATACAATACATCGCGCAGAACTTCTTTGTTCCTGCATCTGTCATATTCAATATAAAATCTGATTTCTCGGTCGTGCCGAAAAGGTGTTTCCTTTCCGCCATAAGATCACTCCTTTTTTAGGCAGGCGTCTATGCCTTCACCGGCTTCGCTCATCCTGCCAAGAAAAAAGCGGAGCGCATTACACGCTCCGCCTCAATACCAATCAACTATCCGTTATTTACTTTGCATATTCAACGGCGCGGCTCTCTCTTATCAAGTTGACCTTGATCTGTCCGGGATAATCCATCTCGTCCTCGATCCTCTTTGCGATCTCTCTTGCAACGAGTACCATCTTCTCGTCATTGATCTTATCAGGCTGGATCATTATTCTGACCTCACGGCCTGCCTGGATAGCAAACGATTTCTCTACGCCGTCATAAGACGTGCAGATCTCTTCAAGCTTTTGCAGACGCTTGATATAGTTCTCGTAGTTCTCGCTTCTTGCGCCGGGCCTTGCAGCCGAGATAGCATCTGCCGCCTGTACGAGTGCGGCAACGACTGTTCTTGTCTCGACATCACCGTGATGCGCTTCGATAGCATGGATGACTTCTGCACTTTCCTTATACTTCTTGCAGACGTCAACGCCTATCTGAACGTGAGAACCCTCGATCTCATAGCTGAGCGCCTTACCAATATCATGCAGCAGACCTGCTCTTCTTGCGAGTCCCGCATCGATACCGAGCTCGGAAGCCATCATTCCTGCAAGGTGTGATACCTCGATAGAATGGTTGAGAACGTTCTGCCTGTAGCTCGTTCTGAATCTCAGACGGCCCAGCAGTTTAACGAGCTCATGATTGAGTCCGTGAACGTTACACTCAAGAACTGCTCTTTCACCCTCCTGCTTGATCTTGTACTCGACCTCGCGTCTGGCCTTATCGACCATTTCCTCGATGCGTGTCGGGTGGATACGGCCGTCCTGGATAAGCTTTTCAAGCGCGATCCTTGCGACCTCTCTCCTTACCTGATCGAAGCACGAGAGAGTTATAGCCTCAGGTGTATCGTCGATTATCAGATCGACGCCTGTAAGCGTTTCGATAGTACGGATATTTCTTCCTTCGCGTCCTATGATCCTGCCCTTCATCTCGTCATTGGGCAGCGGGACCACGGAAACAGCTGTCTCAGACACCTGATCCGCAGCACAGCGTGCGATCGCCAGCGAAATATACTGTCTCGCCTTGGAATCACACTCGTCCTTGATCTGTGACTCAAAGTTCGCGATCCTGACAGCCTTCTCGTGTGTGAGCTCACCCTCAAGGTTAGAGAGCAAATACTCCTTAGCCTGCTCCTTGCTGAACTCACTGATCTTCTCCAGCATATCGAGCTGTGATGCCTTGATACGGTCAGCCTCTGCCACCTTTTCATCGGCAGCTTTCAGCTTTGCCTGGAGAGCTTCTTCCTTCTTCTCGAGGTTATCGAGTTTTTTGTCGATCGATTCTTCCTTCTGGTTAATTCTGCGTTCCTGACGCGAGACCTCGATACGTCTTTCCTTAAGCTCCTTCTCCGTTTCCTGGCGGGACTTATGTATCTCGTCCTTCGCCTCAACGAGAGCTTCCTTCTTCAAGGCCTCAGCATTTTTCTTTGCATCCTCAACTATCCTTTCGGCTTCCTTCTCGGCAGAACCAATGGCTGCTTCAGCAGTTTTCTGTCTGTCGGCCTGTCCTTTTTTGTAGAACACGAAGCCACTTACGAAAGCACCAACGACAAGAGCGACTACAGCTATCGCGATAGCCAAACCTATACCCATAGTATAGTTCCTCCTTCTCGTTTAGTTTGCCCTGCCTGTCTCTGTCACCGACCGCAGGACTAATATTAAATTGTAAAGATACAGATAAGCATAATATATTCTATATTAAAGCCTCCCCGATAATTTGTGTCCAAAAAACCGTACCAAAGAAGCCATATATAAAAACATAATGCATAATATTATTGTATAACAATTTGACAAAATTGTCAAGGGTTTTTTCGGCTGTTTGACTAAATTTTTAAGATTTTTTACAATACCCCGGAGTATCTTTCCGCTGTCTTGACAAGGAAGTCAATTAATGCTAAACTATCAATGTAGAAAAGGATAAGGGGGAGCAAAATGAGAAAAGCTCTGGGCTTCATATGCTATGCACTGATGCTGGCGGCAGACACCGCCGCAGGAATATTCTCTTACCGGGCGTTCGTGCAGAATATATCCTATGAATACGGTCTGCTGGCATTTGTGCCGCTGTTCATAGCCTCGTACTGGTTTTCGACGTTCTTCTCGCAGCTGATGTGCCTGAAAAACGGCAGCAAGCTGATAAACCAGAAGCTCTACACTGTGATGAACCGTGTTTCAACGCTTATAAATGCCGGGCTTTTCGGCTTCTGGATATATATGATAATCACCCGGTCACTGTACAGGAACCTTTAAAAAGCACAAAAAACCGCGTCCCGAAGGACGCGGTATTCTTTTTGTCTTTCAAGCCATTAACCCTTGACAGCACCGAGTGCGATACCACGGATGATGAACTTGGAGAGAATGAGGTATACGATAGCAACAGGTATGATAGACACACCGATAGCCATGTACACAGCACCCATATCGAACTTAGCATAGTCAGCACTACGGATGATAGCGATAACGATAGGAAGCGTTCTCTTATTCTTGTCACTGAGCAGCAGTGCAGGAATGAAGTAGTTGTTCCAGCTCGATACGAATGTAAAGATCGCCTGAACTGCGATAGCCGGCTTAAGGATAGGAAGGATAAGCGAGTTGAATGTTCTGAACTCGCCGCTTCCGTCGATTCGCGCAGCCTCTACAATATCCAGCGGGAGCGAGCTCTCCATATACTGCTTCATGAAGAAGAATGTAGCGGGAGCTGCGATCGCAGGAACGATCAGCGGGATAAAGCTGTCGAGCAGTCCGAAGGAACGCATCAGCTTTACGAAACCAAGTGCGGAAACCTGTGTAGGAACCATCATTATCATAAGGATGAAGGTGAACATAGGCTTTCTGAGCTTGAAGTCATAAACATGGATAGCGTAAGCGGTAAGAGCGGAGAAATATGTTGAAAGGAAAGCTGTAAGGCCTGAAATGATCAAGCTGTTTTTCAGCGAATTCAGCATCTTCCAGTCAGAGTTATTGATTACTGTTTTAAAGTTTTTCCACAGAAATCCTCCGGGAACAAGCGAGAATCCTTTCTGAATATCGCCGCTGGGCTTAGTCATATTAATGATAAGCATTACAAACGGAAAGAGTGAAAGGATGGCAAAGAGCGTAAGAACAACATAGCATACTATTCTTCTGACAAGTATCTGCTGAGAATTGGACTTAGCTCCTACAGCATCTATTGGTGCAGCCATTACTTCTTACCTCCTTTCCTTTTCTTCTTCTTTGTGGCAGTGGAATCCCTGTTGAGCATAAAGATAAGCATACTCAGGATACCCGCAACAATGAAGAGGAGAACCGAAAGAGCACCGGCCATACCGTAGTTCTTTGAGTACAAGTGCTTGTTCAGATACATAACTATAGTCATGCTGCTTCTGTCAAGCGCGTCACCGCCGTTGGTAACGATCTGCGGAACGTCGAACATCTGCAGACCACCGATAAGGGAGGTGATAAGAACGTACACCAGTATAGGTCTGATAAGGGGAATAGTGATCTTCCAGAAGGTCTGCGTCGGGTTCGCACCGTCGATCTGAGCGGACTCATACAGCGACGGATCGATACCGTTGATAGCAGCCATAAGCATAATAGTTGTATTTCCGTACCACATCAGGAAGTTGATCAAAGAGATGATACCTCTTGTAGTCCAAACGTGGTCGAAGAACATATAAGGAGATTCAGCACCGGTAATGCTCTGATAAACACTGTTTATAGGACCGGACTGCGAGAAAAGGGTGAAGAAAAGCATACCCATCGCAGCTGCCATGATAACATTAGGCATGTAGAAGATTATCTTATATGCACCGGTTTTCAATTTAAGTCTCAGATCTGTGAACCAGGAAGCAAACAGAAGTGAGAAGAAGATCTGCGGGATAAAGCCAAGCATCTGAAGGATAAGGGTGTTCAGGAAGAACTTACCAAGATCCGCGCCGGCGAAAAGGTCGGAATAGTTCTTTAAACCAACCCAATTAGGTCCGACCTGTGTCGTACCCAGGACTAAGTAATTCTCAAAGAAAGAATTATACATAGTCGATACCAAAGGAATAAGGTTAAATACAAAGAAAGCAATGAAGAAGGGAGCAGTAAATATGTATCCCCACTTAGCATAGCTTATTGATTTTCTGCGCATCTGATCACCTTCTATATAGTGTGAACAACTATATCCTTTCCAAAATCTCGATAAAAATCGGGGAGGGCCAAACCCACCCCGATCTTCATCACAAATTTAAGCTTACTAACTAATCTGTTAAAGATGATCAGTTATTAGGAAGGAACCTTCAGCTCGGAGTGCTTCTCCTTAACATAGGTGTAGAAGTTCTTGAGAGCTTCGTCCTTGGAAACCTTGCCAAGGAAGTAGTCCTTGAATGCCTTCTGGAAGGACTCGTTGCAAGCCTGATCGTAAGGTCCAAGCTTCGAGCAGTCGATCTTGGGAGCTGCAGCAACGAACAGAGCGATGTGGTTCTGGCCGCCGAGGAACTCAGACTTGAAGTCCTTAGCAAGCTCTTCCATAGCGGGCTGGTTGTTGGTGTAGTCCTGTGTATCCTTTGTGATCTTGAGGAGGGTGTCCTTATCGCAAGCCATGTACTTCATGATGTCCTTAACATCTTCCTCGTTGTCAGTACCGTCTGCTGCGCAGATCCATGTACCGCCCCAGAAGTAAGCCTGAGGACCTTCGCATACTCTGTACTGACCATAGAGGCCGTCCTTCTTGCCGGCATGGTCTTCAGCCTGCTCAACGAGGGTGAAGTTGATGCCCCATGTGGAGTAGAAGAAGCCGAATACCTTACCCTTGGTACCCTGGTCAGCCTTCCACTGGTCATCCCACAGAGAAGTACCATTGTTGTAGCCTTTCTCGGAGTACTCCTTGGTCTGGTCAACCCACTTCATAAGGTTATCGTCAACAGTAACCTCGAGGTTAGCGTTAACCCAAGCCTTGGAAACGTTGTTGGAGAAGGTTCTGTAGCTGTCATCGTAACCGGAGAGCATGAAGTAGCCTTTCTCCTTCATCTTTGCAGCTGTCTTATTGAACTCATCCCAGTTAGCCAGTGACTTCTGAACCTCTGCAGGATCATCAGTGCCGAGAACTTCCTTAGCGATGTCAGCTCTGTAAGCGAACAGACCGGGAGTAGCCTGCCATGTAACACCTTCGAGGTCGCCGTTAGCGTCTGTAACAACTTCCTGAGTGTACTTGTACTGATCCTTGATATCGTCATCAGTAATGCCGAGCTCCTTAACGGGCTTTACATAAGGTCCGTTAACATACTTCAGAGCGTAGTCAGCCTCAATGAGGAACATATCGATCTTGTCGTCGGAACCGGCCTGAGCCTTCAGATCCTCGTCAAGCTTGTTCTGATAAGCATTGTTCTCGTTAGCGGTAGTAACCCAAACGATCTTCTTGCCGTTCTTCAGATACTCAGTTTCGCCAACTTCCTCTTTACCCTCAGCATTGATCTTGAAGCCGGACTTCTCAGCATCATAGTTGGGATAGAAGTTACGCAGTCTGCTCTTGAACTCGTCGTTCCATGTGCAGATCTTGATGGTGTTCTTGGAATCCTCGCTGCCCTCAGCAGTCTGAGTGATTCTTTCAGCCTTAGCAGGCTTGTAATCGCCTACGCTGTCGCCGCCGCCTTCGCCGCCTTCAGAAGTGGCAGCTGCTGCGCTGTCGCCGCTTTTAGATGTGTCGCTCTTAGAGCTCGAGCTGTCGCCGCATCCTGCAAATACAGCTGCAGTCATCATTACTGCGAAAGTACCAGCAAGGATCTTCTTTAACTGTGCCATAGTAAATTTCCTCCTTAAATTTGCATTTTATAATTGTTCCGCGGACCTTCCGCGTTACTAAATGCCTAAAGCTTCTTAACGGATCCTCCTTCGAGGAACTGTCCGTCAACAGTGATGACCTCCGTAAAGGTCGATCTGGGGTTCTCGATCAACGAGATGAGTTGCTTTGCCGCCGTTGCGCCTATCGTAGGCGTGTCCTGCGAGTAGGTTGTCAGCTTAGGTGACAACAGCTGTGAATAAGCTATCCCGTCATATCCGACTGCCGATATATCCTCCGGCACCGATAGTCCTGCGTCCTTTATGGCGTTGAGTCCGCCGATCGCCGCATAATCATCCGGCATAAAGATGCAGGTCGGGATCTCTTTATTCTTCAATAGCTTTTTAGTGAGCTGATATGTATTATCCGGATTGCAGTAATCACCGGTCAGCAGCCAGTCCGGTCTGATCTCGATGCCGCGGGCCGTGCAGGCTTTCCAAAAACCCGCCAGTCTCTTCTCGGCAACGGCCGATCTTTTGCCCTGGATGTATGCGATCTTTGTGTGACCGCAGTCCGCAACATAATTCAGCAGCTTTTCCATACCGCTCTCGTTATTGGAAACGACAGCTGTACGGCAGTCAAAGATGTGGTCGATAGTGACGACCGGTATGTCGCCGTTTATGACCTCGAAGACATCAGGTGTTGTGAAATCGGTGCATGCAATAACGATCCCGTCAACACTCCGGTATTTGCAGTGTTCATACGTTGACATCCTGCGCCCGCCTATATCCTTATTGCTTATAAAGGTTATATCGTAGCCTGCGCGTTCTGCCTCAGTCTTGAAGCTGTTAAGTACCTTTGCGAAGAACTCGTGAGTCAGTCCTCTTCCCGCCTCATCCAGGAACATCACGCCGAGATTGAACGTTCTGTTCGTTTTGAGGGCGCGTGCCTGAGCGTTGGGGAAGTACCCCATCTCCCTGGCAGTGCGGACGAGCTTTTCTCTCGTAGCCTCGCTGACATCCTTATGACCATTGAGCGCCTTGCTCACTGTTGCAACCGAAACGCCGCAACGGACGGAAATGTCTTTCAGTGAAACCAATGAGATTTCCGCCTTTCAGTCATTTTAAACGTTTAAGTTGTATTCTGCGTTCAAAACGAGCCAAGTATTTCAAACGTTTCCGTTAATAGAAATATACAATAATTCTCCGTGGATTTCAAGTATTTTTAAGTTATTTTCTGCTCTGTGTAATAAAATATGGAGTTATGCCCAAAAGACTTTGGCTTCTTTTGTGCAGTTTGCCTACAAATAATCCCTCACTGTAACCATTTTGTAACCACCACTCGGGTAAACATCTGTTAACTTTCGGCGATCCTCAGTTAACGTTTTTGGTAAGTTTATCCATTTACTTTTTGTAACACAATGACTACATTTTGTAATTATTATTGGTACAAAATAAACAAAGCTTTAATCAAAAAAGTAAGATGAAAACTGTTTCAAACGTTTTCGATAACATTTCAATACATCTTTTTTTCGCGTATGGAAATTTTAAAAAGGCACAAAATATTGCCGTTTTCGCTCTGTTTTCGGGGCTTCTGACACCATATAAAGGCAATCGGGCGCCGTTGATCTGGCAGACATCTGTCATTATTATGGCATCTTGCACAAAGACTTTCCGCAGACAGTCATTTCAGAGTTTTTCAATGAGCGCCGACAGCTCGGCTATCTTCTGCTCCGCATCGGGTGAACCGACCGCCTCCCGCACACAGCAGTTCATATGCGCCTTGATTATTTCGCGGTTGGCTTTTCTCAAAACAGCCATTGCCGCCATGACCTGATTGGAGATATCCACACAGTAGCGGTCCTCCCCGATCATTTTGAGCACGCCGTCCAGCTGCCCTCTGGCCGTCCTTATAAGACGTGTCATCTCGTTCTTGTCAGCCTTCAACCGAGATCACCTCATATCCCGCATCACTAACAGCCTTTTTCAGCACCTCATCCGGAACATCCTTCTCAAGAGTCAGATAAGCCGCCTTGTCCTCCAGCGATACCTCGGGTACGACGCCCTCTATCGCCTCAAGAGCCTTTGTAACGTGAGCAACACAGTGCTTGCACATCATCCCTTCGATCTTAAGCGTTTTCTTCATTGCTTTTTCCTCCTTGTATATAGGTGTTATCTTCACGTCTCCGATCGCTTCCCTTTTACGGTCGCGGGCGGAGTCGTGTACCTTCACGAGATCGAGACGCAGGGCATTTGTCACCACACAGAAGCTCGACAAGCTCATGGCCGCCGCTCCGAACATAGGGTTCAGTTCGAGCCCGAAGAGCCTGACAAAAGCTCCCGCAGCTATGGGTATCCCTACTAAATTATAAAAGAAAGCCCAGAAAAGATTCTGCTTGATGTTCCTGAGCACTGCCCTTGACAGTCTTATGGCTGCGACAGCATCCGAAAGGCGGCTCTTCATCAGCACCACATCAGCAGAGTCGATCGCTATATCCGTTCCCCCGCCTACGGCAATGCCTATGTCCGCCCGTGTCAGCGCCGGAGCATCGTTTATCCCGTCGCCGATCATAGCAGTCATCCCTTGCTCCGAGAGCTCCCGGATGACCGCCTCCTTGCCGTCGGGCAGCACTCCCGACGCCACCTTGCTGATACCCGCCTGTTTTCCTATTACCCGTGCCGTCCGCTCGTTGTCGCCGGTTATCATCACAACGCTTATCCCCATACCGTTCAGCTGAGCAACAGCTTCGGCACTGTCCTCACGGATCACATCGGCAGCAGCGATAAAGCCCAGCAGTCTGCCGTCATAAGCAAAGAACAGCGGCGTTTTTCCCTCAGAAGAAGCCGTCTCCGCCAGGGCCTCCAGACGGTGAGTTATCTGCGCATATCCGCTCACGAGACCGGCCTTTCCGCCCACAGCCGTCCTGCCGTCAAGCATACCGCTCACGCCGCTTCCGGTGTAAGTCCGGAAATCCGTGATCTCCCTCAGCGGGATCCCCTTCTCCGCTGCATAAGCCGTCACAGCCTTAGCAAGAGGATGCTCGCTCCTGTTCTCCAAAGCATAAGCGCATTCGGCAAGCTCTCTTTCGCTGACGCCTTCGGCGGGTACGAGCTCGGTGACCACCGGCTCCCCGCGTGTAACGGTCCCGGTCTTGTCCACAGCGACGATCTTCACCTTGCCTGCCTGTTCAAGAGAGACTGCATTTTTGAATAGTATGCCGTTTTTGGCTCCCACCCCGCTGCCTACCATTATAGCTACGGGTGTAGCAAGTCCGAGCGCACAGGGACAGCTTATCACCAGCACCGATATCCCACGCGCAAGGGCATATCCGAAGGTCTGACCGACCAGCAGCCAGATAAGCACCGTCACCGCCGCTATGGCAATGACTGCCGGCACGAACACACCTGATACTCTGTCGGCCAGCTTGGCGATGGGGGCCTTGGTGGCGGCAGCGTCGCTTACCGTCTTTATTATCTGAGAGAGCATAGTTTCCTCCCCCACGCGCACCGCACGGCATCTGAGATAGCCGGAAGTGTTCACCGTTGCCGCCGAGACACTGTCCCCCGGCTGTTTGTCCACAGGAAGGCTCTCTCCGGTCAGCGCCGACTCGTTAACGGAACTGCTGCCCTCGGTAACTACTCCGTCAGCGGGGAAGCTCTCCCCGGGGCGCACAGCGAAGATGTCCCCTTCCCTGAGCTCCCCGACAGGCACCGTAACTTCCTCGCCCTCTCTGACGAGGACAGCGGTCTGCGGAGTGAGTTTTATCAGTCCCTTCAAGGCATCGGTTGTCCTGCCCTTGGAACGGGCCTCCAGCAGCTTACCCACAGTTATGAGAGTCAGTATCATTGCCGCTGATTCAAAATACAGATCGTGCATATATCCGTGAACAGCAGCGGTATCGCCCCGGCCTGCCGCCCCAGTCATAGCAAACAGCACATAGCTGCTCCAGATAAACGAAGCAGATGAACCCATCGCCACAAGGGTATCCATATTCGGCGAGCGGTGTGCAAGGCTCCTGAACCCGCTGATAAAGAACCTCTGGTTGATGACCATAACAACAGCCGCCAGCATCATCTGCACAAGAGCGCAGGCAACACCGTTGCCCTCGAAGAAATCCGGCAGCGGCCAGTCCCACATTGTATGCCCCATAGAGAAATACATCAGCACAGCAAGAAAGACCGCCGAAGATATAAGTCTCCTCAGCAGCCTGGGTGTTTCCGTATCCTCCGGCAGAGCGTTTCCTGCCGCAGTGCTGTCTTTCCTACCCTTTGCCGATGCAGAATATCCCGCAGCCTCAACGGCAGCGATAATATCCTCCTCAGAAGCCGTTCCCTCCACGCCCATAGAGTCTGTAAGAAGACTCACCGCGCAGGAATCGACACCCTCGACGGCATTTACGGCTTTCTCGACTCGTGCCGCGCAGGCAGCACAGGTCATACCTTTTACATCATACTGTTTCATATCGCAACTCTTTCTATAAGCTCAAAAGCTTGCTTTGCGGCAAAACCTGCCGCCCGGCTCACCCCACCCCCCTGGGGTGTATCTTGATTATAGCACATCCGGGCCCGATTGTCAACAGCGGCGGCAAGCCCGGAGCATTTTTGCTGTTCCGGACTTGCCGCCCTGCTGCATTATGTGTTTTTTATCCCTGCACCGAATTTAACGTCCCGATGAACACCGGCAGTCCGGACCTTGCCTCAACTATCGCAAAGATGAAAGGCCTGTCAAGCGTCACTTCTTTGATCTCCGGCTCGGCATTGTCTTCAAAGCCCTTCGTAGTTATGGCTGTGACTGCCGCCGCTCTGGTGCCGTTACGGTTAAGGTCAATAAAGGTCTTGTGGATTATATCGTCTATCGCAAGGTCGCCGGGCCCGCAGTTCTCTGCCATCGCGGAAAAATCAGCATTCCCGTCAAATGCAGCCTCAAGCCCCATTTCCTTTATGTTTTCAGCTATGCTCTTTCCCCACTCGAACTTGAATTCGGGCATCTTCACAGATGCATTGACTTCTCCGTCCGCAGAGGAGAGAAACTCTGACAGGCTCTCGCCGGTCATGGAGGAGATATAGTCCCCGATGCTTATCCCCTCGTTGGGGAGTATTGCCGCAAAGAGATAGTTTCCGTCGCCGTAAGGCTTCATAAAGCCCACCGCCTTATCGTCTGCGAGGTACCTGTCCTCCGTAGAGCTTAGCATAACACACTTTTCTTCCTGTCCGGAAGCGTTAGTGAATATCCCGTTCTCATCTATCTGCCCGTCTGTATATTCCTTCTGCCAGGTCCCCTCGAAGGCGATGCAGTTCACCAGCACAGCCGCTTCGTTGTGGTAAAACCTGTCCTTGATGCTGTTTATCATATGCGAGGTCTTTTCCGATACCCAGCCGTTGAGACGGCTCAGCGTATCATCGTCAAAGGGTGCGATGAAGCCTTCGGCGTCAAGGCGCTTCTTGCACAGCTCAGCATAGCTGTCTCTGAGCACTATGCTCCCGCCTTCACGGATCCAGATAGAATCTGCTATGCTGAACCTGGGATCTGACGACTTTCTCGCCGAGGTCATAAGCGCACAGAGATTCTTATTAACATTATCCATATCCCCGCCCAGCAGCTTTTCAAATGCGGCACGGGTATCACCCCAGGCACCGTTTCCGGCAAGCGCCAGCGCAAACATCACCGACTCCGGAGAAACAAGGGCATTCTTTCCCTCGGCAATATCCCCGGAAGCAGCTTTTTTCAGAAGCTCAGCCGAGAGATCAAGAGCCGCCTCGCGGAAGGACTTGTCAAGCTCTCCGGCAACGCCTTCAAACTCGTACTCCTCGCCGAATTTTCTTATCCCCTCCCCGGAAAGTTCGGCAGAGGTCAGGCTTTCTTCACTGCTGTCTCCACCGCTGTTCTGAGACGGGGCATCATCCTCCCGGGCGCTCACATCCGGCGCGGAGGAAGAAGCCGCCTCTCCAGCTGCAGGAGCTCTGCTGATAGTATCCGCATCGCCCGAAGCGGTGCTTCCGCAGGATACGGCAGAGATCGCCGCCGTAACAGATATGATAAATGCTGTAAGCTTTTTCAGTTTCATAGTCCCTTCTCCTTTCAGGCCGTGCGGTGCTGTCCTGATATATATACGTCCGGATCGTCCGTTATTTATGGATGCATATTGCACAAACATTTCCTTCGTTTTACAGCTAATATGACAATATCCCGGGAGACATCTCCCCGGGATATCTGTTTCAGAAGTTTATTATCGGCTCACTCAGGTATCAGTTCCCTGATGAGCCCGCATATCTCTATCGGCGAACCGCTCCCGTCCACGATATGGTCAGCGGCAGCAACGTATGCGCTCCTGCGCGCCTCATACCTTGCAAGCAGCTCCTCCCGGGAAGCAGAAGCAGCGAGAGGGCGCCGCTTGTCTCCCTTGATCCTTTCATAGCAAAGTTCAAAGGGCGTGTCGAGGAATACTACTGTACCGCCCTGCCATGCGGCCTCGGCGTTCACGGGATCCACCATAGCACCGCCGCCTGTGGCCACCACATATCCGGTGCCGCTGAGCCTGACCACAGCCTCCCGTTCAAGGGCGCGGAAATGCGCCTCCCCGTCGGAAGCGAATATCTCGGCGATAGTGCGATGCTCGTAGTCCTCTATGTAATCGTCCATATCGGCAAATATCCTGCCGTTCTTCCGGGCAAGAAGCATACCCACAGTGGTCTTGCCGCAGCCCATAAATCCGCACAGAAATAATGTTTTCATACTTTCACCTCAGATAAGCTTTGAGACCTCGTCGATAACTCCGCGGACTTCGGCGGTGGAATACACGTCGCCGTCCCAGAGCCTGTGAGCGGTAACTGCCTGCCATACCAGCATAGCCATACCGTTCTCCGCAGGCTTTCCGAGAGCCCTTGCCTTCTTGATGAGCTGTGTCTCAAGAGGATTGTATATCACATCGAACACCGCATCGCTTCGTTCGATAAGTCCGTCCGATACCGGGCAAGCTTCCGTTTTCGGGAACATCCCCACAGGTGTGGCATTGACCAGCAGATCATAGTGTTCGCCGTGCTCTGTCTCCGCAGTCACGAGTCTCACCTCAGCACCGGGAGCGAGCTTTCTGATCTCGCCCACCACCGTATCTGCGATCGGTCTGTCTGATTCCAGTATCTGTACGGTCAGCGAAGCACCTCTCAGCGCCGAAGCGATAGCTATCATCCTGCCCACGCCTCCGCAGCCCACCAGCAGCACATTGCCGGAGAGCCTGGCTCCCATCTCCTCCGCCGACTGTAAAAATCCGTCGCAGTCGGTATTGTATCCGATGAGCCTGCCGTCCTTGTTGGCAACACAGTTCACCGCCCCGTAAAGTCCGGCAGTCTCGTCCAGTTCATCCATAAGGTCCATCACAGCCAGCTTGTGCGGGATAGTAACATTGAATCCGTCAAGCTCCCTGAGTCTGCCTATGTCCTGTGCAAGCTCTTCCTCAGTCAGCTCGGTAAGGTCATAAGAAGCCTCCCTGCCCCGCAGAGCAAAAAGCCTGTCGTGTATCTGCGGCGAGAGGGAATGTCCCAGCTTCCCGCCTATAAGAGTGTAGTTTTTCATATCGGTATCCTCCCATCAGTTTGCTTCCACGATGCCCTTTACCAGCTGGTACAAAAGGTAGCCGAGATACACCAGCATCGGGATATTTGTAAACACCGCCGCTGCCCTCTGTCCTCCGGTCATAGCATAGGTGCCTTCTTTTATCCTGAGCTTCCGCCAGCAGGTGAATGCTACAAATAAGCCTGCGAAAAATATCAGTATCTTGATACAGATATACAGGTCATACCCGCCGCTCCAACCCAGAGCATCGGTGAAATCGGTGATGCTGGCGGTGATATTGTTCATAATGTGTATGATAAGAGTGGGGATTATCGAATCGCACTGCACTGCGATTATGCCCATTATTATCGCCGAAGCAAAGGCCGAAGCCATCTGCGGGATGTTCCCGTGCATCATACCGAAGATCAGTGCCGAGACAAATATAGCCAGCCATTTGCCGTAAGGCTTCAGAAGAGTCAGTATAAGCCCGCGGTAAACTACCTCCTCGACAAAAGGGCCGACTATTATCACATAGACAAATTGAAAGACTATCGCCAGAGTCGTCGGCGTCGTGATAGAAAAGTCGCTCTCGGGTATCGTGACTCCGAAGGCTGACAGATAGTTCTGCAGGATCGTCACGATAATAGCAATGACGGTATTGATAACGATGCACAGCGGCATCCACATCATGCCCTGAGAAAAATGTCTCAATCTCGGACGCGCCATCCCCGAGAGGCGTACCTTCAGGAGGAACCGTGCCGCCACCAGCACGACCGTTACGCTCACTGCCACTATGAACAGGTTGCCTGCCATTGAGAATGTGGTGGACTGCACCACCTCCTGATGCTCCCGCAGGTAGTTTATTGCATCCGAGGGCAGGGGGATAAAGCTCCCGCTGTGTACGCTGGCAGCAACTATATAATACAGATAATTGGTGACTCGTGTCAGTATATTGTACAGTATCAGCAGAGCGCCCAGCTTTGAGCAGTCAATGAACATCTGCCGTTTTTCTTGTCGCCTGGCTATCGCAAGCTGTGTATCATACAGCGGATAGTCGGGGCTTGAAGGATCAAAGTTCAACAAAAGGCCTCCCCGGTCATCTCATCGGCTCGATAACGTCAAATATGCGCTTTGCAAGATAAGGCTTGTTCATCGTGTAAAGATGAATGCCGTCAACGTCATTGGAGATGAGATCGATTATCTGATCTATCGCATAAGCGATGCAGGCTTCCTCAAGTGCTTTGGGATTGTTCTCGAAGCGGTTCAGTATTTTTGAAAGCTTTGCGGGTATCGAAGCTCCGCACATGGATACCATTCGCAGTATGCTCTGCTTGTTGGTCACGGGCATGATACCGGCCTCGATGGGGACGTTTATCCCCGCCAGCTCACAGCGGTCAAGGAAGCGGTAGAAATCTTCGTTGTTGAAAAACAGCTGCGAGATCAAATGTCCTGTGCCGCAGTCCACCTTGCGCTTCAGGTCCAGCACGTCAGTTATCAGGTCCGAGGAATCAGGGTGCCCCTCCGGATAGCAGGCACCTGATATAAAGAACCCCGGATCAAACTCCTTGATATAAGTCACCAGATCGGATGCGTGGACAAAATCATTTTTCGGCTCCTGACCGGGCTTCAGGTCGCCCCTCAGCGCCAGTATGTTCATTATGCCCTTCTCCCTTAGCCTGGTGAGGATCACATCAATGTCCTCTTTTGTATTGTTCACACAGGTGAGATGTGAGATCGGAAGTATCCCGTATTTCTCCTTGATTATCGAGCAGATCTCGATAGTCGAGCTGTCAGCAAGGTTCCCCCCCGCACCGTAGGTGCAGCTGATGAACTCGGGGCGGACGTCTTTCAGTCCGTCAAGCGTTTCATATATCGTCTCCACACCGCCGGTGTGATCCTTCGGCGGGAATATCTCCAAGGAGAATCTGGGCTTTTTATCTTTGAAAACTCCGGTAAGGTCCATTGTATCCACATTCCTTTCAGCCGGCCTTCACCGGTCACAAGATTTAATACACAGAATATATTATACCACTCCTGCCATAAAAATGCAATTCCAATAAATAGGGCATTGTTTCGTAATTGTAAACAAACTTGCGAATTTTTGTTACACCTATTGCAATTTCCGAACATTAAGGTATAATAATAATTGTGATTAGCACTCAAAGGCTTCGAGTGCTAAAATTCTGACAAAAGGAAGGGTTACTATGCAGACCAAAGAATTCAAGGCAGAATCCAAAAGACTGCTGGATATGATGATCAATTCGATCTACACTCACAAGGAGATATTCCTCCGGGAGCTTATCTCCAATGCCAGCGATGCCATAGACAAGCTCTATTTCAAGTCGCTGACCGATACCTCTATGGGGCTCAGGAAGGACGATCTCGCCATCGAGCTTTCG
>JAFXRI010000065.1 GCA_017526445.1 Ruminococcus sp. | reverse complement strand
GCAAATGAATAAAGGCGGAGAGATCAGAACGGTGCTGACCGAAAACTGGGTCTACTTTACCACAAAGATCCGTAACGGTGAAATAGACATTACTTCGATAATCCCGAATTATAAACAGACTTGGACATATTTTTCGGAGCTTATCGGAAAGGGAACATTCTCTGTTGATGATATAAAGCTCATAAATGCGATCCACAGATTTACCTCTGAACTGACCGAGGCTGCAAGATATATACATTATGAAGGTGAAGACCCGGAGGTGATCTCACGCCTTTTCATGTTGGCTATGCTTATCTATAAGCTGCTTGATAATATTACAGATCAACGCTTTTCAGACGGGATGCTGAGGCTTGAGATCTTCGGGAAAAAGATCATTATTTTTCCGGACGGTTTTGACCTTACATATAATGAGCTTTGTGAGGAATGCCTTGAAAAGCTGAAACAGGGACAGGAGGATTTTTTATGATAAAGATACTGAACATTCACGGTTATCACGGCAGCCCCAAAAACAGCGCATATCAGGCGCTTGAAGCCCTCGGCTGCGAGATCATAGCGCCCTCCCTCGATTACGATAACGTGCCGCCCGAAAACATTCTCGGCCGCCTGAAATACATTCTTGCGGACAGGCGCCCCGATATCATCGTCGGTACAAGCCTCGGAGGATTTTATGCGGCAGTTCTGAGCGCACAGTGCGATCATCCCGTGATGCTCGTCAACCCATTTCTGATGTCGTTTCTGACATTTGACGGTGATGTCCGCCCACGCAGGGATATCAAGCAGCTGATCGGGCTGTTCGGTTTGCTCTCGCAGATAGACCTAAGCAACGTGAGCTGCATCGTCGGGGATAACGACGAGCTGCTCGGAGACCACAAGTTTACGGAAGAACTGCTCGGCAACGCACGCTTCCGCCGCATTCCCGGCGGCGGACATTCGGGCTATACACTGCCGCTGAAGGACTTTTTTGCGGAGCTGCTGCCTTACTATACGGATATCCTGCCAAGGAAAGCGCTGGCGGATGGGTTCCCGGGACTTGATGAGGATTAGCTGGTGTTTACAATTTGGGAAGGGTCTGGTATGATCGTTATAGAGGTGAACCTGAAATGGAAGAAATAACAATAGAAAAAATAGCCAAAAAACTTTCTGAATGCCCCCGGGATAACAGCATAAGCCTTCCTGCAATATTTGGAATCAACAATAAAGAAGTTTACATTACTCAATGGATTTCGTATTTTCTTGATCCGAAATTATCTAATGGATGGTACGGTATGCTTAATGCTCTTCTATCGTTTTATTATATGGAAGTCCATAATGATAAAGCTTTTAAGGATATTGTTTCAAATGATGATAATGTTACTGTTCATCCGGAATATATCTTTAATGACGGACGCAGAATAGATATCCTCGTAAGTACGAGTAAGTATCTGATAGCTATTGAAAATAAGCTTTGGTCCGATGAACAATTCAATCAGACAAAGGATTATAGAAACAGTCTGGAGCAGCTTTTAAAAGAAAAAAACTACAAAGGGAAGAATCTTGTCTGTCTTTATCTAAAGCCGGAATACAATAAAAGCGACGCCGATGAAACATCTTTTAAAAATATATCTTATGGACAATTATATGAGGTGTTAGAAAGTATTGAGCTGCCATCAGATGAAAGGACAAGGTGGCTGCTTAAGGAATTCAAAGACTATATAAAGAAGGAGAATCTTATGAAATCATATCCGGTTTGTTCAGAAAGAGCTGAAAAATACAAAGAATTCATAGATACGATTGAACCGGCGAGAGATGAGTACGAAAGGTATCTGAACAGTATCGATTCCTGGCTGAAAAATAATGAAGAATTAAATAAATATTTTGATATATCCGGTCTTCATCCCGGTTACTGGCAGATAATCAAAGATCAAAGATGGCGCAAACTTGATTTTCACATTGAAGTATTCCCTCTTGAAAAAAATGAATACATTCAAAGATTTGGCTTCGCGGATCAGCTTGAGATCGCTATTCATCTTGAACCCAAAAACCCAGAGGACAGCTCGATTATAGACAGGTTCAAGAAATATAATAAACAGATTACGAAATCAAAAAACAACACATACACTCTTATTAGTAAAAGAATTGAACGCAACTTTTCCAACGAAAAAGAAGCCAATAAAACAATCGAAGAATTGTTAAACGTAATTGAGGGTGAAGAATTTAATGAATACTATAAAATTGCCGATGAAATAATTGAAGCTTCAAAGGACTAAGTGTTTAGAAAAAAAAGTAATGCTCACCACAGCTTCATAAACTCCTATCACTTCCCCCTCGCCCCCGAACCCTCAGGGCACTAATTTCCCGAAACCCCGCCATAAATGACCTCTGATCACCTGATGTTATGCTTCACAAAACTGCGCATTACCTTAAATCGCTTAACGAAATTGCGTGCGACAACGAGAACGCACGTTCGCTGCGAACCAGTAGGTCAGGGGTTCGAGTCCCTTGCAGTGCGCCAGCGTACACGGTGCACTACCGAAAGCCCTCGCGTCCGAAAACGCGGGGGCTTTTCATTTATGGGTGCGGAGGGTTTGACGGTTACGGCACTATTGGCCTTGCGCTGCAAAAGCCGCGGCTTTACCTCCCCCGATCATTTGAAATATGGTTCAGAATTCTGCGCCGAGAGCCTGCATCGTGTCGATTATAACAACGCAGTCCGGCTTGACGTGCTTCATTACGTACCTCATGTTGTCCTCCGGGATAGCAACGCAGCCTTCGGTATAGGGAGTCGTGGTGCCGAGACAGTGCAAAAAGAACGCCGAGCCTGCACCCAGTTTTCCTTCCTCGTTATAGCTGATGTTCAGACAGTACTGGTAGGAATATTCATAATCAACGATATGTTCGCAGCATTCAAGGTCGAGACCGGGGACATCCTTCGGGTCTTTGATAAGCTCGTTGTAGTGCATACCCTCTCTGCTGTCGCTTGACCAGTAGGTGTTTTCGTCCGCCTTATAATAGGGGATAGCGCAGCCTGGGTCATCTGCAAGACCGAAGGCACTGTTGAAGCCGTAAACACCCTGGGGAGTACGGCTCACATCCTCGCTTGCCTGACCGATGCCGTCCACTCCTATGAAGGCAGGGGTGGACATCAGCCGTTTCCAGTTGCCGTTCTCGTCCTTTTCGTGCATCGATACCCAGGCGGTGCTGGTATCATAGCCGGCCACCACTAACATCTGCGTGGCGGTGGAAGCCTGAGGCAGTGCCTTCACCCAGTCTGGGGAATCCTGTATTTCGACACCGAGACGCTCTCTCGGGGAAAGTATGTCACGGACATCTCTGCTGTCTGTATCGCTGTTCCCGCAGCCAGTCAGCAGCATCAAAACTGCGGCGGCAGCTACGAGTGATTTCTTTAGGGCAATACCGCACAACCCCTGTGCGGTGTTGCCTTAATATAAAAATTACTTGAAACAGACCGGATTTTGTGATATAATCATATCGAAGACGGCGGTATTTTTCTTAGCAGTTATAATTCCGATTTTACATACCGCTGTATCATATCCGAAAAGTTTATAGGACTTATGGTCACGGCAAATGATACTATTGAAAGTGAGGCTGAAGAAATGTATAGATTCCCCGAGGGACTGTATTCCGATATACGCATAGAACATACCGAGGATGCTGTCTATTCCGTACAGAACGGAGAAGTTATGTCGGACAGTGAGGCCGGTGTGGCTGGCGCCATTATAAGAGTGTATGACGGGAAAATGTGGTACACGAGCGTTACAAACGACCTTGATGCCATCCAGTCGGAGCTTGACGATCTGGCGGCGCTTGCGGAGCCGGATCCCGGGATCGGAAACGATCCTATGGTGAAGCTGCTTGAAGTCAACCGCGACAGCGTGATGCTGTTTGAAGGCGAAAATGATATAAGAAAATTCACACGCCCTCACCGTAAAGAGCTGGTGAACGGCTATATCAGGGAGTGCTTTGACGGCAGTGTGCCCGAGATCAGGAACTGGGGCGTGACCTACTATCAGGAGCATCATATCAAGGAGTTCTACTCAAGCAAGGGCGCAGAGATAAAACAGGATTATCAGCAGGCACTGGTCTGGAACTGGTTCGACATCGTGGTGAACGACACCACCACCAGCGGCGGCAGAGGATTCCAGAGTATGGAGCTGAAGGACATCACCGGCGGCTATGATGAGGTGCGCCGCAGGATAAGCAGAGTCCTTGACTTTGCCCGGAATGCCGAGGATGTTAAACCCGGCGATTACGTCTGCGTGCTTGATCCCGCCGTTACAGGGATGTTCACACATGAGAGTTTCGGGCATAAGAGCGAGGCGGATTTTATGCTCAATGACAAGACTCTCCGGGACGAGTGGGTGCTGGGAAAGAAGGTCGGAAGTGACCTGGTATCTATCAGCGACAGCGGTTCTCCGATGCACAGGGGCTATATTGCTTATGATGATGAAGGCACAAGAGTCAGGGAGACCTGGCTGATAAAGAACGGTGTCCTCACCGGAAGGCTCCACGACGCAAAATCAGCATCGGTGCTGGGCGAAGAGCTTACAGGAAACTCCCGGGCGCAGGATTTCAGCTTCGTTCCGCTGGTAAGGATGACCAACACCTATATGATGCCGGGAGATTCTTCCCCCGAGGAGATCATCGCCGGAGTGAAGGACGGCATCTACATATATAACGTCAACTACGGCACAGGCCAGGGGACATTTACTCTCCAGCCGAATATCTGTTACCGCATCAGGGACGGAAAGCTGGCCGGGCCGCTTCGCGTGAACGTAGTCACCGGAAGTGTATTCCAGGCGCTGTTTGATATTGACGCAGTGGGGAACGATTTTGAGATCTGCGATACCAGCACCTGCGGAAAGGGCGGGCAGTCGATGCCCGTTTCCGACAGCGGTCCCACGATCCGTGTGAAGTCGCTGAACGTCAACTGAATGGAGGATAACAATGGAAAGAGAAAAGATCACATCCTGCCGCACACAGAGTACAGTGGATCTGGAGGAAAGCAGGATCAAGACCTTCAGCAAGGACAGCCGCAGCCATACCTCATACCGCATATACGACGGCGGGAGCGTGGGCATACAGTATGTCCAGGGCAAGACTGATGATGAGCAGGGCTATGCAAGGGCAAAGGATAACCTTGCCGTGGGACGGCCTTACAAGTTCACCCTCGAGACCGGCAGCCGTCACCGTGACAAGACCGAGGCGGCCTGTTCCGACAGGGAGCTTATGGACATTGCCCGGCAGGTGCTTGATTATCTGAAAGAGCATCACCCGGATTTTATCATATCCGGTTCGGTCACTTCGGAAAGAAATCATATCGCTATGGAGAACAGCCTCGGCCTTGATTATTCCAATACCGATCATTCCGTTTCCGTGAATATATCATTCAAGCATAAGGACAGCAAGGACATCATCGACGGCTGGTTCGGCATCGGTCTGCGGACTTTCGATCTCAAAAAGTTCACCGATATGGCGGATAATTACCTGACCAGCTTCTGCAATATTGTCGGGCTCCCCGAGGAGCTTATCATCCAGGCGCAGTATTATGAATACATCGGCAAGTTCTGGGATGCGCTGAACGCTGAAAACCTCGCTCTCGGCACTTCGCTTCTCACGGGGAAGACAGGAGAGAAGGTCTTTGCAGATGATTTCACTCTGATGCACGATGTCTCCGACGAAGAGACCTGGAACAACACTTTCTTTGACGGCGAGGGCGTGGTCTGCCCGGAGGATAAGCATATCTACATAGAGAACGGCGTCCTGCTGGGAGGCTTTGCAGACAAGCGCATCGCAGACAAATACGGCGTGCCCCACACCGGCAGCGCTAATTTCAGCTTTACGGATATTCCCGGCAACGGAAATGTGAACTTACGCATAAAGCGCAGCGATAAGACTGTCAGCGAGCTGCTCGGAGGCAGACTGTCCGTGGTACCGATCAGGGCTCACGGCGGCGGCTTCAACGACAAAGGCGATTATGTCACCCCTGTGGAGTGCGCAATGCTCTGCGACGGTGAGCACTTTATCGGAAGGCTGCCGGAGTTTGCCGTAAAGGGCAGTATGTTTGATATGTTCGGAAAGAATTTTATAGGCGTGGGATCTGACAACCCGGTATTCAATGACAAGCAGATACTTATGAAAATGGATTACAGCAAATGACCGACAAGCATAAAAGTCTGCACGTCACCCGCAAGGGGAAAGCGCTGCGCTGTCCTGAACAGCATTCATTGACATCCTTTGAAAAGTGCGGTATAATAACAGTATAGTATAAATGATATTTGTACATCATTGTACGGACAGAGGCTCATAGATGATCGCAGCAGGGAGGGCAGACTTATGATACACATTATCAGCGGAGACGGCAGAGGAAAAACCACCTCTGCGGCTGGGCTTGCAGTACGCGCCGCAGGTGCCGGGATGAGGGTGGCTTTCTTCCAGTTTATGAAGGACGGCAGTTCCTCAGAGATCACTGTACTGCGCTCGGTAAATGGCATTACAGTCAGATGCTGTGAAGTATGCCGCAGGTTCATCTGGGAAATGGACGAGAGAGAAAAAGAGGCAGTCGTAAAAGAACAGGACCTTATGCTGAAAGAGGCAAAGGCTCTTATTTCTGATGAAGCAGTTGATATGCTGGTGCTTGATGAGTTCTTTTCGGCTTATAACACCGGTACTGCTGATAAGAGCCTTGCGGAGGATATTGTCCTTAACTGCCCCGAAAGCACCGAGCTTGTCCTGACCGGCAGGGATCCGGCAGAGGTCTTCTGCGCCGCTGCCGATTACCACAGCGAGATACGCTCGGTGAAGCATCCCTATGACAGGGGCGTATCTGCCAGGAAAGGGATAGAGTATTGAGACAGCTGCGGCTTTGACAGGCCGCTGATGTAAAGCCTGTAACAGACAGGAGCTTATTATTGTATCACCCTGCTTTGTTACATTATAAAACGCTGGACACTTTACAGCCCAGGATAAAAAATGCCGCCCGCAGAACAGCAGGCGGCAGTATTTTTTTCAGATCATTCCTCCGAGAACTCGCTTACGAGGGAAGATACTGTCTGCTTGGCATCACCGTAGATCATTACGGTGTTGTCATTGGTGAACAGAGGATTCTCGACACCCGAGAAGCCGGTGCCATTGCCTCGCTTGAGGACGAATACGGTACGAGCCTCAAAGGCATTGATGATAGGCATACCGTAAAGCGGCGAGGACTCGTCGCTTATGGCCGAGGGGTTGACAACATCGTTGGCGCCGATGACGATGGCAACGTCTGTGTTGGGCATCATCGGGTTCATCTCGTCGGCTGTTTTCAGCTGCTCATAGGGTACATTCGCTTCGGCGAGAAGCACGTTCATATGACCGGGCATACGTCCCGCAACGGGGTGTATAGCAAAGCTTACTTCAGCGCCGTTTTCTTCCAGCTTGTCGCAGAGCTCCTTGACAGCGTGCTGTGCCTGAGCAACAGCCATTCCGTAGCCGGGGATGAATACAACAGAGCTTGCAGCTTCGAGTATCAGATATGCGTCCTCAACAGACATAGCCTTGGGCTCCTTGGCCTCGCCTGCTTTACCCTTTCCGGATGATCCTCCGAAGGAGGAGAAGAGCAGGGCAGTCAGCTTTCTGTTCATAGCCTTGCACATTATGAGTGTGAGGATGAGTCCGCTTGTGCCGCGTCTTTCATTCTTATCCCTCCGTTATACTATGCCCTGAGCGTTCATAGCCTCAAGGACCTTCTCGAAGCCTGCCAGGTTAGCACCTGCAACATAGTTGCCCTCGAAGCCGTACTTCTTGGCAGCAGCATCGATGTTGTGATAGAGATCCTGCATGATCTTCTTGAGCTTGGAATCGACCTCTTCAAAAGTCCAGCTTACGCGCTCGCTGTTCTGGGACATCTCGAGTGCCGAAGTAGCAACGCCGCCTGCGTTTGCTGCCTTGCCGGGAACGAAGAACACGCCGTTATCCTGGAGATACTTTGTAGCTTCCTCGGTGGTGGGCATATTGGCACCCTCGCATACTGCGATAACTCCGTTCTCCACCAGCTGGAGAGCATCCTCGATGTCGAGCTCATTCTGTGTAGCGCAGGGAAGAGCGATGTCGCACTTGATCCTCCATACGCCTCTGCCTTCGTGATACTCGGACTTGGGACGGTAATTCTTGTACTCGGTAAGTCTTGCACGCTTGACTTCCTTGATCTCTTTGAGAGCTGCAACGTCGATGCCTTCCGGATCGTATACCCAACCGGTGGAATCGGAGCAGGGAAAGATGACTGCACCGCTCTTATGTAAGGGCAACACCGCACAACCCACGGCTAACGCCTCTGCACGTCATCTGCTTGCATATTTCCCGTCATAGCACACAAATTTTCCTTGCCGGGCGTCAGCCCGCCTGCGTCAAATTTATGCACTCTGACGAAAAATCTGACTG